>JBAPZR010000464.1:0-2660 GCA_049285335.1 Xanthobacteraceae bacterium | reverse complement strand
CCATGTGACTGTCCAAGCAATTGCTTTGATGAAATCGCGTCGTCGCACTGCCGCCCCGGCAAAAAGACCACGCTACGATCACCATTAGGGTAGCACATCCAGTCGGTCATCGGATGTGACATAAAGCGCGGGCAGGCGGAGAGAATGTCGTTTTTGCGATGTCCGCTTTGCTCCATAAGGAGACATTACGAGCAGACATTATGCGGTGCAATAAAAGACGACGCTATTCGATCACGTCGTCGCAAAGCTCCAAGAATGACTCTCGAGGCGACAGACCGAGCGCCTTTGCCGTCCTCAGATTGACAACGAGTTCGAATCTGATGGGCGATTGCACTGGCAGATTCCCCGGCTGCTCACCCTTGAGAATGCGATTGACGTATGCACTTGCGCGCCGGCTGATGTCGCCAGTATCGGGCCCATAGGCCAGCAGACTTCCGTCGACGACAAATTGCCGATAAGGCGAAATGGTCGGTACGCCGCGCTCATTCGCCAACCTAATAATCGACTCGCGCATGTTAACGATGAAAATGTCCGATCCCAGCATTAACCCGCTGCCTTGCTCGTTCCCTAACTTTGCGATCGCCGATTCGATTTCCCCAGCAGTGCGTACATGCGCGACTTCGACCTCGATCGCGGATCGCCGTGACGCCGCCTCAAATGAACGATAGTAGGAGTCAAAAAACGGTGCTGTATCGGGATTGAACATCAATGCGACCCGCGACAAGCCAGGCTTAACGTCGCTGAGCAGGTTGATCCACTTCCCGACCATTTCCGGCTCGATGAACGAGAACCCCGTGATATTGCCCCGGGGTGGGCAAGGCTTGGAACAACACCCTGGCCAAGCGGATCGGTTACATTCACAAACACGATTGGTATTGCGCTGGTCGCGCGGCGTACCGCTGCAAGGCCGGGAGTGGAATATGAAAGGATGACCTCAGGCGTCGCTTTAACCAATTCCGCCACACGTCTCGTGATAGATTCGGAATTGCCCCCTGCAAACCGAAAATCGATCAGGAGATCGCGTCCTTCGGTCCAATCTAAATCGCGCATGCCTAGGCGAAATTGTTTTAAGCGGTTATTCGCTTCGGGATCATTTTCGTCGAAAGGAAGCAGCACGCCCACTCGCCGCGCCTGCTGGGGCGACTGAGCCCATACCGCAGCCATTAAAGTGAGTGGCCATGCTACCGCCGTACTACCAAGCAACTTGATCAACTCGCGCCGCGTCATTCGATCACCTCGTCAGCAGCGTTCAATAGCCCGACCGGTACGGCAAGCCCCAGTGCCTTGGCAGTCTTGAGATTGATTACAAACTCGGTCTTCACTGATTGTTGGACCGGTAGATCACCCGGCTTTTCACCCTTGAGAATGCGACCAGCATAGTTGCCGACCAGCCGGAGAGCATCCGAAAGACTAATGCCGTAGCTCATAAGGCCACCGGCAGCCGGGTAGTCTCTTAAATAATAAATAGCAGGAACAGCATGGCGGGCAGCGAGCGCAATGATCTGATCGCGTTGACCGAGAAAAAATGGGTCCGTTTGCACCACGAGCGCGTCGCCATGTTGTTCAACTATGGCAATAAAGGCCTTATCGAGCTCGCCTTTGGTCCCAGTTCGATGACAATAAGTTGCTTTCCCAGCGCACCTCCAGCTGCTCGCACATCGCTCATATCGAGACCCGCAACGGCGTTGTTTGGATTTACAAGAAAAGCAATCGTGTCAGGCTTCGGAACGAGTTCGTGCAATACTTCTAACTGTTTTGCTACGAGCATTTTGCCCAAAGACGCAACGCCCGTCACATTCTGACCCGGCGTGCTGAAACTCGTAACCAGATCAAATTTGATTGGATCGCCCCCAGTATTGAAAACAATGGGGATCGTCGAGGTCGCCGCCTTAGCGGCACGTGCAGCTGTAATACCGGTCGCAACAATGACAGCCACGTTATCTTGCACCAACTCAGCGGCTAGCTCCGGTAGTCGCGCATATCGGCCTTCCGCCCAACAATATTCAATTGTTACATTTTGGCCTTCAGTGAAGCCGAGCTCCTGAAGGCCTTTGCGGAACGCCTCCACAAACGGCGCGTATTTGTCGAGCGAAGTGGGATAAAGAAATCCGACAACAGGCAGCGCCGGTTGCGCGCGCGCCGCGAACGACCATGTAGCAGCCGTCATCAAAATGAGGGCAATGAACTCGCGCCGCCGCATATGCCGCCCCGCCAGAGACAACGCCAAGCTATTGTAAGAAATTGCGAATCTTCGCCAGCAGTTGGCGAGGACTGAACGGTTTGGGCACATACTCGTCACAGCCTGCGGCGCGCGCCTTCTTTTCCTCCCCGCTGAGCGCATAGGAGGTGACCGCGATGATCGGGATCGATCGCAAAGCAGGATCAGCTTTGATCCGGCGGGTCGCCTCGCAACCGTCCATCATGGGCAGTTGGATATCCATCAAGATGAGATCGGGCCGTTGTTTTGCGATGGCAGCGAGCGCCTCCTCACCATTCTCCACCTCTGTGATTTCGTAGCCGGTAGGAGCCAGCATATCGCGAATGATCTGGCGATTATCCGGTTGATCCTCGACCACCAGAATGCGCTTGCTCATGTGGCCTCCACTTGCCGCTCGACGATGACCGGGAGCGTGAAGGCAAATGTCGAGCCTCGCCCTGGC
>JBAPZR010000463.1:0-6824 GCA_049285335.1 Xanthobacteraceae bacterium | reverse complement strand
GCATCGCCGCGCTCGATGCGCCGGTCTCGGGCGGCATCGCCGGCGCCAGGGCGGCAAGCCTGACCTTCATGGTCGGCGGCGCAGCGGACGCCTTCGCCCGTGGCAAGCCGATCCTCGAACGCATGGGCAAGCGCGTCGTGCATTGCGGCGACGCCGGCAACGGGCAGGCTGCGAAAATTTGCAACAATATGATCCTCGGCGCGTCGATGATCGCGGTGTGCGAAGCCTTCGTTCTCGGCGAAAAGCTCGGCCTCTCGCACCAGGCGCTATTCGACGTGGCGTCGGCCAGTTCGGGCCAATGCTGGTCGCTGACGAGCTATTGCCCGGTGCCCGGACCGGTGCCTGCGAGCCCCGCCAATAACGGCTACCGGCCGGGCTTCGCCGCTTCATTGATGCTCAAGGATCTCAAGCTGGCGCGTGAAGCCGCGAATGCCGTGCATGCCGAGAACGCGCTCGGCGCGCATGCGGCCGAAATTTATGGGCAGTTCGCGGAAGCCGGCCACGGCGCATCCGACTTCTCCGGCATTGTCAATTTCGTCCGCGAGAGATCGAAGCGCGGCTGAGCTTGGCCGACGACGATCTATCCCCTTAACGCGACCATCTGTCCGCCGTCGGCGACGATCGTGGCGCCGGTGATGAAGCGGCCGGCATCCGACACCAAGAGCAACAGCGGGCCGTCGAGATCGCGTTCCTCGCCGAAGCGGCCGACCGGGATTTCGCGCTTGAGCGCGGCGCCGCGCTCGCTTTGCAGATAGTCGCGGTTGAGCTCGGTGACGATCCAGCCCGGCGCGATGGCATTGACCCGGATGGCATTGAACGCAAGTTCGAGCGCGAGCGCCTTGGTGAGCTGGATGACGCCAGCCTTCGCCGTGGCATAGGCGATGACGCCTTTGTCGACGCCAAAGCCAAGGACGGAGGCGATGTTGACGATGGCGCCGGCGCTTTTGGCCGCGAGCATGCGGCGCGCCGCTTCCTGGGCGCAAAAGAACACGGCGTCGAGATCGGTGGAGAGGATGCGCCGCCATTCCTCCGCGGCAAGCTCCACGGCGCGGCCGGCATGCGCCACGCCGGCATTATTGACGAGGATCGTCACGGTGCCAAACTTTTTCTCCGCCGCGTCGAACGCGGCTGCCATTGCCCTCCGATCGCGCACATCCGCTTCGACGGCTAGCGCCGCGCCACCGGATTTTTCGATCCGGCTCTGTAGAGCCGCGAGCCGATCAGCCCGGCGCGCCACCAGCACCACCGATGCGCCGTTCTCCGCCAGAACTTCCGCGAAGCGCACGCCAAGCCCGCTCGACGCACCCGTCACCATCGCCACTTTGCCGTGGAGATCGAAGAGTTGTGCTGCAGACATCATTTCTCCTTCCGCCGACCGGTGAGTCTAGCCATAAAGCCGATGCGGCAGCCAGGTCGCAAGCCCCGGCGCGAGCCAAAGAGGAGCAACATGACGAGCTGAATGAACACGAACGGGATGACGCCGATATAGATGTGCCGCGTGGTTATTTCGGGCGGCGCCACGCCGCGCAGATAGAACAAGGTCGGGCCGAGCGGCGGATGCATGTAGGAGGTCTGCAGATTGACCGCCATCATCACGCCGAGCCAAACCGGATTGACGCCCGGCATTTGCAGGAGCACGGGCGTCACGATCGGCACGACGACGAAAATGATCTCGAAGGCGTCCATCACGAAGCCCAGAACGAAGATCGCAGCCATGACGACGAGCGTGGCGCCAGCCACGCCGCCCGGCAGATTGTTGAGCGCATGCTCGACCAAAACGTCGCCACCGAGGCCGCGGAAGACCAAGCTGAAGACCGTCGCCCCGATCAGAATGACGAAGATCATGCTGGTAATCTGCGTCGTGCGGGCCATCACCGGAATGAGCAGGCTCTTGACGCCGGTCTTGGCACCGGCCTTGCCCACCGCGAGCAAAATCGCGCCAACCGCGCCGACCGATGCGGCCTCCGTCGGCGTCGCGACGCCACCGAGAATGGAGCCGAGCACGGCGAGGATAAGCGCAAACGGCGCAACCAGAACGGCAAGGAGCCGAGCCGCCAGCGCCAAACCGCGCGGCGCATTTGGATCGGGCGCGATCGCCGGGGATTTTTCCGGCATGATGGCGGCGACGCCGATCAAATAAAGCATGTAGAGCAGGACCAAGACGAAGCCTGGAAATATCGCACCGGCGAACAGGTCGGCAACCGTCACCGTTTGCGGCGCGAAATTGCCCTGCGCTAGCTGCGCCGCCTGGTAGGAATTACTGAGCTGATCGCCGAGCAGAACGAGCACGGTCGCCGGCGGGAAAATCTGGGCCAACGTCGCGGTCGCCGCGACCGTGCCGGCGGCGAGCGCCTTATCGTAACCGTGCCGCAACATGCTTGGCAGCACGATCAGGCCCATCGTGACGGTCGTCGCGCCGACCACGCCTTTGACGGCGGCGAGCAGCAGGCCGACAATGATGACGGACAGGCCGAGGCCACCCGGCAATACGCCAAACAGCCGTCCCATGGTTTCCAGAAGCTCTTCGGCGGTGCGCGAACGCTCCAGCATCACGCCCATGAAAATGAAGAGCGGGATGGCGAGGAGTACGTCGTTGGTGATGATCCCGAATATGCGCTCCGGCAAAGCGCCAAGGAGCGCGAGGTTCATGACACCGAAAGCGCCGCCCGCGGCGGCAAAGCCGAGCGAGACCCCCGCAAGCGTGAAGGCAACGGGATAGCCGAGGAGCAAGAGCGCGCAGACCGCGAGCACCATCGCCACCGCAAGCGTCTCGCCCATGATCAACGCGACACTTGTCGGGACGAGCCGCTCAAGCGCAATGCTGCGCGGATTCCCTGTGCCAGCCCCTGCAGGCCGAGGAGAACGGCAAAGAGCGGAATCAAGGTCTTGAGCAAATAAACGAACGGCAAGCCGCTCGGCTGCGGTGAGCCTTCAAATATCGACCACGATCGCCCCACATAAGGGACCGCAACGAATATCAGCACGATGGCGAGCGGCAACAGAAAGACAATCGCACCGAAAAGATCGATAAGCGCGCGGGTACGCGGCGCGGCGCGGGTGTAGAAGACATCGACGCGGACATGTCCATCGGCCTGAAGAACCCAGGCGGCGGCGAGCATGACCAGCGCGGCATGCGCGTAGAGCACCGATTCCTGCAAGCGGATGGAGCCGAGGCCGAAAAGATAGCGCATCGCCACAACGGCGAATTCGGCGATCACGACATAGAGTGAGCACCATGTAGCCAAGCGCCCGACCGCCGCGGTGAGGCGGTCTATTCCATCGGCCACGCCTGCGATCATGTTTCGCATGGGTTCTGGCCATACTATAATGTTTGTTAAGAGACCATCCGGCCACGGCACGGCCGACAAGCCGTGACGACCCATTGCCGGGAAGAACGAAAAACCAGACGGAGAAAGCACCAAAGGGCCATGGCGGAAAAGGACGATCATCACCATCACGACGAGCACGGTTCGGAGCTCTCCGAAATGCAATTGCGCGTGCGGGCGCTGGAAACCGTGTTGAGCGAGAAGGGTTATATCGATCCGTCCGCTCTCGACGCCATTATCGAAGCCTACGAGACCAAAGTTGGCCCGCATATCGGCGCGCGCGTTGTTGCCAAAGCCTGGACCGATCCCGTGTTCAAGCAGGCGTTGCTCGACAATGCCACCAAGACGGTGCTCGGGCTCGGTATCATCAATCGGGTCGGCGATCACCTGATCGCGGTCGAGAACACGCCGAAACTGCACAACATGATCGTCTGCACGCTGTGCTCCTGTTACCCGTGGGAGGTGCTCGGCCTGCCGCCGGTCTGGTACAAGTCCGCACCGTATCGCTCGCGCGCGGTCAATGATCCGCGCGGCGTGCTGGCCGACTTCGGCGTTGCGCTGCCGGCGGATACCAATATTCGCGTCTGGGATTCGACCGCCGAGACACGCTTTATCGTGCTGCCGATGCGGCCCGCTGGCACCGAAGGCTGGAGCGAGGAGAAGCTCGCGAGCCTGGTGACGCGCGACAGCATGATAGGCACCGGTTTTGCCAAGCCGCCGAACGAGACCGCGTGATGGACGGCGTTCACGACATGGGCGGTATGCATGGCTTCGGCAAAGTCGAGCCGGAGGCGAACGAACCCGTTTTCCATAGCGCGTGGGAAGCGCGCTGCCTCGCGCTCAATCGCGCCATGAGCTACGCCGGCGTCTGGACCATCGATCAATCGCGCGCCGCGCGCGAGGAGCTGCCGCCCGATATTTATCTGGCCAGTTCCTATTACAAAAAGTGGGGCTTGGGACTGGAGAGCCAAGTGGTCGAGCATGGCCTTACCGGCGCGGACGAGATCGCGGCCGGCCACGCGTTACGGCCGGGCAAAACCCCCAAGCGCAAGCTGACCGCTCCCGAAGTGCCGAATACGATAACGCGCGGCTCCTTCGCCCGGCCGAACAACGCGGCGGCGCGCTTTAAGCCCGGTGACCGCGTGCGCACCAAGAACATTCATCCGGCAACGCATACCCGCCTACCGCGCTATGCGCGCGGCCGTGTCGGCGTGGTGGAGGCGCTGCGCGGATGTCACGTGTTTCCCGACAGTGTCGCGATCGGCAAGGGCGAGGACCCGCAATGGCTCTACACCGTGCGGTTCGAGGGCCGCGAATTGTGGGGCGCGAATACCGATCCGTCGCTCCAAGTCTCGATCGAGGCCTTCGAGCCCTATTTGGAGCCGGCGTGAGCGCGGATGCGGAATCGCTCCGCGCGCTCGGCCGCAACGGCGACTTGAGCGTTCCCCGCGACGACGCCGGCCCTGTCTTCCGCGCGCCGTGGGAGGCGGAGGCGTTTGCGCTCGCAGTCTCGCTCAACGAACGCGGCCTGTTCAGCTGGAAGGAATGGGCGGCAGTGCTCGGTGAGGAAATCAAGAAAGCGCAAGCCGCGGGCGATCCGGACACCGGCGAAACTTATTATCATCACTGGCTCGCCACGCTCGAACGCATCGTCGCCGCAAAGGGCCTCGCCGACTCCGGCGTGCTGGCGCGCACCCGCGATGCCTGGCAGCGGGCTTGCGCGCGCACCCCGCACGGCACGCCGATCGCGCTGCGCCAAGAAGATTTTAAGGATCAAAACTCATAAAGCGTTCGTTGAAAACCGACGCGAAGCGATCACCCAGGTTATGGGTCCAAGCCGGCGTGATTCCATGCTCACAGCATTCCGAGAGCGTGCGGCAGCCAGAGCGAAATGGCCGGGATGTAGGTGACCATCGCCAGAAAAATCAGCATGGTGACGAGCCACGGCAATACGGCGACGGTGAGCTCGGTAATTCCCATTTTGGTGATCCCGGCCGCCACATAGAGATTGAGCCCCACCGGCGGATGGCACAGCCCGACCTCCATGTTCACGGCCATTAGTATGCCGAGATGGACGGGATGCACGCCGAGCGCCGCCGCCATCGGAAACAGAATTGGTGCCATGATCAGCGTAATGGCGGCCGGGTCCATGAAATTGCCCGCTGCGAGCAAAACGATATTGGTGACCAGCAGGAAGGCGACGATGCCGAAGCCCTGGGCCGTCATCCATTCGGCCATCGACTGAGGGATCTGCTCGGAGGTGAGGAGCCACGAGAACACCGCGGCATTGGTGATGATGTAGAGGATCATCGCGCTCATCGCCGCCGCCTTGAGCAGCACTGCCGGCACTTCCGAGATCGGCAACCCCTTATAGACGAACACCGAGATCACGAACGCATAGACGGCCGCGACCGCGGCAGCTTCGGTCGGCGTGAATAAGCCCGAATAAATGCCGCCGAGCACCAGCACAATCAGCAGCAGGCCCCAGATGCTTTCGCGGAGCGTGCGCCAGCACTCGCGCCAATCGGCGCGCTTCATGCGCGGATAATCGTTGCGCCAGGCGCGATACCAGGTCGTGGCGCCGAGCATGGCCGAAAGAATGAGGCCCGGCACTAAGGCGGCAATGAACAATTGACCGATCGAAGCGGAATCGACCACAGCTCCGCCCGGCCCGCGCGGCTGCATGCCGCTCGTCGCCACTGCATAGATGACAAGATTGATCGAAGGCGGAAACAAAATGCCGAGCGCGCCGGAGGTCGCGATCACGCCTGCGGAAAAACGCGGCGGATAGCCCTGCTGCATCAGCGCGGGAAGAATGATCGAGCCGATGCCGACCACGGTCGCGACCGAAGAGCCGGAGATCGCCGCGAACAAGGCGCAGGCGACGACGCCGGCAAGCCCGAGGCCGCCGTACCAATGGCCGATCAGCGAGGTCGCGAAATCGATCATCCGCCGCGCCACACCGCCGGCGGTGAGAAAGTTTCCAGCCAGGATAAAGAACGGGATCGCCATAATCTCGAAACGATCGATGCTAGTGAACAATTTCAGGCCGACCATCTTTGGATCGACATCGGAAAGAATGAACAGATAGGTCAGCACCGACAGGCCGAGCGCGATCGAAATCGGCATTCCGGAGGCCATCAGCGCGAGCAACAGCGCGAACAGAAGTTCAGCGCGCACCGTGTGCGACAGTTCGATGATGTGAAGTCGCGCAGCAAAACAGATAAGCGCGAGCACGATCGGAGCGGCGATGATCAGCGTCGCGGTAATTGCGGCGTTGACTGGGCGCGGCGCCGCGGGTTTCGACACATGCGACAGCGCCGTCATTGCGCAGCCTCCGGCGCCGCAACCGGCGTTTCTTCGTGCGGGCGCTCGTAGTCGATGCCATGACCGTGATGCGGGACACGGCCGGTTTTGAGAAAACGCCACATCACCTGCAGAAAGCGGAAGCACATCAGGTAGGAGCCGAGCGGAATCGCCAAATAGATGATCCAGCTC
>JBAPZR010000462.1:0-1917 GCA_049285335.1 Xanthobacteraceae bacterium | reverse complement strand
GCTCTTATCGCCATAGAGCTTCAACGAATTCTCGAGGACTTCGGCTGCGAAGTCGTTGGGCCGCTGTCGAGCGTCGACGAGGTGCTGCAGAACGCGGATCGAGGTGGTTTCGATGGCGCGTTACTCGACATCAATCTCCGCGGCCGGCAGATTTTCGAGATTTTGCCGCAGCTGGATAAGCTCGGATTGAGGATGATCATCACGTCCGGCTACAACGACGTGACGCTTTTCCCTCCGGCCTTCCGATCGCTGCCGCGCATCGCCAAGCCGTTCGACGAAAAAGAGCTGCGCTGGATTTGCGAAATCGTATTTGGAAAAGCCGTTACGAAATAGCGGAGCCGGGCATGACGCCGGGCGCGCCGGCTTGTACCCGCACCGGAAATACCAGCGTGCAGCGCACGCCCGTTGGATCAAGGTCGATATCCGCCCTGCCGTCGAGATCGTGAGTAACCACGCGATCGATCAGCACAGTGCCGAATCCGGCAGATTTCCCCCGCCGAGACTTTGGTGCGCCATGGTCCGTCTCTTTGCGCCGGACCGCAGGGCCACCGCGCTCCGTCCAGGTCAACTCGACGGACGGATCGGCAGCGGCTTCCGTCAATCGCCAGCGGATATCGACATCGCCGCCGCGCACCGACAAGGCGCCGTATTTTGCCGCATTGGTCGCCAATTCGTGCAACGCCATGGACAGCGGCAATACCGACCGGCTCGGCAGTAGGACTGTCGGCCCTGCGATCGTTACGCGTCCCTCATCGGCGGAGCGATAGGGCGCGAGCACGGTGGCAAGCAGCTCATTTAACCCAATGCCGACCCAGCGGGTTTGCGTCAGAATATCGTGCGCGATCGCCAGGGCCTTGAGACGGCCGGAAAAGGCGTCGGAGAAATTGCCGAGCGATCCCGACGAACGAACCGTCTGCGCCGCCACCGACTGCACGATGGTCAAGATATTCTTGACCCGATGATTGAGCTCGGCGACCAACATGATCTGCTGCTCCTCCGCGCGCTTTCGTTCGGTCATATCGGTTAGCGTCACGATCGAGCCGACGGATACCTTGGCCTCGTCGACCAGCGGACCGGCACTGAGCAGGAACGTATATCCGGTGAAGCGTTCGCCGCGCAGCTTCACTTCGACGCCGTGAAACGGCTTGGTCGCCAACATGGTGTCGAGGTTTTCGGCGGAAAAGCGCGCCGGTACGCCGGCCTGCTCCGAGCTCTGGGCTTCGAGCGGGAACGCCTCTGAAAACGTGCAGCCGACCGGCCCCTGCTCCGCGAGCTGTTCGGCCCTCCCGCTCGCGTGGGTAATTCGACCATCCTGCGCAAGCACCAGAATGGCGTCGGTCGCCTGCTCAAGAACAGACCGGGCAAAACGTTCGGCGGCGGCGATCTGTTCGGCGCGGCGATGGATCGAAAGATCGGTCAGCCGCACCAGCGTCGCGGTCGTGTCGGCGATCGAAATCGGACGCGACCAAACGGCAACCGGCATGGCGATGTCGCCGTCGCGCAACAAATTCGCTTCCACGGAAACGTCGGCAACAAGCTTCGGCAGCTCGCCCTCAAACAGCGAAGCAACGTCGCAGCCGATGAAGTGCTCGGGCGGATAGCCGGTGAGATCGCAAAGCCGGCCATTGACGTAGAGGATGGTGCCGTCGGCACCGGCCGTCAGTGCGCCGTCACTCATGCGCTCGACCAGAACCCGATAGGGTTCCTCCGCGCCATGCAGCAGGATGACTTGCGGGCCTTCCAAGGCCCGCATCACGACGACGGCATCGACGTCACCCTGATGGATTGCCTGAACGGTCTCGTCGGCATCGTCAAACAGCGGCAATTTGAGATCGCGTTCGGCCTTAGGCATGGTTGTACTGCTCAGGCTGGCCGGATATCGAGGCCAACCAGGACTTTCTCATGATTGGACAAGTC
>JBAPZR010000461.1:0-3263 GCA_049285335.1 Xanthobacteraceae bacterium | reverse complement strand
TTGAAACCCTTCGATCTGCGCGAGATCAAGCATTGATGTATATTACCATAATATACGATGATAAGCAAGTGCGGATGACATCGAATTCATCGAAGGAGAATGGCGGTGGCCCCGGGATGCGGCTACAAGAGCGGTTTCAGAAGAAGAGCAGCCGGCGGTGCGCACGGTCCTGGCCGCTCCTATCCTCATCGGCGCGGATTTCAATATGAAAAGTGTTAGTCATGCGTGTGCTGGCAGTTGCCGTGATTTTGTGTGCATCAGTTTTAACTGTGGCCTGGATCGCTTTTCTGGGCCTTCAAATATTCAGGGCAGTTGAACTTATACTGTAGGACGTGACTTAATAGATTTTAGTCCCACTAGCGCCGCGCAATTTTTGAACCAGCGAAAAACTAGCGGAGAAACGCTGAGCAGCATGGATCGACTACCGGTCGTAAGCGATTTTCGCTACCCGACGATTAAACGCCTTGAATCAAAGCCGGGTATTATGGCCGCACATCTCTACACTGGTAGCGCTTAGAAAGGCGCTTGAAGCGGCCGGCGTCGAATTCATCGACGAGAACGGTGGGGGCCCCGGGGTGCAGCTACGAAAAACGCGAAAGGTCGAAGCGACGGAGTTATGCTAATGTTTGACATCAAGACATCAAAATTATTATGTCATGATGATGAGGACAACACTGACCCTCGATGACGATGTGGCCGCCAGTCTCGAACGCTTGCGCCGCAGCCAAAGACTCAGCCGTAAACAGCTGGTCAACGAGGCGTTGCGTCGAGGCCTCCATGATATGGGGAAGCGGCATAAACGGTGTGAGCGGGTGCAGACCCGAGCTGCCGCACTCGGGCGCGCGTGGGTCGCCAGTATCGACAACGTCGCTAATGCGCTCGCCATCGTTGAAGGCGAAAACTTCAAATGATTGATCGATGTAACATCCTGATCTATGCGCATTCAGCACACGCGGTGTGTCCCAACCCACAGAACACCACGCCGATATATTAGACAAATTTCTCGTGATACCTGGCGTCCATGGCAATCTCGTACCGGAGCTAGCGATGGCGGTTTTTTGGTTACCGGCCCCCATTTTTTGCGCGGGTGCCTTAGGAACCTAAATTGGGTATCGACCGCTAGCACCAGCGGCCTTCCATCGTCTGGTACAGAGCATCAGAACTGCTTCCTAGGATGACGCAGCGGCTTCCGAAGCGAGCAAACGACCTATTGCGAACATAAACGCGTAGGGAGCTGATAGCACCATTTGGGTCGCGCCAACTCATTTTCATCAGCTCGCGCGGTTACTTCCATGTTTTGCATTTTTGGCTTTCCAATTTGAATGGCCGGAGGGGGTCTCACTTGCCGGGCGCTAGCGGTGACGGTCGGACATTCCAACCGTACTGTGCCAGACAAAGCCAGCGGACTCTTCAATTGAGGTAGTCTGACTGTCGCAATTTCATGCTGGCTTAAAAGTCTTGCGCACGATATCGAGCCGCTCGGCGAGGTGCCGTGAACGATTTATGCGTGCTACCCAAGTGACACGGCGACCATTGAGTAACGGGGCCGGCGAACCAACGCACGAAAAGCAGCGGATGCCGCATCGACCTGATCGTCATGCGCCCCATTGGGGAACGCACAGAGTTCATCGACGAAGTCGCGGTTCCATGGCGCCTCAACCAGTCTGACGAAGCCATGCTCGCATTGCGCCACAAATGGATCGGCGCGATTCTCTTTGCTACCCTGTTCGCGCTCGCTCGAAACCCGATAGCCCTGCAGCAGGCCGGCCAGGTGATGCGCCTCGAACTTCCCAGCACCGCCCGGGTCTTGCGGGATGCGGATATGGCAAGCGGTCCCGTCATGGACGGCGGTAGAAAGAATTTTCTGCTGGCGCTCGCCGGGGCTGAACCGACCACGGATCACATCGATGATGTACAGCATGCGCGTGTCGCGATCGTGGCCCATTAATAATCCGACCGTGTAATCCGGGTTGTTGCTTGGGTCGGATGCGCTGGCCAAATCCCACGCCCGAACAAGGTTCAGCTTCTCATAGGATACTTGCTTGACCGGATTGTTAAACCACGCACGTTTGAACAGGCCCCCCTCCCGCGCGGTCGGCCGTTGCTGGAGTTGTCCGGCTGCAGCGTGGCTCGTCATCGAGCCGGCCCATTGCTTCAGGACCACTTCAGGGAAGCGGCTTTTCCATAGCGGTTCGTCCTCCTTGCGGAAGTCATGCCAAGTTTCCCCGATCTTCGGTCCGCCATCGCTGCCATAGCTTGAATCGGTCTTGCGCGGCACTGGCCATTTCGGGTCGAAAAAGACGTAAGGATGGCCGCCCTCGAATTTGGCCGGTAGACAAACATGCATGCCGTTGAATTCTTTGGCGAGGATATGCCCGATCAGATCGCACTCGTGGCTGCGTTGCATGATGACAATAAACATGCCGGCCTTGGGATCGTTCAGTCGCGTCGGGAGCACTTCGTCCCAGACCCGCAGCGTGGCTTCGCGAACGGTATTGGAATCCACATTCTCGATGTCATGCGCATCGTCGACCACGATAATGTCGGCGCCGAAACCGGTAATCGAGGAAAACGACGTCGCCCGGCGATTGCCACCGGCGCAATTGTCGAATTGCGCGATCTGGGCGTAGTTGAGCCGGACGCGATCGCCCCAGCGTTGCTGGTACCAGTCCGACTCGATCAGCCGACGGCAAGCGAGACTGTGCTCATTCGAGAGCCGCTGAACGTAGGAGAGGTGGGCGAACTTCACCCCCGGTCCCAAAAGCGTACCGGGTCGAACCATCAGCCCGTGGCCTTTGCCGTCGGGGTCAGGATCTTGCGCCCAGGTCCAGGCGGGAAAGAATACATTGGTTCCGCGCGACTTCATGTGCCTCGGCGGCAGCGTGAAGATCAGCGGACCGGGCCCTTTGATCTCGCGGCGCGCCACCGCCATCAGATAATCGGCGATGCAGTCGATATGCCAATTGGACTGAAAGTTCTGCGGCTCGCCCGCATGGTGCCAAGCCGCCGCCGTGAAATCGCTGAATGACTCTTCATAGCGCGCGACATCGATCCGGTCGGTGATGGAGAGCGGCGGTGGCGCAAAGTCGTGGAGCGGCGCTGGAACGGAAGTGATTCTCATAATGCAGTTTGCCCGTTGAAACAATATTCAGTGCTGGGTGGTATCCTTGCCCCGGCCTTTATTGACAAGCTCCCTGACGCGCTCGAGCTCGCTGGCGCTCAGCACCCAAATGCTGCCATCGCGATTAATGAGGGCGGCAAGC
>JBAPZR010000460.1:0-1762 GCA_049285335.1 Xanthobacteraceae bacterium | reverse complement strand
GCTGAAGAGTTATCCAAAAAGGCGGACGAGTTGGAGAAAAGCTAGGTCCTGAATTTGTCGCGCTGGCTGATGAGTTGAGCAAACTGGACCCAAGTTCGGAAGGAAGCTCGATGAGCTCTGTGGGGATTAGCACAGCGTTTAGTCGCGTCGCTTAAAAGATGGGCGTCGGACTAGAGGCTGTAGAATTGTGTTGCGAAAGCGGTATGCCGCTGCGCTGGACTTATCAGGGATCGCGGCTGCGTGCTTCAACTCGCTTGGCTATTCTATCGTAGCTTTGCGCGATGCCGACCATGACGGCCCTGGTATGGGCATCCGTCATTTGCTCGGCAATCGACCACGCTTCTTCGGCTCGATTCTGCCAGTATTTAGGATCGGTCGGTACGCTTGGGTTCATTGCGCACCTTATTTCCTTCATTGCTCTGTGATTTTCCGCTGAGGGCAGTCCTCTATTGTTATACGAGGCAGGAAGCATCTCGGTTCACTGTGGCAGGCACCCGCTCAAGCTGCATTAAACCATTGCGCCTCCGCTTTGTGCCAGTCGCCGATGATGTGGGTGCCAGTCGTGGGGGGTGCGAAAGCAGTGGAAAACGTCGAATGCAGATGCAAATGGTCTGAGAAACAGACTGTTAGCTTGGTCGGGGAAGGGCGCGAAATCGGGGGAAGTCTGGCCTGTTGTCCTAATTTGATGGCTGTATGTCCTGACGGGGCTTAATGTCCCTTCATCATGGGGACGCGTTAGACCGCGCAATCGACCGTCGCGTAGAGTTTGCAGAAACCTGCCGGTCACTACGTGACTAGTTGTTTCCCGCCATGGCGCGAACGCCTGCTTGTCCTGGCCCGCCTATCTGACCTGGAGGCCACGCTTGTAAAACAGTCACGCGACTGCCTGGTGGAAAGCAAAGACCTGATCGTACGCGCCGAGATTTTGATACACCACCACCGGCCTTGCCACCCGCTCCGCAGCGACATCGTCGCCGCGGTGACGTCGTGAACGCGCTCATGAGATTTTAGAAAAACGCCATCGTGCGTATTTCGATGCTCTCGCGGGGCCGCGCATGTGGCGGGGTGGTCGGATCCTCGAAGGCGGTGTGCGCCGTCCAGCGAGCGGGTCCGTCTTTCATCGAATCAAATACCTTGAAAACGTAGGCCTCCTCCCGCCTCATGCGCGGAAACCAATACCATTTCTGTGCCGGATTATACTTAATCGCATAGGTCTGGCCGATGCGTCCGGGCGCGCGCCGCTCTGAGACAATCATGTCTTGCGGCGATAACGACTGCGCGTCCGCCATGGCCAGAGGATAAGTCTCGACCGGATGACGGATCGGCCGCCAAACCTGGATGATGGCGAAGCGCCGCTGCAATAATTCTTCGGCCTCGTCAGGGAGGATATCGCGCACCCGCTACGGGGCCGACCATTCCGTGTAGTCGTTGTGAACGCGGCGGACGACCTCTCGGATCTGCTTGGACTCGCGTAATTCGTCATCTGCGGTGCGCAGCGTATGGTCGAACACGACCACACGCTTGGCGCCGCTTTCGGCTTTGATCAGCGCTTCCATCTCCGGGTAGTAGATCCGTCGAATTTGATCGTCGTCATAGAATTCCTCAACTTCGGTGTCGTGGCGCACGAAGCGAAATCCATGACGCTCCAACACGAAATCCTTTGCGTGCTGGCGACCGTTGTGAATGGTAACGCGGCGCGGGTCGGGCTTGCCGCCGGAGCGCGCGTCGCTCCCGCCGGGACTGGCCACGATGGTGAAGACCT
>JBAPZR010000459.1:0-2070 GCA_049285335.1 Xanthobacteraceae bacterium | reverse complement strand
GAGTCGGCGTCAGTATTAGAAGCCGCGCGAGCGGAAACGAACAAAGCCGCGTTGCACACGCAAACCGAAGAAGCAAAGCAGCTCGGCATTTTTGGCGCGCCGACTTTTACAACAGCGGATCGTGAACTGTTCTGGGGCAACGATCGTCTTGAACGCGCGATCGCTTGGGCAAGAACGGGAGTTGATCTAATCGCTGCCGATTAGGGACGCTCCAGGAATTGCTTATCGATTTGAAGGGCTGAAGCAACGCGCAATGTCTCACAAGGGTCAGTCGCATCGATCTAAATAGCGAAGATTGGGGCACACCAGCATTGAGGAGGAGTGTCATGACGGTCCGTAGTAGCTCTCGACCAATTGCGCGGGTGTTTCGGGCAACCGCTGCGGCTGGATGCCGAGATGAACTACTCCAAAGGTTTCACTCCTCGCCTGCGGCTCTGGTCACCAGTAAGGTGGGGTGCCTTCAATATCGAATTCTCGAGCCAATAGACACATCGGCACCCGAAGTTGTGTTCGAGTCTATCTGGCGGGACCTCGACGCAGTCAAGGTGGCGTTTGGCGACGCGTGGCAGCAATCACATCTCCCAGAGGGTTACTCCGCACTCATGACGGCCTACTCGGTTCATCATTTTCTCGTTAGCGAGAGTTCGACGACCAAGCATCCGAGCTTCGGACATGACTCGGTCACCGCGAAATTTCCACTTGGGGTCAAAAGCGGACATTAAAGGGCATTCGCCTGATGTCCGCTATTACCCCAAAAGCAGACATCGGTTAGCGAGATCACCATGTCCGCTTTGTGCCAAAAGCAGACATTCGTCGCTTCATTCGATCACGTCACTGGCGAACCCTAGAACGGACGATGGGATTTCGACAGGGAGCAACTTTGCTGTCTTCATATTCACGACAAATTCAAATCTGCTCGCCTGATCAATGGGCAAATCGGCTGGATTGTTTCCCTTCAGTATTTTGTCGACATATGGAGCAGCGGCTTTATAGCTGTCGAAGTAGTTCGGGCCGTAGGACATCAGAGCACCGGCCTCTGCGAAGACCCGGTCTCCGGTCATCGCAATTAGGTGTGTTTTTACGGACAGCTCTGCGAGCATTTTGGAATTACTGATGAACAACGGGTCTACCAAGATCCAAAGAGATCGGCTTTTCTCTTGAGTGACTGTACTAAATGCAGCTTCAAATTCAGAAGTCGTCTTCACCTCAATAAAACGAAGTTGTAATCCGAGCGTTTGAGCTGCGGTTTTTGCGGCATTGACCTGAAGCGTCTGAAAGGTCACGTTGTTCGGATTGAACATGGTCGCCACATCAGTGTCGTTAGGGGCGACCAACTTCAACAACTCTAGCTGTTTGCCGACGATTGCCGCGGCCAAAGACGACGTCCCCGTGACATTCCCTCCGGGGTGAGCGAGTGAAGCAGCAAGTCCAGCCCCAACGGGATCGGCAACACCCACCATCACGATGGGAATTGTACTGGTCTGTTTTTTCGCGACTTCTGTTGCCTGAGTAACAAACGCGACAATCACATCCACATGCAGACGAGCCAAATCGGCTGCGAGTTCTGGCAGGCGATCAAATTTTCCGTCTGCCCATCTATATTCGAACCGAATGCTCTGCCCTTCAATGTAGCCAAGCTCGCGCAGACCCTGCACTAAGCCATTAACATTGCCCGTCTTCGGTCCTTCGGGGCTAAGTACGCCAATAACTGCCGGTGCCAATTGCTGACCGCGAGCTGTAATAGGTATCGCTGCGGCCGTGCCGCCAATCAGTCTAATGAAATCCCGCCGTTTCATGGACAGTATCGTATCAAGCCATCCGGCAGTCAGAAAGGGAAGGTGTCTAACACGGCCCATGTCCGCTTTGGGTCAAAAGTAGGCCCATGCACCGCGGCAATTGATGCCGCCGCTGTGGAAATTGCGAATTTTCGCCAGTAGTTGGCATTCTACAGCGCCAGCATCACGGTTGTGCGCCGAGCGCCTTGAGTTCGTCATTCGCGGCGATCAATTGAAAGGAATCTTTCGGACAGCCGTCATCAGCAATCCGGAACAGGCGAGTAGCCTCGTCTTT
>JBAPZR010000458.1:0-4683 GCA_049285335.1 Xanthobacteraceae bacterium | reverse complement strand
GTTCCGGCCTCGGCACTGCCGCCGTGATCGTGATGGACAAGTCGACCGACCTGATCCAGGCGATCGCGCGCATTTCCTATTTCTACAAGCATGAGAGCTGCGGCCAGTGCACGCCGTGCCGCGAGGGCATGGGTTGGATGTGGCGCGTGCTCACCCGCATGGCGGAAGGTCGCGCCCACAAGCGCGAGATCGACATGTTGTGGGAAGTGACCACTCAGATTGAGGGGCACACGATCTGCGCGTTCGGCGACGGCGCGGCTTGGCCCGTGCAAGGGCTATTGCGGCATTTCCGTCCCGAAATCGAAAGACGCATCGACCAATATACCGCAAACGCCGATTCAGCGGGCGCGCTCGATCCGCCCATGCCGGCGGCGGCGGAGTAAAAATCGCATGGCTAAGCTCATCGTCGACGGCAAAGAGATCGACGTCCCCGTGGAATACACGCTGCTGCAGGCGTGTGAGGCCGCCGGTGCCGAGATTCCGCGTTTCTGCTTCCACGAACGGCTCTCGATTGCCGGCAATTGCCGCATGTGTCTTGTCGAGCTTGTGGGGTCGCCGAAGCCGGTCGCAAGCTGCGCCTGGGGCGTGCGCGATTGCCGGCCGGGTCCGAAGGGCGAGCCGCCGGAGGTCAAGACCCGCTCGCCGATGGTCCGCAAGGCGCGCGAAGGAGTGATGGAGTTTCTGCTGATCAATCACCCGCTCGACTGCCCGATTTGCGACCAGGGCGGCGAATGCGATCTGCAAGATCAGTCCATGGCCTACGGCATCGATTCCAGCCGCTTCATCGAGAACAAGCGCGCGGTCGAGGACAAATATCTCGGGGCGCTGGTCAAGACCTCGATGAACCGCTGCATCCAGTGCACACGCTGCGTGCGATTTGCCACCGAGGTCGCCGGCGTACCGGAGCTCGGCGCGATCGGACGCGGTGAAGATATGGAAATTACGACATATCTAGAAACGGCCATGCACTCGGAACTGCAAGGCAATGTCGTGGATATCTGCCCGGTCGGCGCGCTGACATCGAAACCCTATGCCTTCGTTGCGCGCTCCTGGGAATTAGACAAAACCGAATCCATCGACGTGATGGATGCGCTCGGCTGTGCGATCCGCATCGATACGCGCGGCAGCGAGGTCATGAGGATCCTGCCGCGCACAAACGATGACATCAACGAGGAATGGATTTCGGACAAGACGCGGCACGTGGTGGACGGTTTGCGCACGCAACGCCTCGACCAGCCCTATCTGCGCGAACGCGGCCGGCTTCGCCCCGCGAGCTGGAGCGAGGCGTTCAAGGCCATCGCGGCTCATCTAGAGAGGATCAGTCCCAAACGCATAGGCGCGATGGTCGGCGATCTCGCGGCCGTCGAGGAAATCTACGCGCTTAAGGACCTCATGACGCGGCTCAACGTCGTCAACCTCGATTGCCGGCAGGATGGCGCTGCGATCGACCCCGCCTGGGGCCGCGCTGGTTATTTGTTCAACGCAAGCATTCACGGCATCGATTCGGCCGATGCGCTTCTGATCGAGGGTTCAAATCCGCGCAAGGAGGCGCCGATCCTCAACGCGCGCATCCGCAAGCGCTGGCGGGCTGGAAAATTCCCGATCGGCGTCATTGGGCCGAAGGCTGACCTGACCTACGCTTACGACTATCTCGGCGCGGGCCCCGAAACGCTTGCCGCCATCACCCGCCATTCCTTCTTCGAGGTGTTGCGCAAGGCCGAGCGTCCGATGATGCTGCTCGGGGCCGGAGCGTTCGCACGCGGCGATGGCGCCGCCGTCGCCTCGCTTGCAGCCAAGGCCGCAATTGATGTCGGCGCGCTCAAGGACGGTTGGAACGGCTATTGCGTGTTGCATTCCGCGGCGTCGCGGGTCGGCGCGCTCGATCTCGGCTTTGTCCCGGGGCAGGGTGGTCTCAACGCGCGCCAGATGGCGACCTACGGAACGCTTGACGTTCTCTTCCTGCTCGGTGTCGACGAAATCGATATCGCGCCGGGCGCTTTCGCCGTCTATATCGGCACCCACGGCGATCGCGGCGCCACGCGCGCGGACGTGGTGCTTCCCGGCGCCGCTTATCCGGAAAAGTCCGCCATCTTCGTCAACACCGAGGGCCGCGTGCAGATGGCGACGCGCGCTTCGTTCCCGCCCGGCGATGCGCGGGAAGATTGGGCGATCCTGCGCGCATTGTCGGATGTGCTGGGACACCGCTTGCCCTATGATTCGATGGCGGCGCTACGCCAGGCGCTATTTAAGGCCTATCCGCATCTCCTCCAGGTCGGCAAGATCGCGCCGGGCGATCCCGCGGACATCGGCAAACTGGCCGCGCTTGGCGGCAATACCGACAAAATCCCGTTCGCATCTAGTGTCAGCGACTTTTACTTGACCAGTCCGATTGCGCGCGCCTCGGCGGTGATGGGCGAATGTTCGGCGCTGGCGCAAGGCCGCGCGGCCATGACGGCGGCGGAATAGAGAGCGCACAGATGGATGCATTCCTGTCCAATTATCTGTGGCCGTTCATCATCATGGTGGCGGAAAGCCTGCTCCTTCTCGTTATTTTGCTGATTGTGGTCGCCTACGTGCTGTTAGCGGACCGCAAGATCTGGGCAGCGGTGCAGATCAGGCGCGGGCCGAACGTGGTCGGGCCGTGGGGCCTGTTCCAGTCGTTCGCCGATCTGATCAAATTCGTGCTCAAGGAGCCGGTTATCCCCGCCGGCGCCAACAAGGGCGTGTTTCTCTTGGCTCCGCTCGTGACTTGCGTGCTCGCGCTCGCGGCATGGGCGGTGATTCCGGTCGACGCCGGCTGGGTCATTTCCGACATCAATGTCGGGATCCTTTACATCTTCGCCATCTCCTCGCTCGGCGTCTACGGCGTGATCATGGCCGGCTGGGCGTCGAACTCGAAATATCCGTTTCTCGCCGCGCTGCGCTCGGCGGCGCAGATGGTGTCTTACGAAGTGTCTATCGGCTTCGTGATCATCACCGTGCTGCTGTGCGTCGGTTCGCTCAATTTGACGGCGATCGTGGAGGCGCAGAACGGCCGATGGGGCCTGTTCAGCTGGTTTTGGCTGCCGCTGTTCCCGATGCTCATTGTCTTCTTCGTCTCGGCATTGGCCGAAACCAATCGGCCGCCGTTCGATCTGGTGGAGGCGGAGTCCGAACTGGTGGCCGGCTTCATGGTCGAATACGGCTCGACGCCTTATATGATGTTCATGCTCGGCGAATACGTCGCCGTCTGCACCATGTGCGCGATTTGCACGATCTTATTTCTCGGCGGCTGGCTACCGCCGTTCCCGGTCGTGCCGTTCACCTGGGTGCCCGGCGTCATCTGGTTTGTGCTCAAAGCGTTCTTTGTTTTCTTTATGTTTGCGATGGTGAAGGCTTTCGTACCGCGCTATCGCTACGATCAATTGATGCGGCTCGGCTGGAAAGTATTCCTGCCGATTTCGCTCGCCATGGTCGCCATCGTGGCGGGCGTACTGCAAATCACCGGATGGGCGCCCAAATGAACGGAGGGCGGCATGGACTATTCGCTGCCGGCCTGGCTCGGCGGCCTTGTCGGAACGATGATCGCGGTTGCGATCTACGTTCCGGGAATCCGGTTCGTCGAACGGCGGCTGCGCGCGCAAAGCGGACCGCAAACGCTGGAACAGCGCCGGGCTTTCGAGGACAGGCTCTCGGTCATTCGCCGTATGATCTTGGGCGCCGATATCGCCATTCTGGCAATCGCGGGATATTGGATCGGCACTATGTTCGGCGGGACGAGATAACGACATGAAGCTGGATCAAGCCGCTCGCTCGCTGTTTCTCAAGGAATTCGCGCAAGCGTTCCTGCTCTCGATGCGCTATTTCTTCAAGCCGAAGGCGACGGTCAACTACCCGTTCGAGAAGAATCCGATCTCGCCGCGCTTCCGCGGCGAGCACGCCTTGCGCCGATATCCCAACGGCGAAGAGCGCTGCATCGCCTGCAAATTATGCGAGGCGATTTGCCCCGCGCAGGCGATCACGATCGAAGCCGGCCCGCGCAGGAACGACGGCACGCGGCGGGCGACCCGCTACGACATCGACATGGTCAAATGCATCTATTGCGGTCTGTGCCAGGAAGCCTGCCCGGTCGACGCCATCGTCGAGGGACCGAATTTCGAGTTTGCGACCGAAACGCGCGAAGAACTTTACTACGACAAGGAACGGCTCCTTTCCAACGGCGATCGTTGGGAGCGCGAGATCGCAAACAATATCGCGCTGGATGCGCCTTATCGCTGAGACCGGCCGACAATGATCTTACACGCGATCTTTTTCTATTTGTTTGCCGGAATAACCGTGGCGTCGGCCGTCATGGTCATTGCCTCGCGCAATCCGGTGCACTCGGTGCTGTTTCTCATTCTCGCCTTCGTCAACGCTGCGGGACTGTTCGTGCTGCTCGGCGCCGAGTTCCTGGCAATGATCCTGATCGTCGTCTATGTCGGCGCCGTCGCCGTGCTGTTCCTGTTCGTCGTTATGATGCTCGACGTCGATTTTGCCGAACTCAAGCAGGGATTTCTGCAATATTTGCCGATTGGCGGGCTGATCGCCTTCTTTGTCGCGCTGGAGCTCGGCTATGTCGCTGTCGGCTGGTCGCGTTCGCCGGCGGCCGCGGCGCCCGCCTCGCCGCCTGGGACGGTCTCCAACACCGCCGCACTCGGCCGCGTG
>JBAPZR010000457.1:0-2556 GCA_049285335.1 Xanthobacteraceae bacterium | reverse complement strand
GTCGCCGCTGCAGTCGGTGCTGTACTAGGAATCGTTACTTACTACGTGGTTGGAAGCGGGTGGATCGGCATACTTCTCTGTAACCTCATTGGTACGGTCCACGGCCCCGTTACTTGCTACGTAGTTGGAGGCGGATGGATCGCCATACTTCTTTTCGCACTCATTGGTGCGGTCCTCGTCGGCGGGGCATGCGCCCTGGTGGTCCTTCGATTAAGATCGGTCATCCCAACGAGGGGGCGATAACATGATGTCCAAGGCGTTCTCCGTGACTTTAGGCGCGATGGTAATTTTTGCTTCAGCCTCACACGTCAGCGCTCAGAAAGTAACGCCAATCGCAAGAGCAAAACCGCACTGTGGTATAGCATGCGACTATCGATGCAGTTGTCATCAATGCAGAGAGAATAGTTGCGTGTGGATGAACCGAAAACACCACTTTCCATCAAACTTAAGGCGATCGGTCTGAGCTCTCGTCATCGTCCGGACTGAGCGGCGATCGTCGGCCAAGCCGCTCACGAAGGATGAGGCGCGAAGGATTGCTGCGAACTTTGAAGTTGCCGGAGCTATTGCAGAAAGCCTGAGTGTGATCCCTGACTAGCGTGGCAGCCGGGATTTGTTTTTCCATTGCGGTGTTTATCTTAGCGGAGAGATAGGAAACCCGTGGAAGGTCTCGTTGTGCTGAAAACCCTTGCGAAACTGACGTTTGGTGTCACCGCTCTTGCAGTGACAACGTCGCTTGGAACTTCGCCAAGCCATGCCTCTGGCAATGCCCCTTGGTGCGCGGTGATAAACATCGGCACTGGCGATGTCTACTGGGACTGCCAATATCCCACATTCGAGGCGTGCTACCATTTGGGTAACATACTCGCCGGTAATCGCGGCTTTTGCAATTTGAACCCGTGGCCAGGACCGTCTCAGGTAGTTCCCTACAGATACCCGAAACGCCACACGCGATACTAATAAGGGCGCGACGTATCGCTGCCAAGTTGCTCACGAAGGACGAGGCAAGACGGAATTCTTGGGAGCAGCGATTATACGGCTGGGCTGGGGCGCGCTGAGACGAATGAGGGCGGAGCGGAGTCTATTTCGTTTAGTGTATTTCTCACCTGGCTGAGTAATGGTTCATAGAAGCGATCGTACAGATGAATGCTTGCTCGGCAGCCGTGGCACGTAAGTGTGGGATTGTAGGCAATGTCCCGCAAAGTGAAGAGATAATCCTCTTTGCAATGCGGACATAAAACGTACCGCTTGAGCACAGCGCCGGCATCCAAACACATAACGCTCGTCCCAACCCTGCTATCTGGCCGGGAGAATGATCTACAATCGACGAATGATCGAATAGTGCAATTTGGCCACACCCGAGAAATAAGTTGAGACGCAAATCCACTCCGCTTGTAAAAACTAAGGCAAGGCGGATAGCGGTGAACTTTGCGAAGCTGCCGGAGCTATTACGGGCCTAAGCCCGATACTCTTCAACGCCGACTTTCGAGCAACCTTCATTTGATTTCCGAGGCAGGGGTACGACACCGACAGTGATCCTCGAGAGCAGCGTATTGCGGCGCGAGGGCATAGCGTTTCTTCTACGAGGTACTCCTTACAATGTTGTAGCTGCCGTCGCTGGGCTAACTGAATTGACGGATCGCGACGTTACAAAGGAAGACCGAGCCTTAGCGATTGTTGGAATCGATTCCGAAAGTCATGACCAGGCTGCCAAAACCATTCGTCAGCTGCGATCGTTGATACCCAACGGCAAAATCGTCTTAATCGCGGACGCGAATAGACCTTTCGACCTACCGAGCGTCTTGGCGCTTGCTCCTGACGGGTATGTCCTCAATGCTGGATCCCAGGACAAATTAGTAAGGTCGCTGGAGCTGATACTTATGGGTCAGCAGATCTTGGTGCTGGGTAGAGCGCTGACTAACGGAGGGGATGATACTCAGTTTCCCGAACGCGCTTGGGGTTCGCAATCCGGCAGTTCTTACGAGTTCGGAAAAAAGACCAACGGCATCCAGCTTTCGCATCGCGAGCGCCAGGTGCTGACCTGTCTCGCGCACGGTGAATCAAACAAAGAGATTGCGCGGACGTGTGGCATCTCGGAAGCCACCGTTAAGGTTCACCTTAAAACTATTTTACGTAAGACCAATATGCGGAATCGCACGCAAGCCGCTATTTGGGCAATTGACCATGGACTTGTCGGCGCCGGTGTCGCGGCCTGAGATTTTCCCGAACGCCCTCGGCCTTTTCCATGCCGTCACCCGTGCCAATCGATCCGGCGATACTGAAAAAACACCAGCAAAATTTGCGGGAAGAAATGATGTTGCCCTAAGCGGCGGTCAACAGCCAAGTTGCTCACCAAAGATGAGGCACGGCGGATCGCGGCAAATTTTGCGAAGCTGCCGGAGCTATTAAACAAAAATTCCGCTAACTGACGCGGCCTATCTGTTCTCAACCCAATCCTTTGGTGGCAGCGCGGGTACCCATTGGGCGTCGCGATAACGCCATTCATGATCTTTTGTGCAATAGGGGCAGCGCTGGATCATGACGGTATTTGAGTCTATC
>JBAPZR010000456.1:0-1732 GCA_049285335.1 Xanthobacteraceae bacterium | reverse complement strand
CGACTGTCACTTGTGCTTGCGGCGCTGGGATCTGCACAAACATCAATGATGCACTGGTGAGAAGCAGCCGAGCTTTCACGATCACCTCCATAGGCCTTACAGAAGAATACAATAGCGCCGGTATGGTAGCGCTCAAAATGACTTTTGTTCAGAGAGCTTGGAGTGCGGGCATTGATCTAACTCAATGCCCGGCCAGATGGGCTTTGCAACTCTCATTGGCGCTTTAAGGAGAACGCGAGCAATGATTAGATTGACAACAGCATTGGTGACGCTGGGCGTGGGCATGGCAATCGCAACGACGGCAATCGCTCAGCCGGGCTGGTGGGTTGGTTGTAATCCCGAAGCGGATTTGTGTCGGCTTTTATCCGGGGGTGCGGACCCACGATTGGCACCGGGATATGTTGCGCCAACATATCCCAGAAGCATGTACATGTACGTGCCACGACACAGCACCCACACCCACAGAACAAGCACGAACGACCGCTATTAGAAGACAACAAAAAGAACCCCAAGCCAGTGTACGCGCACTTGGGGTTGCTTGAAGTTTACTGCTCAAAGTTAGGCTTCTAAGGCTGAGCGGCCAGGGGGCTGGGGGGCTGAGTAAGGCCGCCCAGCCAGGCCTAGTTGGTCAGCTATTTAAGAATGCGCCGCGCTAATGCAATGTGACTGCGTCACTGCGGCAGGCACGGCATCCGCTCAAGCTGCAACACCAGCCGCAAGGCGCGGCTCAGGACGAGCGTAGCTTTGGGCCCCACTCACTAACCATCTTGCGTCGAGCTCTCAGCCCCTTAAGACGCGAATTTATTCTAGCTTTATCTGATCGCTCGACCATGTTCGCTAGCTCGTTATAGTGATTAGCAATCTGTCGGTAACGGTATCGTACGTCGGTAAGCAAACTCGCATCAGCAAGATGTTCAAATTCGAGGGCGCGCTTCCTGTAAAGCCGCATGCTCTCGAAGTCGCCTAATACCGACATGGTAGGCCAGTAGTGGAGCAAAAGCGAAAGCTAAGTCTACGGAAAAAGGAGCAAGCGCAGACCGCTGTCCGAGATATCCACCCATTTCGTTTATGTCGGCACGTACTGCTAGGGGCTGCTCAATCCGCGAACCAATGTTGCACTAACTGAATACGCCTGTTGATAACCCGCAGAGTGGATTGCCGCGACTCGGGACCGCTGTCTTTTGTGATTCGTTTGCAAAGGGGGGTCCGACAATGGCCAAACGCAAGAAGCAATCAACAAAAGTCCAAAAGAAAAAGGGGGCGACAGCACGCCCCAAAGCCAAGAAGGCTGGAAGAAAAGTGACAAAGCGAGTGGTTGCTAAAGCCAAGCTTAAACGCGCTGCGGCAAAGAAGGCCGCGCCGCCTGTCGCCACGGAAGTCGAAACCGTCGCTGTGATTGAGCAACCCGTTGCGGCTGAATAACTTCGGAGAGGTCTAGGGGTGGAGGTACGCAAGGCGAGGTGAGGAGGGCAATGGCCTTAGGTTTGCTGCGTCCGCCGTTGCCGCCGTTCGAGCCTGCGAAGAATCCGGGTCCAGTGCGCCACCTCAGCAGCGGTGGCAGCAGACTCGGCCGCTATGGCGTAGCGGCGCAGCCGCTCAAAGGTGCTAGTCCACATTCCCTTTGAGAGTGCCGGTGTAGTTCTCCAACCTGCTGATCGTGGTAGCAGAGAGTTAGGAAGGCAGTAGGTAGCGACTTTGCACGTATGGCAAAGGTTATTGACGCAGCGAAGCG
>JBAPZR010000455.1:0-1687 GCA_049285335.1 Xanthobacteraceae bacterium | reverse complement strand
TCGCCGTCCCGTCCCTGGTCCATGTAAGACATCGGCCGCTGCCTACGTCTGCATCAAACGAGATAGAAAACCACCCCTATTGCCAACACACGCAGAGCTTCGACAGCTAATAACTTGAAGTTTTTATTCGTTCTTGCGGGGTGTTTCGATCTATTAAACAAACGAATAAAAGCTCGCGGTGCTTTATTCGATAGGAGAGATTCGCACGACGTGATAAAGGGCTCGTCACTTTGAGCAAGAATTGCAGAGGCATCTCAGGACTCGCCGGTGGTCGAGTCGAGGCTTTGCGGTTATGATTTAATTTGTGAGGAACCGCCCCAGTCAGGAGTTATTTGCGTGACGCCGCGAGTGGCATGGCAGATCGACCGAGAGAGCGCGAGTCACTCGGGCAACCGGATTCTTGCAGCCTCACCGGACGACGCTTTCCGACAGTTGGAGCCGGATCTGCGGCATGTCAGCCTGCTGCAAGGCACGCTATGCTATGACGCTGGCGATCCGATCGATCAGGTCTATTTCCCGCAGAGTGGGATCGTCTCACTTCTTGTCATGACCGGCGAGAGCGAGATGGTCGAAACCTCGGCAATCGGACGTGAGGGCGCGGTCGGCTTGCAATGCGGGCTCGGCCCGCGGCTGTCGTTCAGCCGCGCCGTGGTGCAGATTCCGGGAAGGTTTTCCACCATTTCAGCATCGCGGTTCGAGCAGGCGGTCAGCCGCAGCGCCGCGCTGCGCGACCTGATCGTCCGCTACACCGAAACGCTATGGTCCGAGGCCCAGCAGAACGCTGCCTGCAATGCCATTCATGATGGCTCTTCGCGCTTGTGCCGCAGGCTTTTGCAATACGCTGACCGCACAGGCAGCGATCAGCTCCTGTTGACACAAGAATCTCTGGCGGAAATGCTCGGCATGCGACGCACTACGGTGACGCTACTTGCCCAACAGCTGCAGAAGCGGGGCATTTTGCGTTACAGCCGCGGGCGGATCACGATCCTCGATCGCGTCGCCCTCGAATACTGCGCTTGCGAGTGCTACGCCGCGATCAATCACAACAGTTTTTGTTGATATCCATTGAGTTTTTGCGGTAACGACTTGTGGAATTGAGCAACAGGTAGAGTTACCGTTTCTTCAAGCCATCTCGAATGTGATGAGGCGAATTGAAAATTATAAAATCGGAGCTAGCTCTTGCCCCCATGAAAGAACCGCAATAAAGGGGCACCACTACCACGGCAGCAACCGCCTCACCCATAGATGCTTGCTCATGCCGGCTCAACGCTCCATTCGCGCACCGACTGGTGCGACTATCGAGAACGAGCATCGCGGACGAAATGCGCGAGGCATCGGCGGCGAGTGCTTGGTGAGTAGATGAGAGCGCCGGGGCACACGCGCGGCCTGCAAGCTTGCACGTGATTGCAAAAAATGCGGGGTCCTTCGCCGCGCGGAGGCCCCGCAGTTAGATCGAGAAACACGTGGTCCAGAGCAAGGCGACCAAACAATGTCCTGGGCCACTAACTGGACCAAGATAAAAGTCGAACATTATCTAGGCCCGGCTGTTCGTTAAACTCTGCACATTCCCTGTCGTTGCGTCGCATCTCCGACATAACGAGTAATGAAGTTTTACGTGCAAATCGCATGTCGTTTGTCAAACAAAGGCTTGTCGGATGTCCGACATAAATAGTTGTTAGCTTACAAC
>JBAPZR010000454.1:0-1655 GCA_049285335.1 Xanthobacteraceae bacterium | reverse complement strand
GATATCGGCAGGCCGCTTAATCCATTGACGGAACGCCGACCGCCGATCGTCGTCCTTCGAATGGCCCTGCAATGACTCAGAAATGGCCGCTGGTGCGTTATTTCGGCCGCCAGGTCAGTGAGCCTGCTCCTTGCAGGGAAACGCCACCGCAAGAGCCACTCCGATGTCGCTCGCAGCACTGTAGTGCCAGGTTTCGGGATGATCACGGAGGTACTTTACAACCACGGCAAGCTCTTGGTGAGCAGTGACGCTGCTAGGTGAGCAGAATACGCTCAGTTTGAGGCCAGCCATTTGCAGCGCGTCGGAAACTCCCATCACATAGCCTAAGCAAAGGAGCGAAGAACTCGAAGAAGTACATTGCTCATAGAGTTTATTGCCGGTTAGATAACCGCCCGAAGACCCGTCCTCTTGGGCAAAAGTGGAAGCGGGCCACAAGAGGCCAGCGGCGACAACCAGCGCCCTCAGTCGCATTGGAAAGCCCTCCCTTGGGGGCCCAGACTAGCGCAACATCGATTTAATTTGCCCCGCCTGTTCCGCCGATATCAGGCGGCGCCCTATTTCTTGGGACTCCTACGGGTCCCATCCCCGCCGCATTTTCAGTTGCGCTAGAGAGATCGATGTTGATCAAGGTGGAACGTGACTGCGGCGATATAGGCGAAAGGGTGGGTGGGGTCGAAATGCCTATTACCTGGGTGGGGCCAAATTATTTGACAGGATCAGATTCGACGGCGTTGCAGGCCTCCAGACTGGCGAGGCAGGCGCAGCTGCAGATCCGATCGGCGCGCGCCCTAGTGAAATATCTACCGCATATGCAACAGGCCTGAAGGCCCTGGCGATCGAGATAGTGCCTCTCGGCTTTAGCGGCTTCGCGCGCGTCTTTTCCCAATGTCTTCTCCATTTACTGTGAGTTGTGCGGCGATTTTCGGTTTGTAACCACATTGCGCCGGGAAGCACTGGGGAAGATTTGAGCCGAATTACCAGGCTTTCGGGAAGCAAGCGACCATTGAAATCGTTGGATTATTTCTTAGACCTTCTGTCTATGAAACAGCAGGTTTAGCGCAACCGACAAGCGAGTGGCGTCATTCCGGCCTAATTCGCCGCATGAGCTCGGGGTTCGGGGCATAGACGCCAGGTCGACCACGACCGCATCCCACGCGGCCAATCATTATCGCGTATCGAGGTAAAGCCCGACGGATGCTTGTGCGATGCCAATGCGGATGCGCGCGCAAACCGGGATAGCAATAATCCAATAAGTCACCGATCAGCACCGGCTTGCCGCCGTGCGCAACCAGGCATCGACGTATCAGCTTAAATACGCGTCCAAGGCGTCTCTCGGCCTCAATTGTGGGCATTAGGCGATTTCCATTGCGGAAGCGCTTGGAGTCTCGGAACGGTGCGATCTCTCACGACCGTTGCCGGGAGCACATGAGATTATCGACGGATGGGTGATCAACCGCGCAAAGGTGATACCAAGTCTCATTTAGCTCAATCAGCATGTACGACTTTGTAGCATCGTAACAGATTTCTCGCGCGAAGCTGTTTTGGGGCGTTTCGGTACAAACGAAAGCATCGAGACATGCCAACCTATCTCGATATTTGACTGTGACACACGGAGCAAAGGCAAAGGCGTTATCAACAGCGAACGTCACCAACAG
>JBAPZR010000453.1:0-7159 GCA_049285335.1 Xanthobacteraceae bacterium | reverse complement strand
GGCAAACTCTTTGCTGACGAAATCAAAAAGTGGGCCAAGGTAATTCAGTTCGCGAACATAAAAGCGGAATGATATTCGCGCCGCTTCATTCGATCACTTCGTCGGCGCGGCCGAGCAGTGACAAGGGAATGGTAACGCCGAGCGCTTTGGCTGTCTTAAGATTGATGATCAGCTCTATCTTGGTGGATTGCTGAACAGGAAGATCGCCCGGCTTTTCGCCCTTGAGAATCCTCCCAGTGTAGAGGCCGATCCTTTTTGTGCTGCATGTCGGCTACGCTTTTGTGCCGCTTGGTGCGTTGATGTTATCGCTGTCCATACTCTGGCCGGCAATGCTGCCGGCAAGTGGTGCACTGCATGCCTGGACGACCGGAGCAATGGGGATAATGACGCTGGCGGTGATGACGCGGGCGACGCTCGGACACACCGGCCGCGAAGTCGCTTCCACGCCGGCAACGATGCTGATCTACGGTGCTATCCTGGTCGCCTCGCTGGCGCGTATTGCGGCGCCACTGTTACCTACAATCTATTACCAAGCGCTGCTGGTTGCCGGCATTGGGTGGCTCTTGGCATTCGGCATTTTTCTCGTGGTTTACGGTCCGATGCTCGTGGGAGCGAAGTCGACAAGCTAGAGTTTGCCAATCCTTGTAATTTAAAGTGTTCGACTCCGGCACGGTCCCCGAGTGGGTCGAAATTGTCACTCGGTTTAAAATTCAAACTCCAGCAGCAATCTCGCGCGCTCGCGGGAAAAGTCCGTCAGATCAAGCGCGGAACTTATGCCGACCTCGCGGCCAGCAACCTGCGCCTGCCAAGCCGCACTCATAAGGATTTTCGGAGTGATCTGCCAGTAGAAGGTCGGTCCGAGATAGACGGCGTCGCCGGTGAACGAATCGAACGCTGCCCCGCTATAGTGGCTCAAATACCAGAGGTCGGCACCGATCGTGACCTTGGGAACAATCTGGAATGCAAGCGCGGACGATACGCCCAATGTTGATTCGTTCTCCCAGATCCCCAGGTCGGCGCGCGTGGTCTCCGGCTCATAGAGAGCATTAAAGCCGAGGTAGAGGCGGTTCTTGATGAGTTGGGTATCGGCTTCGAGCCCTGGCAAGAATACCGCCGACAGAAGGAAGCGGACGCTCGCCGAGGTAAAGAGCAAGCGCGCGCCGGTTTACTGCGCTAGGTGAAAAGCCGGAACCCGTCGCAACAAACTCCTAATTAAGTCGCAGCAAACTCTTATTTTAAATGGCCACAGTGCCTTTTCAGCACTAGCGGTGGCTTCATTCCGCCGGTTACTAATTCGTGTTTGTCATGACAGAAGGAGGGGTGCGATGAAAGCACTCGCACTACTGACGGCGGTAGCGGTGACGCTCTTTAGCGTTGCGGCCTCCGCACAAACTTACGGTGTGGGCAAGGGCAAAGCTCCGCCGCCGCCGCCGGTTGTTACCAAAGGCTAAGTTGCTAGAGCAAGCACTGGAAGGGACTGGCGGGATGGCCGGTCCCTTTCTTTTGAGCCTCAGCAACGATGAGGCGCGGCACACGGAACGATGGCAAAATCACTGTGGTCCGGATCACTCTCAAAGCTGGAGTAACCACATGCGTTTTTTCCAGTTGGCTTGCGCGCTTGCATTGTTTGCCGGTGCCCTTGCTTGTTGCCCGGACGGTGCGGGCGCGCAGGGCACCGATGCGGAACGGCAGGCATGCACCCCGGATGCGATGCGTCTGTGTGGAAACGTCGTTCCCGACGTGGCAAGAACCACGGCCTGCATGAAAGCCAACTTTGCGCGCCTCTCCCCGGAATGTCGGCTGGCAATACGCGGAGGTTCTGGCGCGCGTCATGGGACCTATCGTCATCGAATCTACCGTCATCATCAATATTCCACGCACCAGCATTGCCACCACTGCGGCTGAACGTTGGTAGATTGATCGGAAGTTTCGCTTTCTGCTGTTACGCGGCTATGGTGGACCACCGCCGGGAAGGTGGCGCCCCGGGAAACGCGTGGGGCGTGGTGGTGACGCGGGACCGATTAGGCATCCATTCGTGGCCCGCAAAACCCGATAGCGCGATGTACGGGTGCCCGTCGGTGCGGCTAAGGTCGATGGCGCCGCGGCGCTTTCGGCGCGCGTAGGATCGTTTTTGTTTGAATGTCGTGATCTTTTGGTCACCAAGGGGGTGGGGATGGCGCCGTGAACGACGCGTCGCATGTGGATTCATTTTTGTTCGATTGCCGCGGTGTCGGTGTCATCCCCTAAAGGGGGGGATGACATGACACCATCGTGGGAAGTGTCATGACACTCCTTTGACACCTCCTGACACTTGACACCTTCATTTGTGTGGCGGGCGAAATATCTTTCGCCGTCCCAGTGCACAGCATTGTCCTCTTTGAGATCATCGACTGCACGCTCGAAAGTGGATTTTGAGTGGGGATAGGCATCCAGCCAGTCCTTGTGTGTAGCCCCGGTCGATCCAAATTCAGCCAGAACTTTAAGAGCCACTTCTTCACGACCCGTTTTGGCTTTAGGCTCACGGCGCAAGTTTGCTACGGCTAAGGACGAATCTGCTTCACTAACTTTCACGCACTCTAATCCGATCGCCACGGTTTTGAATGGTTCTGCATCTTTCATTTTGTTGCATATCAGCGAAAGCGAACGTTCTGATTGGGCTTTACACTTGATCATAACATCGGCTGCGCCGCGAAGCGCACTCGAGCCGCGTTCAGAGTCCCCATCCTTCCCCGTGTGGTGAACAACCAGAATCGTTGAGGAGTACTCCTGCCTCAATTTGTCCATTGCCCTAACAGCAGCGCTCATATCCTGCGCTTTGTTCTCGTCGGCGCCAGGGATTAGCCTCGCAAGCGTATCCAACACGATTAAAACCGGCTTGAAATTTTCCTTCGCTAGCGCCTGTATGAGACGTTCAATGTCACGTGGATCCAGCAGACTGAAATTCTCATCTGAGAAGTAGCTGTTGGTTGCGCTGATACCGTGCGTGCGCTCGTAAGCTAACACCCGTATTTGAAACGCGCCCAAACCTTCGGTCGCAATATACAGAACTGAACCAGCTTTTGTAACGCGGCCACACCAGTTATGTCCCGCCGCGATTGAAACTGCAATTGATATTGCAAGAAAGGTCTTAAAGCTCGATGGCGGTCCGTATAGTACCGCAATCCCATTTGTTGGAAGGATGCCCTCTACCAACCAATTTGGTTTCGGCAAATCTTCCAGCTGGGGTCGTGTGAACAGCCTAAAGTCGCTGATGCCCTCGCTAGCCATCGCTATCAATTTTCAGCGGCTTAATGGGGAGCGCCTCAAAGTGGAGCGTGTAAAAAAGGTCTAGATCGCTTAGCGAGTACCAGACTCGGCGTCGCCATCGAACGTGATATGGCCCACGCCCACTTCGCCGAAGCTTGGCGAGATGTCGAGATGAAATGCCGAGAAAGTCGGCGGCCTCTGCTTCAGTCATGTTGTAAGCGAAGCATGGGCGTTGCTGGGCCCAGCCGGGGCGTTTGTAGCGCATAGTCATGGGTCAACCTCCGCTGTCACTCGCCCAACGATTCCAGCGAGGCGAAAGAAACTAGTCGCTTCCGGCCAACTTTGGCTGACTTGAGCGTACCGTCGTTTAGCAGCTCGTACAGGCGAGTCAGACCAATTCCTGTGAGAAGACTCGCTTCTCGAGGACTCACCCAAATAGGTTTCGTGCGGCTCTGACTCGCGGCGTTCGTGAAGAACTCTGTCTCTAATTTCATGGGCCACCTTTTCCGGATCGCAGGATTTCGGTGGCACCCATAAAACCGTTATCGATTCGAAATGGAACTAATATCGTCCCTTCATTTTTAAGGAATGCGCACGCGTGGCCCGCCCGTGCCCCGTGTCGGAACATCGGACTCGAAACGTGCTAACGCACGCCGTACTTGCTCTGACGTTGAGTTAGAGTTGCGCGATGCTAAGTCATCTGTGACGACAACAGTGGTAGTTTAGAGTCGTGACGAAGCAAGCCGGGGGGTTCGGGTGACCCACATAGGGCGACGTCTTACGTGGCCACCCTAGGCCCCCCACAACGACCAGATCGCGACTCAGGCGGCGTGCGCTTAGGCTTGGTGCGAAATGGGAATGATCTTGCTAGCCGCAGCTGGTAGCTCGCAAAATAGGGGCGATACGCTTGTCGCCGATAACGTATGCTAAGCCTTGAAATGATGTGCGTCTGGCATCTTTGACTTACGGCTGGGATATACGCCAGGACGGCGATCGGACACGCAGACAATGGGACTTCGTAAAGCGCGCCTTCATGCGCGCGGTATGCCAGAGAGTAGGACACGCATCCACTGCGTTTCAGGCCTACGAGTGCGAAATCCTCCGCCGGCGCGATGGGCGTTCGACGAGGGGTTCAATAAGACGTGCTTAGCTTCGCGGCAACCTCCTCTGGCTTGGGGTGCGTGTAGCGGAACAGCATCCGCAGATCACGATGGCCGCTAATCATCGCAACCTCTGGGACGTTAAGCCCCTTCTCAAAAAATCTGCTGACGGCTTCATGTCGAAGATCATGGAAGCGCAACTCCAAAACACCGGCTCTTCGTCTCAGCCGCTCCCATGCAAGCCTGAGCGCGTTGGCTGAAATAGTAAACACGGTGGAACCGCAGCGCGGCGTGTCCTTAATCACATTAAGGGCTCGGGTTGATAAAGGCACCGTACGCGGAAGGCCGTTCTTTGTGTTCCTCAGGAGCACCGTACGGGCTTCAAGGTCCACATCATCCCACCGCATCGCAAGTAGCTCGCTCCGTCGCATCCCGGTCTCAACGGCCAACTGGATAACGGCAGGAAGCCAACGGCACCGAGAGGCTTCACAAGCCTTCAATAGCTTTTCTAATTCGCCTGGGTGCGCCCTCCGCTCCCTTGGATTGCCTGCCCGAGGCATTTTGACCTGCCGGACCGGATTTGATGGCAGCGCGAAACCCCATTCGTTCCTTGCGACCTCAATACAATGACGGACGATAGATAGCTCACGTCGCACGGTGTCCCCCTTGACGAGCGTCAGCCTGTGGTCGCGATACTTGGCTATCTCAGTCGCGGTTAGGAGCTTTAGTGATACCCGAGCGATGGGGTGGCGGAGGATGACACGCAGCGTGTAAATCTCGCGGTCAGCGCTGCGCTTTCGAGGCATCACTTCGGCAGCATAACGCTTCAGAAGATCAGCCAGCGTATGAGATCGGAGCACGCGGTTATCCATGGGCAGGCCACCACGATCCAATTCGGCCTCCACTTGGCGCGCCCATAGTTCGGCATCTGCTCTGAGGCGGAAGGTTCGTGACACCTGATGCCCCTGGCGCCGAACTTGCACCTGCCATGTGAACTTACGTCTTCGAATCGTCGCCATGTCCGTCCTCGCTGTGCCAGCGTTGTGACAGACCGACTCTTTTGATGTTTGGGCTGGACTACCCGCTCGAAGAAAACTCAACAAAACGGGCGGGAAAGTTGGTGGAGCCGAGGGGAGTTGAACCCCTGACCTCCTCATTGCGAACGAGGCGCTCTCCCAACTGAGCTACGGCCCCGCCATGTGCCCACCACGAGCTCAACGGGGCCGAACGGCCCCAATCTTGGCGAGTGCGGCCATTTAGGACCGCCGCCCTGGAGTGTCAAGCGAGCGGAATTTGCGTTGCGCGGCCTTGGTTGCGGGTCTGTTGCGTCATTCTTGGCGGCTCGCGATGCCGCGCTCACACCCGGTCCGTTTCGGACCGGCGCGCCGTCATGCCGGATCACGACAAGTCATCGTCCCGAATGGACCGGCGCCGGCATCGGTGCTAATTGACGTCCCGCATCCTCGCGACCGTCCTGATTTCGACGAAAATTTTCATGATCGGTTCAAGTTCACGCCGCGACGCCGCGCGAGGCAATGTGGGGCGCGGCAGATCAAGCGCTCGCGCTCAGAGGATTTTTGCATGCGCGCACTCAGCTTCGGATCGATCGGCCTGACGCTTTGGCTCGCGGCATTCGTCGCTCCGGCGAGCGCAGCACCATGCGGCGGCGACTTTGCAACGTGGCTGCAGGGGGCCAAGCAGGAGGCCGCGGCGCAGGGCGTCTCCCAACGCACGATCCAATCCGCGCTCGGTTCGGTCACCTACGACCCCGGCATCATTGCGCGCGATCATGCGCAAGGTGTTTTCCGGCAGAGCTTCGACCAATTTGCCGGCCGAATGGTGCCACCGCGGCTAGTGCGTGGCCGGCGGCTTTTGCAGCAATATGGCGCGGTGCTTAGTCGCATCGAGCAACAATATGGGGTGCCCGGCGCGGTGATTGTCGCGATCTGGGGGCTGGAGACCGATTTCGGCGCCGATAACGGGCATTTCCCGACCATACGATCGCTGGCGACGCTGGCTTACGATTGCCGCCGGCCGGACAAGTTTCGCGGCGAACTGATCGCGGCGTTGCAGATCGTTGATCGCGGAGACATGTCGCCTGCCGAGATGCGCGGCGCTTGGGCCGGCGAGATCGGCCAGACTCAATTCCTGCCGTCGTCGTATCTTAAATTCGCGGTCGACTATAACGGCGACGGCCGCCGCGATCTCATTCACGAGGTGCCAGACGTGCTGGCCTCGACCGCCAATTATCTGAAAGGCTACGGCTGGCAGCGCGGACAGCCTTGGGGCGAAGGCACCGCGAATTTTCAGGTGCTGCTGCAATGGAACGCCTCGCAGGTCTACACCAAGACGGTCGCTTATTTCGCACAGCGGCTGGCGGAGGGACAGTGACAGTGACGTCTCATCCGCGGATCCATCGCTCCAAAAAGACGTCAAGCCACGCGCGCGCGGAATAGTCGTAGACCGCGCGATCGACGAAATGGGTGTGGCGCGGCCGCGCGCCGGGCAGTTGCATGCGTTCGTGCCCGTGCGTGGTCCAACGGTGCATCATCGCGTGCGTCACTTCGGGATGAAATTGAAGCGCGAAAGCGCGGCCCATGCGGATCGCCTGCACTTCGAATGTGTCGCCCTCGGCAAGAAGCTCCGCGCCAGGCGGCAGATCGAAGCCTTCGCGGTGCCATTGATAGACGCATTCCGGCCAAGTCTCGACGACCTCGAGGCCGGCTACGGTCGGCCGGATCGGATAGTAGCCGACCTCGGCATGCCCGTGCGGGTGATTGAAGACCTTGCCGCCAAGATGTTTCGCGCATAGC
>JBAPZR010000452.1:0-2543 GCA_049285335.1 Xanthobacteraceae bacterium | reverse complement strand
TCGTAATAGAAATAGCCGAGCTTTTGGCCGCTGGCGTCGTCCTTCACCACGAAGGTGGCACCGGTGCCGGTGTCCTCGACCGACCAGGGCGGCGGGAAGTAAGTGGCGGGAGGGAATCATCCAGCGTGTTCACGGTTTTTTCTTTGCCAGTTCTCCTGCAATCTGATCACGCAGCTTCTCGGGCAGATCGATGCCAGTTACTTTCCAACGCCACTGTAAAAGCTGCATCCGGAGCCGAAACTGGTCGGCCTGCGGGGCACCAGGCGGTAGCCAAATTGAAAAACGGTTGAACCAATATTCGCTGCTTAACCAAGCATCCCAGGCTAGGTTCAAGCTGGACGGTAAGTTCCCAAGTTTGAAGGAAACAGGGCCCAACTCGGACGAAACGGTACCGCCCCGTAAAAGCTGAGCCAGATTTTCCGGATTGACGATTTGCGACACCCAGGGATCGACAATAGAAGCACCTACCGCCGTTGCTAAAGGGACAAGCGCGCCCCGGCCTGTAGCGCGCAGGTAGGCACTGATGATCTGCTCGGTGAAGGAACGGCGAAGACGCGGATAATCAACTTCTTCGTTTATCGCCGTAACATCGCCGGCTTGTACTGCGGCCGCCAAGCCTCGTAGGGCAAAGAACGGCTAAGCCCAGTAGCCGACTAGCAAGGCAAGCAGGACCACGAATGTGGGCATGAACCACTTCATGGCTACTTAATCGCCGTTCGATTATGTCAACAGCACGACAACGAAGGCTTCTAACTCGTGGACAGACCAGGGCGGCGGGAAGCGGCGTGCCGTCACTGCGGCAGGCTCGGCACGTCATCACTTTAGCGAATATAGATACTGAAACCGCCGTGGTGGTGATGATGGTGATGGTGGTGATGGTGATAGTAAGGCCGTGGGAGAACGCGGTCATACCACCGATGATGATGGTGATGATGGTGGTGATGGTGATGGTAAAAATACTGCGCCACCCGTTCCGGGCCTTGCGTCTTTGCTGTGGCGATGCGGGCGTCATCCGCCTTCAAGGCGCTCAGTGCATCTGGAACTGGCTCTAGGAGGTCGCGATAGCTAGCGGGGGGTGTAGTCTGCGCAGGTTCGGCAATGCTGGCTTGTGCAGCACTCATTGTCGTCAGGGCAGCCGCAGCGCCTAAAAGTCTGGCGATTTTTTTATCCATGCGTTTCCTCCTGTTGCTCGCAGTCCACGCGCCAATAACTATTTGCTGTCCCGACCGAGTATTTTCCCGGTTCACAAAAGACTGCATAGCGATGGATCAACGCTATCGGGCGCGTTTGGTTGCAAAGAAAACCATCTCAGTGATGCAGCGCAGCATCGCCGACGAGATGCGCGAAGAACATCGGCGCCGTGTACTGGGCGAATGAGTCCCGGGCTACCGAGACTTTTTGAGTGCGGTTACGTGCGTCAGAACCAGTGCTTTGCGAGCGAGCTAGATTCCGCCAATTGTTTGCAGGAAGTCGCTGCATCAAAAGCGGCCAAGAATTGAGTTATCCACTTTGTTCACAGGTTTTCGTTGCGGATATTGACTGGCCCAAATTTTTGGCGGTTGCGGCCTTGCGTCGAACGCCCGTCATCGTGGATAAGGATTCCAGATGTGATTTTGGATTCCTAAAAAGAGGATGGACATGAGTGAACTGAACATCTCAAAACTACCCTTCGAGCAATGGCGTAGCGCGATTGAGCGCGGCGAAGTCACTGAGGAAGAATGCGACCGTGAGTTAGGGCTTATGTGGGCGTGCCAATATTTTGTAGAGGCTTACTTGCGGCCCCGCTCGCTAGATGAGACCGTCGAGCGGCGTTGGGCAAAGGCTTGCATTCGGGCGGGCTGGCCCGGATTGCCTATGCCTAACGATTTTAAAAAACGGTTGCCTGAGCGGGGGCCGGCGCAATGAGCGGTAGACCAGCATCAGTAAGGGCGCGTGATTGTAAGCAGGTAATCATCGGGGCCAAGCGGGCAGGGGCCAAGCGAGTGGAATTTAAGATCGGCGCTGTGACGATCAACGTTCCACTAAATGAGACCTCCGCCGAAGCCGATCCTGAGAGCAATAATAGCTTCGACAAGATCATGCGGAAGCCGGAGCCGGCGTGACCAATGTTCGGCTGAAATATCTGCACTGCTTCACCGATCGTCACGGCAACGCTCATCATTACTTCCGTTATCGTGGCCACCAGTGGAGACTTCCCGCACCGGGCACGGCGGGATTTGCAAGCGCCTACGACGCACTGCTTGCGCAGATCAAAGCTAATCCGCTTCAGGCTCGGCACAACATTGAATTCATGCCGGGGTCGCTTGCGTGGGCGATCGAGAAGTTTCTAGCCTCGCCGCTATATAACAAGCGCGCAGATACTACGAAGCGAAACTACCGCCGCGTCCTCGACCAGCTTCGGCAGAGATGGGGCGCGGGTTTGCTCCGCGATTTAGAGCCGCGCATTGTGCGGAAGATGCGGAACGAGATTGCCGAGACATCAACCACCGGCGCCGACATCGCCATGTCGTTGATCTCGGCGCTGTGGGAATTTGCCACCGAGC
>JBAPZR010000451.1:0-1557 GCA_049285335.1 Xanthobacteraceae bacterium | reverse complement strand
TTTTCCCCGCCAATGAGTGGGTGCGTGCGACATGCATTTCCTTTCCGCACCGACAGGCGGGCAATTCAGTACAGCCGGGAACTAACAAGCGTTCAAAATACATGGCTACCTCACTAGGACGAAAACTGCCCCCGCGTAGATCACGCGGCCACCGTCTGACCGATCCTCCACGGCCTTATCCGCAATCACCATCACCTCGTCGAACTACTTGGCGTTTGGGGAACCGTACACGCCGCCCGGCAGCGACCACACGTCAGACTGACTCGGCTGTGGCCGTAATCCCCGTGCTTCGGTGTTTGCGTCGATTGAACCCCTGCCATTGTCTGCTGCCGTTCTTCCTAGATCATGCTCCTCACGACCGCGTTCATAGGCATTCCCGAGATCAACAATGAAGGACCTTTCTGTCGAAGTTGATTTTTTTGCGGTATTCAGCAAGTTGTGGATGTACGGCCTTGTTTGCACACACCAGTTGTCTTCCCCCATCGCCGTGGCTTCAGCCACCACCTCCTCAAACTTCGCCGACACTACTTCAAAATCAACGGTGGCTGAGACCACAACGGAGATGTGGGTTAACATGTTATGAGTCGAGGCAGTATCCGGGCAGAAGCTGTCGTAAGAATCCACCACGCCGAGGCCCATTGCTAGTTGAGCATCGCTGGACTGTTGCTCGATGATTTGTCCGTGCGCTTGTCCTGTAAAGGTTCCCGCCAATAGCAGAACGAGCAATGCTACCTTCCTCATTTTAGGTTCCCGCATTTGTGTGACCGTGAGATTGCCTCAATGACTGCTCGGTGTCTGAGCGAAATTGCTCACTCTGAACCGCCGGTGGCGACCGCCGGCCAAATCACCCGCATGATGCCGACGAAGCCCTAGGGTTTTTCAGCGCAACAAGGCCAAAACGCGACTACGCAGCGCCGGTGAAAGCAGAAAGCCCTCCTAACAGGCCCCTGCATTTATTGTTGATTGTGAGCAGTTTTGAGCAGCCGCGCCGCGAGGAATAGGCACAATCATTCTGATATCTCTTGGAACGTAGGTCATGGAAACATTTTTAATAGTGCTCGCCGTGATAGCTCTGTCTTGGCGCCCCGGTGCAACGCGCGCTGCCGAGCCGGCAATGCCGGTGCTCCAGATGGAGCCAGCCGACGAATGAGCCGAGAAATTTGAATTCACTGCGCCGGAAGCTGTGAACGTCTGCGTTGATAGGTAGTTTATCCGAGTTTACCCGACAAAATGTTGTTGACCGTTTGGACGAACAATCAACAGTCTGCTTTGTATCGCACACCAGAGGCGTTTCTCATGCGGCTGGCGGGCCATAAATTAGGGCGATACCCACGTCGACACCGCGGGCGGGGCGGATAGAGGAGTAAGTCGTGCAGCGCGCGATTATCATTTTTCTTCTTGTCTGCCAGTTCGCAATCTTCGCCGGTATTTTTTGGGCCGAAGTATTGGGGGAAGCATGATCGGCGCGCTGGCGGCGATACAGGAAAGCTGGCTCGTAGCGTTGTCATCGGCGCGGCTTGCGCTTCGGTTTCGGCGTGTACGCAGTCGCCTCCAACC
>JBAPZR010000450.1:0-72375 GCA_049285335.1 Xanthobacteraceae bacterium | reverse complement strand
CGATGGCGCGACGCATTTCGTTGCCGTCGATGACGTGGTCGCGGTCCACGCCAATGCGCATTACACTTACATCTTCAACGGCAGCGACAAATTGTTTTGCCCGCTCGCTATCAGCGACGTCGAGTCCCGCCTCGACAAGAGCCGCTTCGTCCGCATCCATCGCAGTCATATCGTCAATATCGACCGCGTCGTCGGCTATAAGCGTTCCGGCGACAATGAACTGGTCGAGATGGACGCCGCGCACGATTATACGGTGCCGGTGAGCCGCAGCCGCATCACCTGGCTGAAAACGCGCGTCGCGGCTCTGACCGGCGACGATCCTGCCACCGCCTTGCGGCGCCGGCAGCATTTTGCACCGCAATAGGGCTTCAGCCGAAGCCATCCGTGTTCCGACTTTCGCGGCGATTGCGTCAGAAGGCCTGACGCAATTCGTGCGGATGCGCCGCCATTGGTGCACGAAGTCCACCGTCCGTGCATCCACCACAGCACTGGTGCAGCGAGCCTTGCGGCTGCGCCGCACAGGCGGCCACCTTTATGAAAATTCGCGAACCGGTATTGGGCGCAAAACTTGGATGGCTGCGGTGATGACCGCGGACCGACCGGATGCGCAAGGGAGGATGCCCGTGATACCTGGAACATTTAGCTATCATCGTCCGAAATCCGTCCAGGAGGCTGTCGGCCTGCTCGCCAAGCTCGGCGACGACGGCCGCGCGCTTGCCGGCGGTCACAGTCTCATCCCAATGATGAAGCTGCGTCTGGCCACGCCTGCGAATCTGGTCGATCTCGCCGACATTGCCGATCTCAAAGGCATCCGCTGCGACGGCAATGACGTCGTCATCGGCGCCATGACGACGCAGCACGATCTGATCGGCTCCGATCTCTTGGCGGCGAAATTGCCGATCCTGCGCGAAACCTCGCTCCTGATCGCCGATCCGCAAGTGCGCTATGTCGGCACGCTCGGCGGCAATGTCGCCAATGGCGATCCCGGCAATGACATGCCGGCGGTGATGATGTGCCTCGGCGCGACCTACCACATCGCCGGCAAGGGAGGCGAACGCCGCGTGGCGGCGCGCCAGTTTTATCAAGGCGCCTACGTCACCGCGCTGCAAACCGGCGATCTGCTCACAGCCGTGCGCATCCCGGCGCCGGCCGCAGGTCACGGCTATGCCTATGAAAAACTCAAACGCAAGGTCGGCGATTACGCCACCGCTGCGGCGGCCGTGGTGCTGACGATGAAGGACGGCAAAGTCGAAGCCTGCTCGATCGGCCTGACCAATGTTGCCGACACGCCGCTATGGGCCGAGGAAGCAGCGAAGATCCTCATTGGTTCGTCGCTCGATGCGCCAACGATCAAGCGGGCGGTGGCCGCCGCCGAAGCCGTCACCTCGCCTGCTTCCGACGCTCGCGGACCAGCGGCCTATCGCACCAAAATGGCGGGCGTGATGCTGGCGCGTGCGCTCGCGCGCGCAAAATCGCGCGCCGACGCATGAGGGAGCCCGAGGCCATGGCAAAATCTCAAGTGACGATGAGGGTGAACGGCAAGGCCGTCGAAGCGCTGGTCGAGCCGCGCACGCTGCTTATTCATTTCCTGCGCGATCAGCTGAGCATCACCGGACCGCATATCGGTTGCGAAACCACCCATTGCGGCGCCTGCACGGTCGATCTCGATGCCAAGTCGGTGAAGTCCTGCACGGTATTCGCGGTGCAGGCGAACGGCGCCGACATCCGCACCATCGAGGGCATGGCGAACGCCGACGGCACGCTGCACGCGCTGCAAGAGGGTTTTCGAGAAATGCACGGATTGCAGTGCGGCTTTTGCACGCCCGGCATGATCATGCGCGCCTATCGGCTCCTTCAGGAGAACAACAATCCGACCGAGGAGCAAATCCGATACGGCATTTCCGGCAATCTATGCCGCTGCACCGGTTATCAGAACATCGTCAAGGCCATTCAATTCGCCGCCGCAAAGCTTAACGGCGTGCCGTTCCAGGAGGCCGCAGAATGAACGACATGACCCCCACCTCCGCCGAGCGCGCCGCCAAGCTCGAAGGCATGGGCTGCAAGCGCAAGCGCGTCGAGGATATCCGGTTCGTTCAAGGCAAGGGCAACTACGTTGACGATCTCAAGCTGCCCGGCATGCTCTACGGCGATTTCACCCGCTCGCCGCACGGTCACGCCCGCGTCAAGAAGATCGACACCAGCAAGGCCGCCGCGGTGCCGGGCGTCGTTGCGGTGATCACCGCCGAAACGCTCAAAACCGTGAACCTCGCTTGGATGCCGACCTTGGCCGGCGACACGCAGATGGTGCTGGCGGACGGCAAAGTGCTGTTCCAGAATCAGGAAGTCGCCTTCGTCATCGCCGAAGACCGTTACATCGCGGCAGACGCGGCCGATCTGGTGGAGGTCGAATACGAGCCGCTTCCCGTGAATGTCGATCCGCTAAAGGCGATGGCCGACGGCGCGCCGATGATTCGCGAGGACCTCAAGGAAAAGACCGAAGGCGCGCACGGCAAGCGCAAGCACTACAATCACATCTTCTCCTGGCAGGCGGGCGACAAAGTCGCCGCCGATGCGGCTTTCGCGAAAGCCGACGCGACCATCAAGGAAATGATCGTCTATCCGCGCGTGCACCCCTGCCCGCTGGAGACCTGCCAATGCGTTGCGTCTTTTGACAAGATCAAGGGCGAGCTGACGCTGTGGGGCACGTTCCAGGCACCACACGTCATTCGCACCGTCGGTTCCCTGATCTCGAAAATTCCCGAACACAAGATCCACGTCATCGCGCCCGATATCGGCGGCGGTTTCGGCAACAAAGTCGGCGCCTATCCCGGCTATATTTGCTCGATCGTCGCTTCGATCGTCACCGGACGTCCGGTCAAATGGGTCGAGGATCGGATCGAAAATCTTTCGACCACCGCGTTCGCGCGCGACTTCTACATGGACATCGAAATCGCTGCGACCAAGGACGGCAAGGTCACTGGATTGCGGTGCTACACCGTCGCCGACCACGGCGCGTTCGACGCCTGCGCCAATGCCACCAAATGGCCGGCCGGCCTGTTCAGCATCATCAGCGGCTCCTATGACTTTCCGGCCGCCCATGTACTGGTCGACGGCGTCTATACCAACAAGGCGCCGGGCGGCGTCGCCTATCGCTGCTCGTTCCGCGTCACCGAGGCGGCCTATTGTATCGAGCGGGCCATGGACATCATGGCGCAAAAGCTCGGCATGGATCCGGCCGAATTCCGCATGAAGAATCTGATCCGCCGCGAGCAATTTCCGTACACGTCGGCGTTCGGCTGGCAGTACGATTCCGGCGACTATCAGACGGCGCTCAAGAAGGCGATGGAAACGGTGAACTACGCAAAGCTCCGCGACGAGCAGAAGGCCAGGCGCGAGGCCTTCAAACGCGGCGAGACACGCGAGCTCATGGGCATCGGCGTCGCCTTTTTCACCGAGATCGTCGGCGCCGGCCCGTCGCGCGCATGCGACATCCTCGGCATCGCCATGTTCGATTCCGCCGAAATCCGCATCCACCCGACGGGCAGCGGCATTTGCCGCCTCGGCACCAAATCGCAGGGCCAAGGTCACGAAACGACCTATGCCCAGATCATCGCCACCGAACTCGGTCTTCCCGCCGACAATATCGCTGTCGAGGAGGGCAATACCGACACGGCCCCTTACGGTTTAGGTACCTACGGCTCGCGCTCGACGCCGGTCTCCGGCGCCGCGACCGCGATGGCCTGCCGCAAGATCAAGGCCAAGGCGCAGATGATTGCGGCCTACATGCTCGAAGTGCACGACGACGATCTCGAATGGGACGTCGACCGGTTCCGGGTGAAGGGCAATCCTGAGCGCTTTAAGACCATGACCGAGCTGGCCTGGGCCGCCTACCACCAAGTGCCGCCGGGCATGGAGCCTGGCCTGGAAGCGATCAACTACTACGATCCGCCGAACTTCACCTACCCGTTCGGCGCCTATATCTGTGTCGTCGATGTCGACGTGGACACCGGAACGACCAAGGTGCGCCGTTTCTACGCCCTCGACGATTGCGGCACGCGGATCAATCCGATGATCATCGAAGGCCAGATCCACGGCGGCCTGACCGAAGCCTTCGGCATCGCGATGGGCCAGGAGATTCATTACGACGACGAGGGTAACGTCACTACGGCATCGTTCATGGATTACTTCCTGCCGACCGCGGTCGAGACACCGCACTGGGAAACCGATTGGACGACGACGCCATCGCCGCATCATCCCATTGGGGCCAAGGGCGTCGGCGAGAGTCCCAATGTCGGCGGCGTGCCATGCTTCTCGAACGCAATCAATGATGCATTCGCGTTCCTCGGCTCGACGCATATCCAGATGCCGCACGACCATTGGCGCACCTGGACGGCCGCCGAAAAGCTCGGACTACATGCGTGAGCATGACGCTCAAGCGCGACGACATCTCGGAAAGACTCGCAGCCGCCGGCTATGTCGCCGACCACGACATCGCGACCGCCCTGTGGCTGATGGATTTTCTCAAGCGCCCACTGCTCCTCGAAGGCGAGGCTGGCGTCGGCAAGACCGAAGTCGGCAAGGCGCTTGCGTCCGTTCACGGCGCCGAATTGATCCGATTGCAATGCTACGAAGGCCTCGACCAGAACGCCGCGCTCTACGAGTGGAACTATCAGCGCCAGCTTCTGGCGATTAAAACCCGTGAAGGCATCGGCGAAGGTGCCGACGCGACCGAGGAGCACATTTTCTCGGCGAAATATTTGCTCGAGCGGCCGCTTCTCGCCGCCATCCGCCGCGCCTCGCCGCCGGTGCTCTTGATCGACGAAGTGGATCGCGCGGACGAGGAGTTCGAGGCGTTTCTTCTGGAACTGTTGTCCGACTTCCAGGTCAGCATTCCCGAGCTGGGAACCGTCAAGGCCGTCGCTATTCCGCGGGTCGTGCTCACGTCAAACGGCACCCGCGAACTCTCCGATGCGCTGCGCCGGCGCTGCCTTTATCACTACATCGACTTTCCGGACGTCGACCGTGAAGCCAAGATCATCCTGACCCGGACGCCCGGCATCGACGCTACGCTCGCCGTGCAGATTGCACGCATGGTCGCTGCCGTCCGCAAGGAGGAGCTGCGCAAAGTGCCTGGCGTGGCCGAAACGCTCGACTGGGCGGCGACGCTCGCCGGCCTCGAAGTGCACGACCTGCGGCAGGAGCCGGAGGCCGTCTACGAGACGATGATGTGCCTCCTCAAGACGCACGAAGATCGCAGCCGCATGACGCGCGAAGTGAGCGAGCGGCTTCTTGGAAAAGTGGCGTAATGAGCCCGGCGGTCTGCCGGCCCGACGGAACGACACAACGCGCCGTAAGAGGCGAAGGGCAGGCTTTCGGCACAGGCCGCCGGCTCGCCGGTTTTGCCCGCACTTTGCGCGACAACGGGTTCCGGGTCGGTCTTGCCGAAACGCGCGATGCGCTGCAGATCCTTGCCTCGCCTGCCGCGATCGAGCCTTCAGCGCTCAAGCCTGCCTTGCGCGCGTTATTTTGTGCCACCCATTCCGATTGGGAACGCTTCGACGAAATCTTCGATGCTTTCTGGCGCGGGCACGGCATGCGCTCGCGGCAGATCCTCTCGCAGATATCGAGCACAAGCCATGCTCCTGGGCGTCGTCTCGCCGAAGCGAGCGTCCCATCGGAAGCTCTCGAGCTTCCGGACCGTGTCGAACGGCGCAGCGACGGCAACGAGCAATCCGCCGGCAGGCGCGGTCGCAGCGAAGGCGCCTCGCGCGGTGAAAATTTGATGGCGGTCGACCTGCGCCACATCGTCGATCCCGACGAGGTGGCCGCCACGTACGCGCTTGCTGCGCGCCTTGCCCGCATCATGCGCGCCCGCCTGGTGCGCCGTGAGCAGATCCGGCGGCGCGGGCGCCGCCTCGATCTCCGCCGCACCATTCATCGCAACGTTTCGCATGGCGGAACACTGATCGATCTGGCTTGGCGCCGGCGAAAGATAAAGCCTTTGCGGCTTGTCGTGCTGCTTGACGCTTCGGGGTCGATGAGCCTCTACACGGCTTTCTTTGTGCGCTTCCTGCACGGCGTGGTTGACGCCTTCCGCGAAGCCGAGGCCTTCGTCTTTCACACGCGGCTCGCGCACGTTTCGCCTTCGCTGCGCGACCGCGACGTCACGCGCGCCGTCGAGCGGCTATCGTTGATGGCGCAGGGCATCGGCGGGGGCACGCGCATAGGCGAGAGCCTCGCCACCTTCAATCGCTGGCATGCGCGCCGCGTCATCAATTCGCGCACCGCCGTAATGATCGTTTCCGACGGTTACGACACCGGCGCGCCGGAACAGCTTGCCCGGGAGATGCGCCGGCTGCGCGGCCGTTGCCGCAAGATCATCTGGCTCAATCCGCTGATCGGATGGCGCGACTATTCCCCGCAAGCCCGCGGCATGCAGGCAGCCCTGCCCTACGTCGATTTGTTCGCGCCCGCGCACAACCTCGAAAGTCTTGCCGCGCTCGAACCTTATCTCGCCAGGATATGAACGAGGCGCCGTCGCATCATGAATCTCGCTTATTGGCTCGCACGCGCTGGCTTGAGCCACGGGGAAATGCCCGCAGTTGGATTGGGTTCGCAGGTTGTTCGACGATACGGCGACCTGGCCAGACGCGCGGCACAGCTTGCCTCATCATTGCGCGAAAGGTTCGCGCTGCAACCTAGCGATCGCGTCGCCATCGCCGCCAAGAATTGCCCGGAATATATCGAGGTGATGTTCGGCGCATGGCACGCGGGCCTCGCCGCCGTGCCAGCCAATGCCAAGCTGCATGGGCGCGAGCTTTCTTACATCCTGGAACATTCCGGAGCACGCGCCTGCTTTGCCACCGATGATGTCACAGCCGAGATCGAGAGCCATGCGCCAGCGACGCTCGAACGGCTCGTCACCATCGGCAGCGCGGAATACGAAGCGCTCTTCACCGCTGACCCGGTCGATGTTTGGCGATCGCGCGGCGAAGATCTGGCTTGGCTTTTCTACACGTCCGGAACCACCGGCCGGCCGAAAGGCGCGATGCTGACTCATCGAGTTCTCGCTGCGGAAAGCTACGCCTATCTCGCCGAGGTCAACTCGCTGGCGCAGGGCGATCCGCTCGTCCACGCCGCGCCGATGAGCCACGGTTCCGGACTTTACATGATGGCGCATGTAGCGCGGCTCGGCGTCAATGTGGTGCCCGAATCGCGCGGCTTCGATGCCGAGGAAGTGTTGGCCCTGTTCGGAGCGTGGCCGCGCAGTTCGATGTTCGCCGCCCCGACGATGGTCAAAAGGCTCGTCGACTGCCCCGCGCAATGCAACCCCGCGCATATTCGGACCATCGTCTGGGGCGGTGCGCCGATGTATGTCGCCGATGCGCGCAGCGCGGTGGAGCGGTTCGGCCCATGTTTCGCGCAGATCTACGGTCAGGGCGAAAGTCCGATGACGATCACGACACTGTCGAAACAGGAGATTGCCGACCGCTATCATCCGCGCTGGTTCGAACGATTGGCCTCCGCCGGCCGGCCGTTCGCGACGATCGAAGCAATCGTCGCCGATGACGACGACCGGGAATTGCCGGTGGGCGAAGCCGGCGAGGTGCTGTGCCGGGGCAACGTCGTGATGCCCGGCTATTGGCGCAATCCGGAAGCCTCGGCCGCGACCCTCAAAGGCGGGTGGCTGCACACCGGAGACATCGGTGCCTTCGATGGCGAGGGTTACCTCACGCTTAAGGATCGCTCCAAGGACGTCATCATTTCCGGCGGCTCGAACATCTATCCGCGCGAGGTCGAGGAAATTCTCCTCGAACACCCACTGGTGCGCGAGGTCTCGGTGATCGGCAGGCCGGAGGCCGAATGGGGCGAGGTTGTCGTCGCCTATGTGGTGGGCGAAGCCGATTGCAACGAGCTCGACGCCTTGTGTTTGAAGAACATCGCACGTTTCAAGCGCCCAAAAGACTACGTCTTCGTCGACGCGCTGCCGAAGAACAATTACGGCAAAATCCTCAAGACTAAATTGCGCGACCTCGATGCGACGAAACAAGGAGAAGGCTAAAGATGGCCGATCGTCTCAAAGGCAAGGTCGCGCTCGTGGTCGGCGCCGGCTCGATCGGGCCGGGATGGGGAAACGGCAAGGCAACCGCGGTCGCCTTTGCCCGCGAAGGGGCGCGCGTGTTCTGCGCCGACATTAATCCGGCGGCCGCGGAAGAGACCGTAGCCCTCATCAAAACTGAAGGCGGCGAAGCGACGGCCTGCCACTGCGATGTCAGCAGAAGCGCCGATGTTGCCGCTATGGTCGAAGCCTGCGGTTCCACTTACGGCCGCATCGATATCCTCGACAATAATGTGGGCCTCGCCGAGGTCGGCGGCGTGGTCGAAGTGTCGGAAAGCGATTGGGACCGGGTGTTTGCCGCGAACCTCAAGGGCGCGTTCTTCACGATGAAGCACACGATCCCGCTGATGGTCCGTCAGGGCGGCGGTTCGATTGTCAATATCTCCTCGATTGCGTCGATCCGCTACACCGGCGTGCCCTACGCGACGTATTACGCGACCAAGGCCGCGCTCAATCACCTCACCGGCACCACGGCGGTCGAATATGCGAGCCGAAAAGTCCGGGTGAATGCGATCCTGCCGGGGCTGATGAAGACCCCGATGGTCGAAAGGAGCGCGGGCCTCGCCGCAAGCTACGCCGACGGCGATATCGAGGAAATGTGGCGCGTGCGCGATCGCCAAGTTCCGATGGGTTTCGGAGGCGATGCCTGGGATGTCGCGTGGGCGGCCGTCTATCTCGCAAGCGACGAAAGCCGCTATGTCACGGGCGTCCTGCTCACCGTCGACGGCGGCCTCACGCTCAAATACGTCTGAAGGCCGAGCCAAGTTTCTTGCCGCACAATCGCGGAAATAGGCCTCGCCATCCCAGTCCCGGCCGCAGCCTTAGGCCCTCTTTCATAAATTTATACGCCCCGGGGCTCCGGGCGCGAAATTATTAACCATTCGTTAACCACATTTGCGCAGATTTTTAACGAATCAAGAATCACGAGAATCAGAGGGGCACGGTGTCAATCGCTCTCGATCAACGCAAATTGCTCACGTTTCGGGCGCGCACCTATATGGCTTTCGTTATCACGCCACGCGCGCCCATCGCCGATTGGCTGGCCGACCTTGACGCTAGTCTCGAACGATCCAAGGGCTTTTTTGCCGGACATCCGGTCGCGCTCGATCTGTCGGTGGTTCGATTGAGCGAGAACGGCATTGCGCACCTGGTGGCCAGTCTTCGGGAGCGCAATATTCGTGTGCTGGGGATCGAAAACGGCGACTTTGCCGATGAGGCGGCAAACCTCCCTCCGAAGCTTCGGAGCGGACAAGCTGCGAACAATCCAGACGCCCCCGAGCAGGCGCCGAGACCCGCCGCCAAACCCGCTCCTGCGCCGCCGCCGAAAGCCGCCTCGCTCTTGATCGAGAGTCCGGTGCGTTCCGGCCAATCGGTTGTTTTTACCGAAGGCGATGTCACCGTTCTCGGCTCGGTCGCCTCCGGCGCCGAAATCATCGCCGGCGGATCGATCCATGTTTATGGCGCGCTGCGCGGCCAAGCCATGGCCGGAGCGACCGACAATCTGCGCGCCCGCATTTTTTGCCACAAGTTCGAAGCCGAGCTCTTGGCCATCGGCGGCTACTACAAGACGGCGGATGAAATCGAAGACACCCTGCGCAACGGCCCGGTCCAGGCTTGGCTTGAGGGCAGCACGTTGAAGATTTCGGCCATGAACTAACCAGCGAAAGGTCACGGAAGATGAACGACAAGAGATCGGCCCGTGTCGTGGTTGTGACATCGGGCAAAGGTGGAGTGGGCAAAACCACTTCAACGGCCGCCCTAGGCGCCGCTCTTGCCCAAGCCGGCGAGAAAGTCGCGGTCGTCGACTTCGACGTCGGCCTTCGCAATCTGGACCTTATTATGGGGGCCGAGCGGCGCGTCGTCTTTGACCTCATCAATGTCATTCACGGCGTGGCGAAGCTGCCGCAAGCGCTCATCCGCGATAAGCGCCTGGAAAACCTCTACCTGTTGCCGGCATCCCAGACCCGCGACAAGGATGCGCTCACCGAGGACGGCGTCGCCAAGGTGATCGCGGAGCTCCGCACGAAATTCGACTGGATCATTTGCGACAGCCCCGCCGGAATCGAGCGCGGCGCGACGTTGGCCATGCGATATGCCGACGCCGCAATCATCGTCACCAATCCCGAAATATCGTCGGTTCGCGATTCCGACCGGATTATCGGACTTCTCGACTCCAAGACGGTGAAGGCCGAGCGCGGCGAATGCGTCGAGAAGCATCTGCTGATCACGCGCTATCAGGCTGGGCGCGCGGCGCGCGGCGAAATGCTGTCGATCGATGACGTGCTCGAGATCCTTTCGATACCGCTCCTTGGCATCATTCCCGAGAGCCAAGAGGTGCTTCGCGCCTCCAATGTCGGAACGCCGGTGACGCTTAACAATGCATCGAGCGCGCCGGCGCGCGCCTATTTCGACGCCATGCGACGGCTCAAGGGGGAAGAAGTCGCCATGCAGATCCCCAGCGACAGCCGTGGCATTCTCAATAAGCTGTTCGGACGGAAAGCAGCATGAACCTGTTTAACATGTTTCACCGCGGCACCGCGCCCGTTGCGCGCGAACGCCTGCAAATCCTGCTTGCGCACGAGCGCAGTACGCGCAGCCAGTCCGATCTGCTTGGCGTTCTACGCGAAGAAATTCTCGCTTTGATCAGTCGCCATATCTCCTTCAATCCCGACAAGGTGCAGATCAAGATGGATCGCGGCAAGTCCGTATCCACGCTCGCCGTCGATATCGAGATACCGAACCCCATACACATGATGCGTCAAAGGGCTGTTTGATGCGTAGCATCGCATTCCTCACACTAAAAGGCGGAACAGGAAAAACGACGCTTGCGGCTTCGCTCGCCGAGGCCGCCGCAAACGCTGGTGAGAAGGTGATTGCGCTCGACCTCGATCCGCAGGGATCGCTGTGCCGCTGGGGAAAACGCCGAGAGGTGGCGAAGGCCAGAAATGAGGTCATCGTCGAGCCGCTGGAACCTGAGCGGCTCCACCGGCTGAAATCAATTCTTGAAGGCCTTGCCGGGGCCGGCTTCACGCTCGCCATTTTCGACACCGCCTGCACCGAGAGCGTGGCCATCCGGCTCGTCACCGAAGTCGTTGACCTTTGCCTTCTGCCGGCTCGGCCGACGCGCTTGGATATCGAGGCTACCACCGGGACTTTCCGCGCGGTCTACCTGGCAAAGCGCAAAGCCGCCTTCGTTCTCAACCAATGCCCGCCAACCTATCGCAGCACGCGTGCGAGCGAAGCCGCCAAAAGCTTGAACCGCCTCGGCATTCTTGCCGAGCCGATGCTGTCTGCGCGCATGGATTTTCAGGACGCGATCGCGGCTGGGCTCGGCGTCACCGAATATGCGCACGACGGCAGGGCGGCTCAGGAAATCGCGACGCTCTGGAGCTGGAGTCGGGGCCAAATGGCGGGCGGCAAAAATGGCTCCTCGACCGACCGGCAGATAAGCGGACAGGCCGCTTAACTCTTCTTCGCGGGGAAGGGCGCGCAGCGAAGGCGCCGTCGATCGAAGATCAGTGTCCTGCTCCCGCGCCGGCTCCGGCGTTCGGTCGCTTCATGAGAAGGCCAAACACCGCAAGGCCGAGGAACAGCGCCGTCATCAACAGAAATACGTCGGCGTAACTCATGACCGCGGCCTGCAACCGCACAATGCCCATCATCTCCTTGAGAGCTTGCGCGTTCGCGTCCGATCCTTGAAATCGCGCGGCGAGGTTCGCCAGCGTTTCGGTCGCAGCAATATTTGCACCGTTGATCGCTTCATGCAGACGGCTGAGATGCAAATCCATGCGATCGTTAAACCAGGTGTTGATCGCGGCAAGGCCGATGGCGCCGCCGAGATTGCGCATCAGGTTGAACAAGCCGGAGGCGTTCTTGACGCGCTCGATCGGGAGCGTACCAAGCGCCGTGTTGGTGACGGGAATGATGGCGAACATCAGCCCGACACCGCGGAAGATCTGCGGCCACAGCAATTCCCTAAAATCCCAATCCGACGTGACATAGGTCATTTGCCACGTCCCGATCGCGAAGAAGACGAAACCCGCCACCAGAATGTAGCGCGGGTCGATTTTCTCATTGAGTTGGCCGGCGATGGGCGCGGTAGCGAACATCACCAGGCCGGAGACGAACATGGTCTCCCCGATCATCAGCGCGTCGTAACCGCGCACCTGCGCCAGATAGATGGGATAGAGGTAGGTCAATCCGTACAGCCCGATGCCGAGGACGAACGAGAACAGGCTGCCGACCGCGAAATTACGATTGGCGAACGCACGCAGGTCGACGATCGGCGCTTGGGCGGTGAGCACGCGGATGAAGAACACCACCGCCGAGACCGCCGAAATGACCGCGACGGCCGCGATGGTATTGTCGTCGAACCATTCGTAGCGCGGCCCCTCTTCGAGCACATATTCGAGTGCGCCCAGAAATCCGGCCATGCTGATGAGCCCGTACCAATCGAAATGCTTAAGGAGCGCCAGATCCGGCTGATCGAAATCGACCAGCAGAAACGTCGATATCGCCACGATAATGCCCGGCACGACATTGATGAAAAACAGCCAATGCCACGAATAGGCGTCGGTTAGATATCCGCCGACTGTCGGCCCGATGGTCGGGGCGAGGGTCGCGATCAAGCCGACGACCGGCGCGATATATTTCTGCCGAGGCCCTTGGAAGATAAAATAGGCTGACGCGAAGACCGTCGGAACCATGCCGCCGCCGATGAAGCCCTGCAGTGCACGCCACACGATCATCTCGTTGATGGAAGAACTCATGCCGCACAGAACGCTCGCCACCGTAAATCCGGCGGCGGAGATCGAAAACAAGATGCGGGTGCCGAGCGCGCGCGACAGAAAGCCGGAGAGCGGAATCGCGATGACTTCGGCGATCAAATAGGCCGTCTGCACCCACGGAATTTCGTCGGCCGAGGCGGAAATGCCGGCCTGAATTTCATTGAGCGACGAAGACACGATCTGGATGTCCAGGAACGCCATGAACATCCCAAAGCACATAGCGAGAAAGGCGATCAGCCGCCGCGGCCGGATTGCATCGAATAGGCCCGCGACGACCGGCGCCGGCCGGCCGCCAATCGAAGGAGAAGTGATGGCGAGTTCGGTCATCGCGACCACCCTGCAGTTTAGCGTGAGCCGGGGTTCGCCTCGGCCGCCGCGGCGGCCGAAGTCAGGCTGGCCTCCGTGCCATGTGCGGGCTGCGTATCGACGCCGACGACGACCGACATTCCGGGCCGCAACAGATGCTGCGCGGCGAGCGTCGACGGCACTTCGATCCGCACCGGCAGCCGTTGCACGATCTTCGTGAAGTTGCCGGTCGCATTGTCGGGCGGCAGCAACGAGAAAACCGAACCCGAGGCCGGCGACAACGAGGCCACGCGGCCTTTGATCGTGTCGCCCGGCAGCGCATCGACGCTGATGGAAACAGACTGGCCGGGCCGGATGCGCGCCAGCTGCGTCTCCTTGAAATTCGCATCGACGTAGACATCGCTCAGCGGCACAAGACTCGCGATACGCTGGCCGATTTGCACGTAGTCTCCGGTCTGCACCGCGCGGTTGCCGAACACGCCGTCGACCGGCGCGCGAATGACCGTGAACGACAGGTTGCGTTCGGCTTGCGCCTGCGCCGTCTTGAGCTCTTCGAGCGTTCGGGCGGCTTCCTGTTTCTGAGCGGTCAGAACATCGAGATTGTCCTTGGCGGCATCGATGGTTGCTTGCGCACTCTGCACGGCAGCGACGGCTTGGTCGCGATTGGCCTCGGCCTGTTCCAAGGTCTGCTGGCTGGCGAATTTCTGGACGGCAAGCGCCTGCTGTCGTTCGAATTCCAGCTGCATCCTTTTGGCATTGGCCTTCGAGGAAACCATTTGCGCATTGGCCTGATCGACATTGGCGCCTTGCGCTATAATTTGACGCCCGATGCGATCGACCGTCGCCTGTTGCGTCGCCACCTTGTCGCGCGCTGCGTCGACGGCCAGGCGATAGTCGCCGTTGTCGATGGTGGCGATCACATCGCCGGCGTGGACTCGCGCATTGTCTTGCACGGGAATGCTGTCGACATAACCCGAAATCTTCGACGCCAGCGTTCTGTTGTGGGCGAAAACATAGGCGTCGTCGGTGGAGACGATATACCGGCCGTTCAGCCACCACCGGACCCCGGCAAAACCGCCGCCGAGCATCGCGACGGCAATGGCAGACGCAAGCAGCGTTCGCTTGTTCAGGCGCAGACCCCAGCGGCGTGGCACCCTCGCCTCGCCTTCGGCGCCAACGCCGCTACCCACGCTATGCGCGCCCGCGCCACTCCGATCTAGCTCGGACCGGCGTGCTGGGTTATCGAAAAGGGCCGGAAGGTTGGTATTTGTGTCTTGGTTTTGCTCGCGATACATGGCGCGCTCCACTCGTGACCTCGACCGTCCAGAGTGAATCGTGTCATTGACCGAACGGTTCGGTCACTTATATAATCGGCAGAACAAGCAGTCAATATGACCGAACGGTTCGGTCAGCTAAAATTGACGAATCGCATAAGATATTGATGGATTGGCAGGATTCTCCCGGCTCCCAAAGGAGAGAGCGCAATGGCGGCCCAAGCTCAGCTCAAATCGCCCCCCATCACCGCCGACGACAACGCCAAACGGCGACAAATCGTCGAGGGAGCACGCTCCATCTTTCTGCAGCACGGATTTGATGCGGCCAGCATGAGCGACATTGCGCGCGCGGCTGCGGTCTCAAAGGGCACGCTCTATGTCTATTTCGACAATAAGGAGCAGCTCTTCCAGGCCATCGTCCACGAGGAATGCCTGGTCCACGTGGAAGGCACCTTCGACCTCGACAATGGCAATCGCGATGTGGAAGGCGTCCTCACTCGGCTTGGCGTCGCCTATATCGAGTTTCTCTGCCGTCCGGAAAAGGCATCGGCTCTGCGCACGGTCGTGGCCATCGCCGATCGGATGCCGGAGATCGGCAAGGTGTTCTATGAAACCGGCCCCGCGGTCGGTATCGCCAAGCTCGCAGGCTATCTGCGCGCGCAAACCGAAGCCGGTACGCTTTCCGTCGACGACGCCGAAGTGGCGGCCGCACAGTTCCTGGACGCTTGTCAGTCGACACTGTTCAAGCCGGTGCTGTTTAATTTCAGCGACGCGCCCAAACCCGAACGAACAAGGTATGTCGTCGACCTCGCAGTGAAGACTTTTCTCGCTGCTTACCGCAAATAGGATTTGCTCAGACGCTCTAGCGTCACTGCGGCGCGGCTGGCGGAGAATTCCGCGCGGTGGGATGAAGCGCCGGCTTTGGCGCAAGCGGGACAGCCGGCTTTGGCACTGGTAGCGACAAAGACTTCTGCCTGACGTCCTGCTCGATTTCCTGAAGCGAAGCGATGTTCTGCCTCATTTGATCTTGCTTGGCCGCAAGCTGATCTTGGTTGGTAGCAAGTTGGCTGAGATTGCGTCTGACGATGGCTACATCGAGCGCAATGAGTTTTATCTGCTGCGCCATTTCCGGCAAGACGTCGGCGTCAATAGGCGGCTTCGGATCCGGCTGGGGCAGCATCCAGGCGACGGACGGGACCCAAGTTCTGGTGAGCTCCTTTGCCTGCTCGCCGTAGGTTTGCCAGCCGAGCGTCAGGCCGACGCCGATCAGAACCGTCACGATAAAGCGAGTAAGCGTCCGGAATATCCGTTTGCGGATCGACCGCTTGGCGACCGGCGACCGGCTCCGCAAGAGCGGATCGCTCGATCTCGGGAAGCGCTGATTGTGCAGATCGCGTTCGTCATCCAAATCGCGAATGTCGAAATCGCGATCGTGAATATGGTCACTCGGTGCCAAAGGCGACGATGTCATCGATACCATCTTTCTCGGTTACTCCAACAAACGGGTTACACCGCCGCGTAGCTGCGGCTTGACGCCTTGAGCGCGAGATGTGAGCGCCTAAGAGATTTTCGTCTCAAGATCCGCCGAACAGCGGGAATTTTCGCTAATTGATGGCTGGGCGCCTGCTGGCCGGGCGGCGCGAATGAGCGCGGCGAATACGGCGCCGCATCGGCTCGTCGCAAGATACTCACGAAGTCGCTCAAGCTTATTTCGGCGTCGCTGTCTAAAATATCGGGTACGAGCGCCGGCCCGAACGCATTGTCGGGTGTGATCTCGTCAACGTCAGCGGTTGGAGCGGCCATGGGAAACGATTCGGGAAACGCGGCACGCGCCTGCCGGCGCTTGGCCTCGAGGCGCAGCATGCCCGCGAGCTTCAAGGCTTCGCGGCAGAGGAAAAGAAACAAAATCCCAAGCCCGCAAGCGAGCAGGATCGATCCGAAACCCGTGCCGGGTTTCGAACGCTGCCGCAACCCGTTGCTCTGTTCCCGAGTACCGTCCTGGTCCGCAATCACGAACGGCGACGACGGCATTTGGGCCACCGCAATCGTTGCACCACCCTCGCCGGCATAATCGTTGCTCGGCGGCGTGACGTCGTGCGCATCCAAATCAAGTGACTTTGGCATCTCCTGCCAGCGCGCCGAAAAGTCTATTGCGCGATGCTGGCGGACCGATGGTTCGGGTAGTGGTGCTTCGGCGCTTGCGGTTTGTGAAGCTGGCGTTTGCGGAGTTGCTGTTTGTACGGCGGTGTTTGTTGCTGCCCCGGCTGGTTCGCCGGAGTTTTCATGCTGAGACGGCGCAGGTGCTGCCACATTCGCGAATGAATGAACATGGATCCCTCCCGTTGTCAGATACCAACAGTGTCGTTTGGTCGCGCGATCGACGCGATAGTACCAATGCAGGCCCTGTGGCGCGGCAGCGCCGGGACTGGCCCTGCAGGTATCGCCGGCGGTCTCGCCGAAGCTTGGTTGAGCAGCCAGCCATAATGCCGCGGGCGCCGCGACAAGAACGGCCGGCAGGATCTTTGTCCCCAACATGACCCCTCCATCGCTGTTTGGGCACGTACTCAGCCGAAGAACGCACCACTTCGAATCGCGAAGTCTAAACAGCGAGAGCATTCCTGCCGCGCATTTGGGCGGTAGTGCGTTGCTATTATGACAATTTGCGCGATCAAGGCCACGTGTATGACGCCGTGTTTGTTGCTGATACCAGATACAGTGCGTACGCGACTTCCCACGATTTCACGATACCCGCTTCGCATCGATGGAACTAAAAATCATCGGCGCCGCCATCGCTGAACAGAAAATCAGCGCCGCGACGACCTCGCCGTTCTCTTCGGCGGAGTGCGCCGGTGAGATTCAATGTCCTTCCAGACTTCGGCGATTTTCGACAACGCTTCGTCGACGCCGCAATTCTCGCGTGACCGCAGCTTCGCCTTCGGCGATTTTGAGGCACGCGAAGGCGCGCCGCTCGCGGCCGCCGCCCGCCCCGAAGTCTCCGCTACCGGGCGGGGCTTTTTGGCTATGCGTCTGTCGCGGCTGAAATCGGAACTTCGCCCGTAGCTGGCCATGGATTCGCCGAGAGCGTCGGCCGACGACCCAGACCACGGCCAAGGTCGATGACTGATCCCCCGTCCCTCGTGTCCCCAGGCCTGATCTGAACCTAAGGTCACGGCCAAATTGGGCAAAACAGGTGATAAATTGATGGTGACGCGCGATCGCACGGTACGCGAGGTGTGTAATAACTGCTTGGTTCCACTTTATTTTTCGGAACCCACCGCCGTCCTTCGTGAGAGTGCGCCGGCGTCGCCCGCAAGCGCCGACGGGTTCCGGCAAAGACAACTCCGGGGCTCGATCGCCTGAAATTTATCAGGTCACGTTCGCGACCCGATGACCTGGATCGAAACGACTACGCCGTTTCGCAGATACACGTATTTGTTCTTGTTGCCGTAGACATATTGATCGAAAACCACTCCCTCTTTTTCACTATGGTTGACCTGATCGGGTTTGCCCCAGCACGTCGCCTCCACCTGTTGGGCCGACATGCCGATGCGCGGATCGCCGCGACGCTTGCAATCCGCTTTGACCGGATCGGTATCGGTGCTGCGAGCCTGCAGCTCAGAGGTCTGGATATAGCCAGCGCGGCCGTCATTGAGAGTGACGTGGTAATAGGACTCCGATGACGCTACGTTTCCCAGCGGCGTTTCCTTGACACCTTTCTGGACGCTGTCGGTCTTCAGATGTCCTTCAGCAAGATCCTGACATTTTGCGCTGGCGTTGGGCGCCGGACAAAAATGGACCGTGCCGGTCAGCCAATAATCCTTGCCGACATTGGTTTGGTCGATCGCGCCGGTCGAATCGTTTTTAAGAGAGGGAGCGCAGCCCGCAAGAACGGCCAGCACGACAATGCAACCGTATCTTAGACCTGGCACGGGCATACGGCCCCCCGTTACTCCCCGGAAAGTTCCACATCCCCGGCGAGTCCGGTTATTGATGGAAAATGCTGCGACGTGACGAACCAATCCTAGCATCACGACAAGCCCGAATATCGTCCGCCCAACGCCCAAACGCGTCAACCCACTCGGTCGGCAAATACCAAAATCGCGCAGGGGCGTGGCGCTCGGGCAACACCATGCACTTCTTGCTCGCCTGCCGAAATTGGCCCACCATCATACAGATACATGCACTCATACAGATACATGCACTCGACTTCGAACGGGAGCAGGCCCGCGGAGCGTCGAACATGATCGGTAAAGTCAAGATCAAGTTCAAGTTCGACGTCGTTGAGAACGCATGTGTGGTTGCACGCGCCAGGCATCTGATGACCAACGATAAGTTTGCCGAAGGCTACGATCTTATAAGGGATATGCAAGGCGGCGATTTTCTGACGGCCTTGCGCATGCTCGTGGACCATGAAGCCTTGGTGAAACGATTATCTGATTTCAGAGAAAGGCATAAAACGAAAGGATCTGAATCAATTGCGACGTTGCTCGCGCGAGCGGCCGAAGGCGGCGACGAGGAAGCGATATCCTTGCTTGCCGCCGGCGCCCTGGAAAGGCAGGTTTGAGAGTTCATCCGGCTTCCGAGGGCGTTGAACGGGACCATGCGCGCTTATAGGAACATTGCGGGTCGCATTCTGCTTGCGGCGCTCACTTTCTGGGCACTGGCGATGGTCGTACCCGACTTCCACCGGCTCTACCGGCCGCTTGGGTCGTTCGGCTTTTATTCCAACAATGACGGCCTGATCACCGATGTGCAGGGACCCTTCCGGGAGGAGGCGGATTCGCCTGCTTTCCAAGCGGGCGTTCGTGCGGGCGACAGGCTCGATCTGGAGCGGATGCGTTGCGTTCCCCTGAACACGCCCAGATGCGCGAGTGCGATGGCGGCGCTCGGAGGCTTCCGCCTCGTCGCCGATCAGCGGCACGGCGAATTTGCGATCGCCGCAACCGCGGACCGACCGGCGCGAGAAGTCGACATCGTCGCCAAACAACGGCCGTATGACGGCTGGGTGCTCACGGTTTTGCTGCTCGATCAGCTTGCCGGGATACTCGTTATTCTTGCTGCGGCTTGGCTTGTCTGGACGAGGCCGGGACCGATGACCTGGGGGTTTTTCCTTTATGTCATTTGGTTCAATCCAGGCCAGTCCGCGGAGTTTTATGCGTTTTTGCAGCGCTTGTCGCCGATCGCGCTGCTCACGCAGAATATCGCTGGCGCCATCGCGCAGGGGATTGGGTCGGCAGGCTTCATCTGGTTCGCGCTGCGGGCGCCGACGGACCAGATAACGCCGCGCTGGCGTCTCGTCGAACGCAGCTTGCCTTTTGTCGCTATCGCGCTGTCGGCGCTGCTGGCGTCCAGTTATTTCAATCTTATCGGTTATCCGACCGAGATCGTCACGAGGGCTGGGGTGTTGAGTGGCCTCGTCGTCGCCGCGTGCGGATTCGTAATCCTGCTATTGCGGCAAAGCGAATTGCCGCCGCAGGACTACCAGCGCCTTCGCTGGGTTATTTGGGGCTGTGTGATCGGATTGCCGGCACTCGTCTTCGCCGACGCGGGCACAACGACGACACTTCTTAATTTTTTCTGGCCGGGCTACTCGCCGCCCGAGCAATTGTGGGGTCTGATCTATCTCGTCAACGGAGTGCTTTGCTTGCTTGTCACTGAAGCGGTGCGAAGGCCTTATGTCGTCAAGGTCAGCATTCCGCTGCGCCGCGTGACAATTGTCGGCGTCCTTCTCAGCCTGCCGGCGCTCTTCCTGCACCAGGCCATCGATTACCTTCGCGAAGGCGTCAGCGAAAGCGTCACGTTACCGACTTGGGTCTGGATCGCGATTGCAGCGCTTTTTCTTTTCTTTATCACGCGGCTTCACGAGACTACCGTCCACTACGTCGATTGGTTTTTCAATCGCTCCGTAGCAAAAGCGGGAGAAAAGCTCGGCGACGCTGTTTTGAAGGCGAGGGACTATGGCGAAATCGAAACGCAGCTTGTCCAAGGCGTTCACGATGCGCTCGGGCTTGCTTCGGCAAGCGTGTTTCGCGAGCAGGATAGCCTTTTCCAGCGCACGGCCGCGGACCGGTCTTGGGATGACGCAGCGCGAACAATCGAGCCGAACGATCCGGTGCTCAGGCCTGCTCATGCTCATCGGCCCTACGAACTCGACGCCAAGGCCGCCGCGAGCAACCGCTTCCCAAGCGGGCTGATGCGGCCGATCCTGGCTGTTCCGGTGGGCGACCAGCTGCGTTGTATCGGGGTCGTGCTATATGGACCGCATGCGACCGGCAACGCGCTCAGCCATGAAGAGCGCTCAATGCTGGCCGATCTTGCCGACAAGGCGGCAAGCGTATTCATGAAGCTCAACGACGATCAGCTGCGCGGCCGCGTTGCAGCCCTTGAAAGCGAGCTTTCGGCGATCGCTGCCGAGCTTGCCGGAGACGGCGCGGACTCCGCCATTCCCATTCGAACCGGAACGCAGTCCAAAGGATGAGGCAAGGGCGATGAGAGCGTTGCGCGCCGCTCCAATGCTCGTCGCACTGTTGACTTTGGTCGGGTTTGCCGGGCCCGGGCCGGCGGTTGCGGCGGCTGAACGCGCACTCGTGATCGACATCGATGGCGCCATTGGTCCGCCGATCGCCGACTACATCGTGCGCGAGCTCGACGTCGCGAGGTCGGATGAGGACCGGCTTGTCATTCTGCGAATGAACACGCCGGGCGGCCTCGACACGTCGATGCGCGAAATTATCAGCGCGATTTTGGCCTCTCCTGTGCCTATCGCCACTTATGTGGCGCCGAATGGCGCGCGCGCAGCTAGCGCCGGTACGTACATTGCCTATGCAAGCGCAATCGCCGCGATGGCGCCCGGCACCAATATCGGCGCCGCCACGCCGGTACAGCTCGGCGGCAATCCGCTCGTGCCGGGTGGTGAAAAGCAGCAAAAAGAACAAAAGCAGCAGGAGGAGGGCAAGGCCGATGAGCCGGCGGATGCCGAGACGCGTAAAGTCGTCAATGACGCGGTCGCCTATATTCGAAGCCTTGCGGCGCTCAACGGTCGCAATGCGGACTGGGCAACGCAGGCCGTGCGCTCTGCCGCTAGCCTGCCGGCCGGCGAGGCGCTCTCCCTTCACGTCATCGATGTCATCGCCGACGACGTCCCCGATCTTCTGCGCAAGATCGATGGGCGCACGGTGATGGTCGCGGGCAAACCATTGCGCCTGGAGACCGCCAATCTCGAGATCGTGTCCGCGCCACCCGATTGGCGCACAAGACTGCTCGCGCTCGTGACCAATCCGAACGTCGCCTTCATCCTTATGCTGATCGGTGTTTATGGGCTGATCTTCGAGTTCTTAAATCCGGGCGCCGTGGCGCCCGGCCTCGTCGGCGCCATCAGCCTTCTGGTGGCGCTCTACGCGCTTGCCTTCCTGCCGATCAACTATGCCGGCGCGGCGCTCTTGCTTTTCGGCGTCGCCCTCATGATCGCGGAAGCTCATATCGGCGCCTTTGGCGCGCTCGGCATCGGCGGCATTGCCGCTTTCGTCGTCGGCGCGTTGATGATGTTCCCTGCCCGCGCGCCAGGCTCTACTCTTTCGGGCGGAGTTGTCGCCGGCGCTGCGATCGGCAGCGCCGTGCTGCTGCTGTTCGTGCTCGCGGCGCTGTTGCAATCCCGTAAGCGGCCGGTGGTAACCGGCAGCGAGGCGCTCATTGGCGCCGAGGGCGAGACGGTCTCGTGGCAGGGTGGCGAAGGACGCGTAAGGGTTAAGGGCGAGATCTGGCTGGCGCGATCGGACACCTCGCTCGCGGCCGGGAATCGCGTCAAAATCGTCGGACGCGACGGCCTCGTCCTGCGCGTCGAAGACATTCGGCCTGCCTAGAGCGCAATCGTTTCAAATTGAACCGATTGCAGCTCTAGGTATTTGATGAGGCATGATCTTTTTCGGAAAAACCGATTGCCACTTTTCCGGATCATGCCTAGCGGCCATTGAGTTCATTTCAACACGAGCGGAAATCCGGAGAATTGCGTTGATGTCATGAATTTTTCTGGCAGGCCCGCGGGTCGAACGGATCACACCAACAAGGAGCACAGCCATGTTATTGACAGCCGTCGTCGTTATCGCCTTCTTGGCCTTGATCATTTTCTATTCGTCCATCCGCATTCTGCGCGAATACGAACGCGGCGTCGTTTTCACCCTCGGCCGCTATACCGGAACGAAAGGCCCGGGCCTGTTTCTGCTGATGCCCTTCGTCCAGCAGATGGCGCGCGTCGATCTGCGCGTGGTGGTCGATGAAGTTCCACCGCAGGACATAATTTCCCGTGACAACGTGTCGGTTAAGGTCAGCGCCGTCATCTATTTCCGCGTCGTCGATCCCGAACGTGCGATCATTCAAGTCAGCAACTATCTCGCGGCCACGAGCCAGCTCGCTCAGACCACGCTACGCTGGGTGCTGGGCAAGCACGATCTCGACCAGATGCTGGCCGAGCGCGACAAGCTCAACGCCGATATCCAGGATGTTCTCGACAAGCAGACCGAAGGCTGGGGCATCAAGGTCTCCAATGTCGAGCTCAAGCGCATCGACCTCAACGAGAGCATGGTCCGCGCCATTGCCCGCCAGGCGGAGGCCGAACGCGAACGGCGCGCCAAGGTGATCAATGCCGAGGGCGAACAGCAAGCGGCGCAGAAACTGGTCGATGCGGCCCGAATCCTCGCCGGCGCGCCGCAGGCAATGCAACTGCGTTATCTCGGCACCCTCTTCGACATTGCCGGAGAACGGACATCGCTGATCGTCTTTCCATTCCCGATGGAGCTGTTGCAAGCATTTTCAGCGATGGCCCCGCAGCGGGGATAATCGGCCTTCCGATATCGGTTGGCGAGCCGATCGATGTTCGCGAAACAAGCGCAATCGCAGCGCCCCAATGGCGCGGCGAAATCATGGCGCGCGCGCGGACGGCAAATCCCTATATATCGCGCATGAACGAAAGCTTCTTCACCGAGCTGTCGGCATGGCTGACCCAAGCCGGCCTCGCCGGCGCTCCTGAAACGGACATGGTTTCCGTCTTCTGTGATCGTTGTGTCGCGGCCGGCATTCCGCTCGGCCGCGCGCATGTCTTTATCGACACGCTCCATCCGGTCCACGAAGGCCGTCTGTTTCGCTGGGGCTACACCGACGAATCCCCCGTGCACGAATATGGCCGCACCAGCGTGGACGGTCTCAATGCGTCCGTTCCCGTATCTTTGGACGCACAAGCGACCAATATCTGGCTGCGCAGCGCCTTCTACACGATGCTGCAAACCGATGCGTCGCTGCTGCGCCGCCGCCTGAATATCGGCACAAAAGACGAGTTCTCGCTGCTTGCGGAATGGCTGGCGGCGGGGATGACCGACTATGTCGCGATCATCAATCGCTTTGCAGCCGAAGGCATTATCGGAGAGATGGATGCAGTCTACTCGTCATGGGGGACGACGACATCCGACGGCTTTACCGACGGTCAAATCGCCGCGCTCCAGCGCATCGTGCCGTGCTTGGCTCTTGCGATCAAATCCGTATCGCTCGCGCGCATGACCCGAACGCTGATGGAAACCTATCTCGGCCGCGACGCCGGCCAGCGCGTGCTCAGCGGACGGATCGTCCGCGGCAGTGCCGAGCGAATTGACGCCGTTATTTGGTTCAGCGACTTGCGAGGCTTCACGCATATCACCGACACTGCGCCAGAACAGGTGATCCCATTGCTGAACGACTATTCCGACGTCATTGTCTCGGCAATCCACGACCATGGCGGCGATGTGCTCAAGCTGATCGGCGACGGCACGCTTGCCATCTTCACCGCCGAAGACCGCATGCACGCCTGCAACGCGGCTCTCTCCGCCGCGATCGCGGCGCGCCAAGGCGTCGTCGAATTGAAAAAACGCCGTGCGGCGGAAGGCAAGCCGATCACAGACATGTATCTCGGTTTGCACGTCGGCAAGGTCTTCTATGGCAATGTCGGAAGCCGGGAGCGGCTCGACTTTACCGTTCTCGGACCGGCCGTGAACGAAGCAAGCCGCATTGCAGCGATGTGCCGATCGGTCGATCAGCCCGTTCTGATGTCGGCGACGTTTGCCGACGTGGGTAAGATCAAACGCCGGCTCGTTTCGGTCGGACGATACGCCCTGCGTGGCGTCTCCCACTCGCAGGAGCTATTCACGTTGGATCCTGACGCCTAGGCGGCGGCCCGGGATCGACGTGGCCGTCGGGGGCCAGCCACCCTAGTCCCGCTTGGTCAGCTTGGTTTTTTGTTTTGCGAGAATTCCGAAGTCCTTGGACTTTACGCCCTTGTCGGCGAGCACGAATCCCTCAGTGGCCAGTCCACGCCTGAGTATTTCGCGAATGGCGGCCGCTCGGCTCGGCATGCGTCGCGCGAAGCGCCAGTCGTCCAGCGCCGCCAACTCATCTTCCGTGAGCATGATCTGCAAACGTTCAACGCGGCCCAATGCCATGGCAAAACCTCGTACCTATTGAGCTTCTCTTGGCTTCGAGAGCGCCCGAGTCTCTCATGAGCTTTATACTCATTAATTATAGAATTTGTATTTGATTTTCTATATGTCAAGTACTGCCTATCTATATTGCACGCATAGAACGCATGAAGCAAAAAATTATTATTTCCTAATATCTTAGCCTGCAATTTTTGTTGCGACCTAAGTGCGGTGATAGGATGATAAGCCTATCTTGGGTGTCGAAACGGCCCGGTGGCCGGAGAGTGTTATGGCCAGCAGAGTTTGCGCGAATGAGTAAAGACATCGCTACGTTGGGCCTTGCTAGCGGCCGCAATAGCGAGTCTGCCGAGACAGAAGCCACCCCCGAACTTTCCGATCGCTTAGCCAGTCTGCTCATGCTGTCCTACGAGCCGATGCTCGTATGGCGTTTGGGCGGCGCGATCGAATTCTGGAACGCCGGGGCCGAACGGCTTTACGGCTTCACCCAGGACGAGGCGATCGGCCACACCAGCCATTCCCTGTTGCAAACCAAGCTCCCGATTGAATTTTCCGAGCTGAATTCGCTGTTGCGCAGGGAACGCTATTGGTCCGGCGAACTCCACCATATCTGCAAGGATGGCCGCGAAGTCGCTGTCGACTGTCGCATGCAACTACTCGGCGGCGATACCGTGCTCGAGGTCAACCGCGACGTTACCGAGCGCAAGCATATCGAGCGTGCCCTTGACGAAAGCGAACAGCGATTGCGCATGCTAGCATCCATAGTCGAGTCCAGCGACGACGCGATCGTAAGCAAAAACCTCGACGGTATTATCACGAGCTGGAACACAGGCGCCCAGCGCGTCTTCGGCTACACCGCCGAGGAGGCGATTGGTCAGCCGATCACGATCGTCATACCGCAAGACCGGCAAGGCGAAGAGCGCGAGATTTTAACGCGTATCAGGCGCGGCGAGCGCATCGATCATTTCGAGACGATCCGGCAGCGCAAACACGGCAGCTTGATCGTCGTTTCGCTGACCGTTTCTCCCGTCAAAAATGCCGCGGGCAAAATCGTCGGCGCTTCCAAGATCGCGCGGGATATTACTGAGCAGAAGCGCAATCAGGAGAGGATCGCCACGCTGGCCCGGGAAGCGGAGCATCGAAGCAAGAACCTGCTGGCGACCGTGCAAGCGACCGTCAATCTTTCCCAGGCCGACACGTCGGACGGCCTAAAAAATGCAATCGAAGGGCGCATTCAGGCGCTGGCCAATGTTCATTCGCTGTTCGTGCAATCTCGCTGGATCGGCGCAGAACTATCCACGCTCGCGATGCAGGAGCTTTCACCTTACCGGCGGGATAACGAAGCGCGCGTGCGCGTTGACGGCCCGCAAGTGTTGCTGGAGCCGAATACCGCCCAGATGGTCGCCGTGATCTTGCACGAGCTCGTAACCAATGCCGTCAAATATGGAGCCCTCGCGACGGCCGAAGGCCGCATCGAAGTCAACTGGTCGCATCCGGGAGACGGACGGCTCACGCTGCGCTGGATAGAAACAGGCGGTCCGCCGGTGAAGCCACCCACGCGCCAAGGTTTCGGCCACCGGGTCGTGGAACGCATGATCGGCCAACTAAAAGGCAAATCGAGCTTCGACTGGCGTCCGGAAGGGCTAGCTTGCCAGATCGCCTTTCCGACGTGACGAGGCCCTGCAGCCGCCCTTACGGCGTACCTTAAGCAGCGCGTCTGACCAGTCGCAGAAGGATCAGCAGGATAACGGCGCCGATGAAGGCGTTGATGATTGCGCCAATCATGCCGCTGCCGATGACGATGCCGATTTGGGGCAACAGCCATCCCGCGATCAAACCGCCGAGGATGCCGACGATGATGTCGCCGATCAGCCCGTAGCCGCCGCCCTTGACGAGCATACCCGCAAGCCAACCGGCGATGGCACCGACGATCAGCCAAATAATGAGCGCCTGTACGTCCATCCTCTCCTCCCAATTGACTTAGCCGGTTGATTATAACCGATTCGCCCCCAGCAGATCATTAGCCGGGGCGTTTTCCACGTTGAAAGAATAGGTTGGGTTCGGTTCGTTTCAGGCGGCGCGCCACATCGGCGCGCGCCGCTTCTGGGGCTTGGCGAGCGTGTCGGGCTCGGCGCCGATGAGAGCGTTGAGATCGGGCTTGGGCGCAACCGTTCCCGTGGGGCTGATGAGCCCGCGCGCGCCGGCGAGTGCGCCTAGTTTGAGCTCGAGCGCCAGCAACCGGTCGCGCTCGTAGCGGCCGGGCATCCAGAGCTCACCGGTCGACGCTGCGGAAAAACCGAAGCGGGCGTAATAGGCCAAATCGCCGACCAGCAAGATTGCGGCGTGACCGGCAAACCGCGCGCGCGCGATCGCACGGCGCATCAGCGTGATGCCGATGCCACGGTTGCGACAATCCGGATGGACGGCGAGCGGACCGAGCAGGAGCGCGTCGCGGCCGGGACCCGCCACGATGTTCCACAGCCGCACCGTGCCGACGAGCCACCGGCTATCGACCGCGACCAACGACAGCCCGCTTGCCGGCAGGCGCCCCTCACGCAGCCGTTCGGAGGCTTTGGCAAAACGCGCCGTGCCGTAAGCCTCGTCGAGCAAAGCCTCGCGCGCGGTGACATCTGCCACTTTCTCTTCCCGGATGATCGTCATCGGTCCGCTCCTTTTAAGCCGTTGCGCTCCGGCACGAGTAGAAACGCGCCGGAGCAAGAGGGATCAGATGTGGAAGGCCTGCAGCGGCGGGAAGCCGTTGAAGGCCACCGCGGCGTAGGTTGCGGTGTAGGCGCCCGCGCCCTCGATCAACACCCGGTCGCCGATTTCGAGGCTGACCGGAAGCAGGTAGGGCTGCCTCTCGTAGAGCACGTCGGCCGAGTCGCAGGTCGGGCCGGCGAGCACGCACGGGGTCACCGCATCGCCGTCACGCGGCGTCCGGATCGGGTAGCGGATCGATTCGTCCATGGTCTCGGCGAGACCGCCGAACTTGCCGATGTCGAGATAGACCCAGCGCACGTCGTCCTCCTCGCTCTTGGTCGAGACGAGAATGACTTCCGCTTCGATCACACCGGCATTGCCGACCATGCCGCGGCCAGGCTCGACGATGGTCTCCGGGATCCGGTTGCCGAAGTGCTTGCGCAGCGCCTTGAAGATCGTTGCGCCGTAGGTTTTCACCGACGGGACGTTCTTCAGGTACTTTGCCGGAAACCCGCCGCCAAGGTTGACCATGGCCAGGTTGATGCCGCGTTCGCCGCATTCCTTGAAGACGGCTGCCGCCGAAGCGAGCGCGCGGTCCCAAGCATGCTGGTTGCGTTGCTGCGAGCCGACGTGAAACGACACGCCGTGCGGCTCCAGGCCGAGCGCCAGGGCATGCTCGAGCACCTCGACGGCCATCGTCGGTTCGCACCCGAATTTCCGTGACAGCGGCCACTCCGCTCCGGCGCAGTCGGAGAGGATGCGGCAGAAGACACGAGCGCCGGGCGCCGCGCGGGCGACCTTTTTCACCTCCGGCTTGCAATCCACGGCGAAGAGACGGACCCCGAGCGCGAAGGCGCGCGCGATGTCACGCTCCTTCTTGATGGTGTTGCCATAGGAGACGCGGTCGGCCGTGGCGCCGGCCGCGAGCACCATCTCGATCTCGGCGACCGAGGCGGTGTCGAAGCAGGAGCCGAGCGAAACCATCAGCGACAAAAGCTCGGGCGCGGGGTTCGCCTTAACGGCGTAGAACACGCGGCTGTCGGGGAAGGCCTTGGCAAAAGCGCGATAGTTGTCGCGCACGACGTCGAGATCGACGACAAGGCAAGGCCCGTCATCCAATCCGCTTTCGTGGCGGCGGCGCAGAAAGTCGCGGATGCGCTCGGTCATTGGCGCGCTCCTTCATCAAGGTTCAAGGGGGCCTTTCGGCCCGCGTTGAAGTTCGACCGCTTGCGCATTTCGCGCACGCGGCCGGCGTCACCGGGGCTGAGCGCTTGGCGTTGACCGTGCGATGGGGACACGATCAAAGCGGCAGCTCTTACGCCGGTACTGCTGCCTTGGATTGGAGCGGGAGACCCGTTCCGCACGGCCGGCAAGATGGACAAGCCTCTTCGGTGTTGACCTTTGGACGGCCAACGAGACCAAAAAAGCCCGCTCCGTCGTTGCTTTAAGCCGCGTCCCCCGTTGAGCGCGGGGTGCGCCGGTTTCGCCTCCGGCTGCCGATCACGTAGTGAGGTCGGTAACACCCCAACCCCAGGCGACTGTCCGGCCTCTTGTCCGGATGCCTACCGATCGACACACGGCCACAGGCACGTGCGAATTTGGGCGACCGGCAAATAGGCACAATCGGAACGCATTGCAAGAAAATTCAACGCACAGCGTGAAATTTTTTCAGAGCCAAACTGTCTCACGGCTTAAGCGCGCCGCCGCCGAGCCGGCGTCGGACGCCAAGGACGCAGTCGATCGAAGCTGGTTTTTCCCATCGCCCAACGACGCGTTCCCCTGCCACGGAGACGCGAGCGCTGGCATTCGGCGTCATTGTTGTCCGTGGAAGACAAAAAATGCGCCGGCTGCGATCAGCACGAAGCCGAAGGCTTGCCCCCACGTCAGCGGACTCTTCAGGTACACGGCCGAGAAGATCGCGAACACCAAGAGCGTGATGACTTCCTGGATCGTCTTCAATTGTGCCGGCGAAAAGACCGCGCTGCCAAATCGATTGGCGGGCACGGCGAGGCAATACTCGACGAAAGCCAGACCCCAGCTGATTAGAATCACCGAAAAGAGCGGCACTTCTTTATAGCGCAGATGCCAATACCAGGCCGTTGTCATGAAAACATTCGAGCCGAACAACAGGCAGATCGGCAGTAGATACGAAGAAAGATTCTGCATCGGCACACTCGACCTTTAGCCCCATGGTTTTGGTATGGTAGCCAACGTGATTTTGAGCTTCTCGTTCTCCGCACCACGGTATCGTAAAAATGCAGTCACCGATCGCCAAGACCTAAAGCACTGGCGCATGGGGGAGGTTCGCCCAGTTCGGCATGTTCGAAAAAAGGCCCGCAATGATCCTTACCCCGGGCCCTTGAGCAAGTTGACGTGCCCAATCGTATCGATGAAGTCGCCATTGCTCAGCGTCAACGCACCCTCGAACGGGTAATCGAGCATTCGCAAGACGATGAGAACCAACGCGACCGAGGTCGCGAAGATTGCGGAGAACAGCAAATGCCCGGCCCGCGACTCCACTCCGGCGAACGACACAAATGCCACCAGAATAAGAGCGTAGAACGACAGCACGATCCAAATGACGACGGGCAAGCCCTGATTGGCTTGGAAAAGGCGAGTTTCTCTATAGGCGTGGGCTTGCGCTAACAACGACAGAATTTGACCTTGAATGGTCTGGTCGGTTGGGCGCGTCGTATTCAAGCGTCCGGCGGCTTCAACGATGGACTGAAATGCGTTGACGGCCTCCAGGCTTTTCTTTCGTTGTTCCAGCGCCGGCCATTCGACCTTTATCACCACCTCGGCATAGTTCAGAATTGCTTGCACGACACCCTGTCCTTGCCCGTCCGGCAGATCGTGCGCGAGTATGGCGGCTCCGTGCAACGCGCCACATTCGCCGTTAATCGCCTGGGCCGCCGCGTTGTATTCGCCCCAGACTTCGTTGAACACGAATGCAAGAAGTACGGCGAACACGACGCCGATTTGCAGATAAACGGGATTGCCCACTTCATGTTGTTGTCGACGGACGTCGAGACCGAGCGCCCGCCGCACAAGGCTTGTCGCCGCGAGCGTAACAATCGCGATAACGATGACGATAAGGAGGGCTTGGGCGTAACTCATGGCTGATTGTTTCCATTCATACCGCTTGGACACGGGAATTCACGCCGAAGGCCCGCCGACTTGTTTAATGCATGATCCGGAAAAGTGAGAACCGGTTTTCCGAAAAGATCATGCCTCATCGAACACCTAGAGCCGCAACCGATTCAGTTCGAAACGATCGCGCTCTAGTAGCGCAGCACGTCGTGTTGCTCGCTCGACCATGCCTGCTCATCCGGTAAAGCGAGCGTGTCCAAGTCTTGCGGCGTCGCCCTCAGATCGTCCACCCATTCGCGCAACAAGGGACTGCCGTTGATCACATCGACGGCAAGCTTGCCGTGCTCATATTCATAAGCGAAATCGCGCCACAGCGGATAGTCGGGATACAGGCGGCGGATCGCCTTGAAGGCGAGCGCCTGAATGCGCCACGGCTTGAACGCCTGATGATCGTAAATGGGACCTTCGGTGTGGATCTGAACGCCGTTGCACAGCGCGCCGGCATGCTTGTGGAACGTGGGCTCGAACCAGCAGTCCCGCAGGCGGCAACCCAAAAGCCATTGCGGTGCAAGCGCCGCCATTTCGTTCATGACCGCCCGCGCATCGATATCGGGCGCGCCGAACACTTCGAGCGGCCGCGTCGTGCCTCGGCCTTCTGACAGTGTCGTGCCTTCCACCATCACCGTGCCGGCATAGGCGCGCGCCATAAAGAGGTTCGGCGCGTTGGGACTGGGATTGACCCAGACTCGCTCACCGAGCGGCCAGCCGAACCCGGGCGCGAAGGCGGGCCGCCAGCCTTCCATCTCGACGACGCGATATTCGACATCGAGCTTGAGCGTTCTGATGAACCACGAACCAAGCTCGGCGAGCGTCAGCCCATGACGCATCGGCAGCGCTCCGGCGCCGACAAAGCTCTCCCAGCCGGCGCGCAAGATCAAGCCTTCGATGGGCCGCCCGACGGGATTGGGCCGGTCCAAAACCCACACCGCTTTACCAAGTTTCGACGCGGCCTCGAGCACATAGCGAAGGGTCGTGACGAACGTGTAAATGCGGCAGCCGAGGTCTTGCAAATCGACCAGGATCACATCGCACAGATCCATCATCTGCGCTGACGGTCTGCGGACTTCGCCATACAAACTAAACACCGGAATGTTGTGGATCGGATCGTTGTAATTCGGCGATTCAATCATGTTGTCTTGCTTGTCGCCGCGCAGGCCATGCTGCGGACCGAACGCCGCGGTGATCTTGACGTCGTCGCATGCGGCGAGCGCATCGAGTGCGTGCGTCAGATTTGCGGTAACCGAAGCAGGATGCGCGACCAAACCGACGCGACGGCCGTGCAAGGGCGCGCGCAAGTCGCGGGCGGCAATGAGGCGGTCGATACCAAATTTCATGGTCGCCATGGTTGAGGCACTTCGAGCGCAAAGCAATCGGAATGATGGAAATCCGGTCTGCCCTGTGGATGCGCCAAGGCCCAATAGGATAGCCGGCCGTCAGCTTCTTCGATAACCGCCGAGAGACCGAGACGCCACGCCGCATCCTCCCCGTGCTCCCCGCCGCTCATGGGGAGCAAAAGGTCATCAAACTCCAGCGACGTTCGCAAGGTGTATTGTTCAGCGTTCGATTGCACCTCGATCCAGGGCTCGCCGATCTCGCTGGCGACACGCATGCCACTTCGGTGGCCGCTGAATTGATAGGCTGCCCATTGCGTCGACGGCGCGAAATTGAATTCGTAATAGGCCTCGCCCCATGACCTGCTGACGAAGGCTTCGAAGCAAGTGTGCCGCCAGAGTTCGTCCGTCCGCGCGGCCGCGGTTACCGGCGGGACAACCAGATCGCCGATTCTGCCCGTCACGACATAGGCCAAAACCAAACGGTTGGCGCGCGGACGCATTATTTCCACTTCGATTTGCGCTACCGCGGTGCAAAGCGAAGTCGGATGAATCCGCAATGTCTGGCGCATAAAGAAACCCCCCAATTAACGGCCACTGCCGGCCTCAGCCTATCGATTTGGACAGTACGGCTTGTCAAGCGCGGTTGTTCGACTGCAGAAGATACATGAGGAGGCGCGCCATGGATCCGGCGACGAATTGCTTCAGGACGTGAAGGTGCTACCGTCGTCTCCCATGTCGCAGCGGCAGCCTCAGGTCGTTATTGTCGGAGCGGGCTTCGGCGGACTCCAAACGGCGGAAACGCTCAGGCGCGCACTGGTCGATATCACTGTGATAGACCGGCACAATTATCATTGCTTCCAGCCGCTGCTTTATCAGGTTGCCACTGCTGCGCTCTCTCCTGCGGAGATCGCGTGGCCCATCCGCTACATTCTACGCCGGCAGAAGAATGTCACCGTTTTCATGGCTGAGGTCACCGGCATCGACGCGCCTGGGCGGATTGTCACCACACAGACCGGTCAATTCCCGTTCGACTTCCTGGTGGTGGCAACGGGCGCGACCGATTCGTATTTCGGTCATGACGACTGGGCCTTATTCGCTCCGGGCCTCAAAAAGATCGAAGACGCCACGCGCATTCGCCGCAGAATCCTATCCGCTTTCGAGCAGGCCGAGCTGGCCGAAGACGAGAAGAAACGCAGGCAATTCCTCACTTTCGTCATCGTCGGCGGCGGCCCTACAGGGGTCGAGATGGCCGGCGCCATTGCTGAAATCGCGCGACAGACGCTCGCCCGCGACTTCCGCCGCATCGACCCGCGAACGTCTCGGATCATTTTGATCGAAGCCGGGCCGCGCCTCCTGCCAACCTTCTCGGAAAAACATTCCAACTACGCACGCGACACGCTCACGGCCATGGGCGTCGATGTGATGACATCGAGCCCGGTGACGCGCTGCGACGCGCACGGGGTCGAACTCGCGGTCGGCAAGCGCATCGACGCGGGGACAATCATCTGGGCGGCCGGCGTTGTTGCCTCCGGCGCCTCTCGTTGGCTTTCAGCGGAGCACGATCGCGCCGGCCGCATCATCGTTCGCCCCGACCTGTCGTTGCCGGGATACGACTACATATTCGTCATTGGCGATACTGCTGCAGTGCAAGCTGCCGACGGACGGCCGGTTCCGGGCCTTGCCCCCGCGGCCAAGCAGATGGGGCGTTATGTCGGCAAGCTCATTGCGGCGCGGATCGCCGGCCGCGCGCTGCCGCCGTTCCATTACCGGAACGAGGGGGCGCTCGCCACGATCGGACGGCGCGCCGCCGTGGTCGAACTCGGGCCAATTCAACTGAAGGGTTTTCTAGGCTGGGTATTCTGGAGTGTCGTGCACATCTACTTTCTCATCGGCATCCGCAATCGTTTTATCGTGGCGGTGAACTGGCTGTGGAACTACATCACCTTCAAGCGCGGGGCGCGCCTGATTACCGAAGTTCCGCCGCCGCGCGTCGATTGACGCTGCGGCGAAGATAGCAGCGGCGGACTAGGAGACCGCGTGGCTTCGGAGATCGGCGATCTACTGATTAAAGGCGCGGTGTTGACGCGGAACTGGCGCGGGCGGCGCCGACGGGCCGCCAAATAAACGCGAGAAAAAGTTAAACCCGCCGCCGTATCCACGTCCCGCCCAGCCACCCCAGGGGCTACTGGACAGCGCGACTGGCGGCCGATGCGCCGCCGCCGTGCTTTCCCTGTGCTCTACGGGAATATCGGCGACTTTGGCTTCCGGCCCCTTCAAGACAGCGAGCAGAGCGCGGTCGCGGCCGTAAATGTCCTCGCGGAATTCGAGCCTGCCGGCATCATCAACGAACGCGGTCTGGTAGGTCAGGTGAACGGGGATCGAGGTTGGAAACTGGATGTTGATTTCGTTGTTGCCGAACATCCTGTGGATTCGATCCTCGGTGTAGCCTTCACCGGGGCGCACAATCGACAGCAGAACCTCGGCATATTTCAGCGGGTCCTGCACCCGCATACAACCGTGACTGTCGTCGCGCTGATCCTTTCCAAACAGATATTTTTGGTTCGAGTCGTGCTGGTAAACGAGAAACTTATTGGGAAAATTAAAGCGAATCTGTCCGAGCGCATTTTGCTCGCCCGGGGGCTGAGAAAGATGAATGGTGCCGTCCGGATTGTAGCTCACATTCAAGCCCATCCGCTGCAATATCGTCGGATCCTGCTGCAACAATGGCAGATATTCGGCGGCTGCGATCGATTGCGGAATATTCCAAGTCGGGTTGACGGTGATGGATTTCATCTGCGCGGTCATCAGCGGCGTCGGCGTCGACGGTTTGCCGACGACGATTTTCGTGATCCAAACCTGTTTGCCCTCACGGATCACGTGCAGCGTGTAATCAGGAATGTTGACGACGACGTAGGTACTGCCGAGATCGTGCGGCATCCACCGCCAGCGTTCCATATTGGCGATGATGATGTCGGTCTGCCGATCGGGCTGGCGGCCGTTAAGCGCTTCGACAGTCGCCGCATCGAGCGCACCGGTTGATTTCAGGCGATGAGCTTGCTGGAATTTCTTCACCGCATCGGCAAGCACCTTGTCGAAGGTCGTGCTGGCGTCGTCCGCCATGTCGAGCCGGGAGCGCAGCAAGGGCACCCGCTCGTCCTGCATGCCGATCTTAAGGGGCGGCCCATTCGGAATCTGAGCCTTGTCGGCATCGCGCTGACCGGCACGAATTTCCGCGAGCTTGGCCTTGAGCGCGAGGTAGCCCGCGGCATGCGGTTCATAGGCGTCGAGTGCTTCGCCGACGTCATTGGCTCCGGCGAGCGCGGAGAGAACCTCGGACGGGTCAGGCGCGCTTTGATCGTAGGAGATATCGCCGCTCACGCGCGACCAATGGACCCGGCCGATCTGCGCATGGCGCGCGTATTTAACGACCGATGCCGTGAGATTGATCTCGGCTTCCGCGAGCGTCGTCGGATCGGTCAGCGAATCAAAATTCGGGACTGGATAGTCGGACGGATCGAGACCATCGGCTGCGACCTGACCGAGATAGGCAATCGCGGCCTTAGCGCGTGCATTGGGCTTACCGTCGGTGATCCACAGCGGCGCATAATTGTGGCCTGAATAGAACGCGTCGACCGCCGTCCGTTCTTTCGCGTCGCCGATGATGTTTTCGAATCGACCATTGGCAAGATCGTGCAGCTGTCCGGCAACGGCCGTGTCGGCATCGACAGAAGACGCCGCAGCCGGTTGGTCTGAATTGGCCGCTGGCGCGGGCGTTGGCGTTGGTGTTGCAACTTTCTTGGACGCCGTCGGTTCGGCGCTGGGCTGGTCCGGATTGGATGTCGGCGTCGGTGCTTCGGCCTTCTCGGCGGCCTTAGGCTCCGCGCTCGGCTGGCCCGGATTGGATGTTGATGCTGGCAATGTAGGCGCCGGTACTGTCGCCGTTGCAGCCGGAGGCGGCTGATCTGTCGCAGTATTGGCGCTCGGCGCACTGGGCAATTCGGCCGGCTTGTTGTTGGTGGTCGGAGCCACCGGTGCTGCCGGTTGCGGCGCTGACATCTCCTCGGCCGAACTTGCCGCGTTGCCGGTTGTGGTTTGCGCGTGCGGGTTCGCCGGCGGCGTCGCAATGCCCGTGCTCGGCGCGGCCTTGTCGCTATCGGCAATCGCGCCGGCCGGGTCCGCGAAGGCGACGGCTGAAGTGAGCAGCAGGGCTAGCGAGGTCAACGCAACAAGTCGATCAAGATGCAGGCGCGAAATTGCAAAGCCTGCATTCGCGCCTACGCGATTGGACGCCTTTGCGCTGCAACTATGCTCGTGGACCGGCAGGACCGGAATCGGGAAATCGGGCTGTTCTTCGCACATTGTGTTATCGGGGTGTGATGAATCGTGGTGGTCGCAGAAAACCGGATAAAGATGTCCGAAAGCCCGGCGATTGTACGGCGGGATCAAAATAATCTTCGATTGTTGTAAAAAGGTAACGGGAACAAGGCGACTCTAGCGACGCAAAGCCCGGTCGAACCCATTTCCTCGCCGCAGATACCGAATTTACCGCGAATCCGCGACGCGAACGTTTGAAACGTTACGCCAGATCCACTGCGAAGCGTTTGAGATCGCCAAGCGCGCAGTGAGCCAAAGCACCCTCGTGAGTGGCGCGCAGCACCACCCGGGGCGCCTGTTTTGCCTCAAAAGCTTCCTGCCAACGGGCAGCGCACAGGCACCAGCGATCGCCGGGTTTGAGGCCGGGAAAACCGAATTCGGGCATCGGCGTCGAAAGATCGTTACCGCGCGATTTTGAGAATTTCAGAAACGATGGGGTCATGACGGCGCAGACCGTGTGACTGCCGACGTCCTCCCGGCCGGTATTGCAGCAACCGTCCCGATAAAAACCCGTCATAGGTTTGATCGAACAGACTTCGAGCGGCTCGCCAAGGACGTTGCGGGCTGCACGTCCCGGATCTTCGCCGCTGCTCCTGTCGTCTCTCAGCACGTTGTTCCTCGGTCTTGCTGCGCTGGCCAACGAAATCAGGCGAGACGGTCCTAACGCCTGTCGGAAGAGAGTCTAACCCGTAACGGTTGACATTAAAATGCGCCCCGCGGCGCGGCGGGAAAATGTTGCTCAACTCTGCTATGAAATGACTGCAGAGGCGCCAAAGGGCCCGGCAAACGATGCAAGGGTCAATACCCGCCGACCCGCTGCAAACGCGGACCAAAGCCAGAAACCACGAAAGGTGGAGACGGCAGTGAAAGACCCATACGAACTCCTGGGCGTCGAACGCAGCGCCTCGGCCGACGCTATCCAAAAGGCGTATCGCCGGCTGGCGAAGAAACTGCATCCCGATCTCAACCCCGGCAATAAAGAAGCGGAAGAGCGCTTCAAGGAGGTTTCGGCGGCGTACGATTTGCTCTCGGATGCGGATAAGCGCGGGCGATACGATCGGGGCGAGATTGACGCAAGCGGAGCCGAAAAGCCGCGGCAGCATTTCTATCGCGACTTTGCCTCCGAGGCTCCGGCGGGCCACGCTTACGAAAACTATTCCGGCTTTGCCGACTTTGCGGATTCCGACGACATCCTGTCCGAGCTCCTGAGGCGGCGTGCAAATGTTCATGTGCGCGCCCGCGGTTCGGACGTGCGTTACGAACTGCCGATCGAGTTCCTCGAAGCGGTGACCGGCGCGGTCAAGCGGCTGACACTGCCCGAAGGCGGAACTCTCGATGTGACGATTCCGGCCGGAATTCAGAACGGTCAAGTGCTTCGGCTGCGCGGCAAGGGTCACCCGGGCCTCGGCGAAGGCGAGCCCGGCGACGCGCTCGTTGAGGTGACAATCAAGCCCCACCATTTCTTCACACGTGACGGAAACGACATCCACATCGATCTGCCCATTACATTGTCCGAGGCCGTGCTCGGTGGCCGCGTCAATGTGCCGACGCCGACCGGCCCCGTAACCATGACGGTGCCGAAGGGATCTAATACCGGCACCGTGCTGCGGCTTCGCGGCAAGGGTGTCATGCGCCGCGACGGCGGCCACGGCGACGAACTGGTAAGATTGAAGGTCATGCTGCCGGAGCGGCCGGACCCCGATCTCGAAGCTTTCGTTACTGGTTGGCAGAATGGAAAGGCCTATGATCCTCGACAGGATATTCAGCCATGATGATCAACAAGCGGGAATTCCTGGTCCGTGCGCACCTCGAGGATAAGACGCTTGAGGCGTGGATTCATGAAGAGTGGCTCGTTCCGGCGGAGTCGGCCGGCGAGATGGCGTTTTCTGACGCCGACGTCGCGCGCGTTCAGCTGATCCGAGACCTGAAGAAAGACTTGGGCGTCAATGATGAAGGCGTTGGCGTTATTCTCAATCTTGTCGATCAGGTTCATGGCCTGCGCAGGGTGCTGACCGAGCTGCTCAGATCCGTGCACGACCGCGCCCCAATGGCGTAACGGCTCGATCTCCGCCGGAGGTCCGCATGTCAGACTATGGTTTATCCATCGTCCTAGGGATCGCGCTCGCTGCCGCGACTGGCTTTCGAATATTTTTACCGATGCTCATTGTGAGCGTCGCCGCCTATACCGGGCATCTCCCCTTGGCCAGCAACTTCGCGTGGCTCGGGACGCCAGCCGCGTTGATCATGCTCAGCGTGGCCGCGGTCGCGGAAATTCTGGCCTATTACATCCCGGTCGTCGACAATCTGCTCGACGCCTTGGCGACGCCGGCCGCGTTCGTCGCGGGAGCGGTCGTATCGGCGGCAGTGATGACCGACGTGCCGCCGATGGTGAAATGGACGGCCGCGGTCATCGCGGGGGGCGGCATTGCCGGCCTCACCCAAGGCTTGACCGGGATGCTAAGAGCTCACTCGACCGTTCTCACCGGCGGTCTCGGCAACTCGGTGATTGCGACTGCCGAGCTTGGCGGCGCGCTTCTTATAACCTTTCTTGCACTCGCCGCGCCGGTTGCCGCAATCGCGCTAGTCATTCTGTTTATGTGGCTGACGATCCGCCTCCTTCGCCGGGTGTTTCGGGGCCCAAACGGCTCGGAGAACATGAAGCGGTGAATCAGTTCGCGCCCCTGCCCTTCTCCTTGATCTCATTGAATTGAGACAGCGCGTGTTCAAATTTGTCGTTGAAGAGCCACATCGCATCCAGGATTTCGCGGAAGATCGCCGATGTTTTTTCTCTGTCCGCGCGTCCGAAGGTGAAGATACTGTTGTTGCGCAAATAGCCCATGACAGTCGGATCCGAAATTCTTTGCTTGGCGAAATTGCCCGAATTGAGCGCGGATTTTGTCGGGCTGGGAATGATTTGGATGAGCTCAAAGATCTTCATCTGATCGATCGGATCCGGCACCGATTTCGCAATCGTCGGAATCTGGATGAAAAGTTCGGCATGGGCGTTCATGAGGCCGTCCCTGACCGCGGTCCAATGATTGTATCGATGATCCATTTGACCGGCGCGTTCTTCCTCTTTGTGATCGCGGCCGATGAGCGCAGGATCGAAAGCTGCGATTGATTTTTGAATAGCAGCCCATTTCTTTTGACCGCTTTGATCTTCGGACGGGCCTGTCTGCAAGCTCCCTTTGTAGGTGTTGGAGCGCGCATTGCCGATGTTTTGAATGCCGTTGGTCTCGGCGAAAAACAGACCCAGGCTGATACGGCCGGCGATTTCGGCATTTGCCGCATCGAGTCCTTCGGCGCGCCCAATCGCCGTGCCCAGGTCCACGACATCTTTAAACGGCGTGTCGGAATTTTGCGCGTTTGGCGGCGGGGTCTGCATGACCTTGAAGAGTTTTGCATACTCATCCAGAAGGGACTCGTTGTCGGCATCAAAATAGGCCGGCGGAATCCCAAATTTATTCGGTCTGCCGATTTTCGACGGAAGCACGTCCGTGAGATCCTTGTACGCGCTGATCATGGCGTTGCGCGCAAGGTAGAGCGCCTGTCCGGGCAAATTCGGCAACGCTTGATGCGAATCGATCTTCGCGCGCCGTTCGCTCAACATGGACTTAAAGTGGTTCACGGCGTCGGTGTACGTATTGAGGGCGTCCGACTGCGATTTTGTGAGTGTGGCTGGCTGGCTCATGGCGGGAGATATGAAGCTGACGAACGGTGTGGTGGTGTTGATGATCTTGCCGACAACCCCGAGCACCGGCGGGGCGACAAAGAGCCAAGCGGCGAGCGCGGCGCTCGCTTGCATGAGCCTGCGCAGTCCCGCGCCCGTGGTCAACGGCGGCTTCCAGCCCAATCCGATCAAGGCCGAGGGACTGGCAACGAGCGAACCGGAGAGCCGTTGGTAGACCTCTTCATGACCCATGGTGCGAAGAAGGAGCTTGAGCATCGTCGAAGGAAGTGGAACGACGTTTGGCCGGCGTCCTAGCCCAGCGCGCATGGCCGCGATCATCTCCGCGACCGTCAACGCCTCACAGTCGGCGGTAATAAAGGCGCGCCGCAATGACCCTGGCGCTTTGAGCACGGCTTCGATCGCCGCCGACAAATTGTCCAGGGCCAGGAGCGAGCGCCGACCGCCGATGCTGCGCAACGGCAGCGGAAATCGGGAATGAGCAAGCCGCATGAGTTGCGCCATGTTGCCTTTGACACCCGGTCCATAGACCAACGCGGCCCGGAGCGACACCCAGTCGAGGTCGAGTTCCGCCAAGCCGCGTTCAGCCGCCAGCTTGGACCTTCCGTAAGCATCGGTCGGCTTCGGATCATCGGCCTCGGTTAGCACCGTTTCGGCCGTAGGCCCGCATTGGGCGCGGATCGAGGAAAGAAACACGAAGCGCTTGGCGCCGGCTCGCCGCGCCGCGCGGGCGAGATTGATCGTCGCCTCCGTGTTCAACAATCGATAGTCGTCCTCCGGAATTCCGGACATGCCGTGTGTGAATCCCGCCGAATGGATCACAGCATCGACACCCTCGAGCGCCGCCGACATGTTGCGCGGGCGCGCGAGATCGCCGATCACGGCGCTTCCGGATTGCATGGGCACCGGCGCCGGCCGGCGCAGCAACACGCGCAGCCGAAAGCCGCGCTGCGGCAATTCGCGCAGTAAATGTTGCCCGACGAAGCCGGTGGCGCCGGTGAGCGCGAGCAGCATGGTCCGCCTCCCCGACTATTTTAGGATCCGAAAGCATAAAAGCGTTCGGGAAAAGCGTCGATCGCGACGGCGCGAAGTGATCACCATGGTTACGAGGCTTGACCCGAAGTCTTTTAGTCAAGATACGCGCCGCGCAGAATACACTGGCCGTTTTTTTACGCGCGCTTATTCCGCGGATCGTCGTGGGAATCCAAATATTCGAGGCCGAGCGGACCGATGGCCGTGACCTGAGTGACATACTCGCCGGACTTCGCCCAGTGGAAGTGAGTCGTATCGCCGGGTAAAACGACGACGCTACCCGGCGGATAGGCCTTCAGTTTGTCGGCGTCGAACTCATCGCCCAGGCCGATGTAGAAAACGCCGGCGATGACTGTGTAGACTCGATCCTCCGGATGTCGGTGAGGCATCAGCTTCACACCGTCGGGCACTTTTACCCTGGTCGTGTAAGGCCCCGGCTTGGTGGACTCGCCGACGACAATGGCCAGCCGGGCCGCAGGCGGAAAAGCCGGAAACGGCTTCCAGTCGATCTCTTCCGGCAGCACGGACCTGAAAACGCTTTGGTCTGGTTGATGAGCGCGAGCCATTGCAGTGCTCCTGGTTTGGCGGTACTCGTCGCTTCCAGACGAGGACCGCTGAAACGTCTTGCTACCCCTTCCATGGTCGCTTAGACGACCCGTCAACCCCCTACGTTTCACCTCATCAGTTTGTCGAGTGTGATCGGCAAGTCCCGCACGCGCTTGCCGGTCGCGTGATAAACCGCGTTGGCGATCGCCGCCGCGACGCCGATGATGCCGATCTCGCCGACGCCTTTGATGCCAAGCGGATTGATGACCTCGTCGGGCTCTTCGACGAAAATAACCTTGATGTCCTGCACGTCGGCGTTCACGGGCACGTGGTACTCGGCCAAGTTGGCATTCATGATGCGGCCGAACGCGTGATCGATCACGGTTTCCTCGTGGAGCGCCATTCCGATCCCCCACACTACGGAGCCCATGATCTGGCTGCCCGCCGTCTTTGGATTAAGAATCCGGCCGGCCGCGACAGCACTGACGACCCTGGTGACGCGAATGACGCCGAGCTCTTCGTCGACCTTCACTTCGGCGAAGATCGCCGAATGCGTATTGTGGGCATGCGAACTATCCTCCTTGAAATCGCTGGAGCCCTCTTTTTCGATCCGCTCCATGGCTCCGGATCGCATCGCGTCGGCGATTGACACGAAACGGTGGGCGTCGCGCTTGCTAGTGAGCTTGCCCTCAACGAGTGTCACCTCATCCGCCTTCGCGTCCCGCAACGGCGAATTCGGAATTTTCTTTGCCAATTGCAGCAGGTCTTTTCGGATCTTGCCCGCCGTCACGGCGATTGCATGCGACACCGAGGCCGCCGTCCACGATCCGCCCTCGACCGGCGATTGCGGCAGCCTCGAATCGCCGAGTTTGACGGTAACGCTCTCAAGCGGCAGTCCGAGCATATCGGCGGCGACTTGCGCCATGATGGTGTAGGTGCCAGTACCGATATCGCTGGTGCTGCAGGCGACCTCGGCGTGTCCGTTGGCAGTCAGGGCGATGCGCGTGGTGAATTTCATCTGCCACGCATCCCAAACGCCGGTCGCCATTCCCCAGCCGACGAGTTCGCTGCCGTCGCGCATCGTTCGCGGCGCCGGATTGTGCTTATCCCAACCGAACGCTTCGGCGCCCTGGCGATAGCACTCGCGCAGTTGCTTGCTGGTATAGGGAACGTCATTGTTCTGATCGCGATCCGAATAGACGCGGTAGCGCAGTTCAAGCGGATCGAGTTTCAACGCAACGGCAAGTTCGTCCATCGCGCATTCGAGCGCATAGATGCCGGTCGCTGCGCCCGGCGCGCGCATGTCGCTTGGCGTCGGAACGTCGAGCTTGGCAAGCTTGTGGGAATAGGCCGCGTTCGCGGATTTATAAAGCAGTCCCGACCAGGTCGTGTCGTTTCTGGCGAAATCTTCGTAGCGCGATGTCATCGCGATCGCTTCGTGCGTTACCGCGTTGAGCGTTCCCGCAGGCTTGGCGCCGAGAGCAACGCGCTCAATCGTGGCCGGCCGGTAGCTCAGTCCGTACATCTGCTGCCGCGTCAGCACGAGTCGCAGCGAACGCTTGGTCGCACGCGCCGCCAACACCACCAGCACCGTTTCAAATTGCGGCCGCAATCCAAGCCCGAATGCACCGCCGACAAACGGAGAGACAACACGCACTTCATCCGGCTTCATGGCGAAGACATTGCAGAGATAGCGATAGACGTTCTGCACGCCCTGCGTCTTGTCATAGACCGTAAGCTTGCCCTCCTCCCACACGGCGGTCGCGGCGAATAGCTCCATCGGATTGTGATGTTCCATCGGGATGACGTATTCGGCCTCATGGCGCACGTCGGACGCAGCATAGGTCTTCTCGGCGTTGCCCCGCGGCGGCGCCGGCTCCTTCAAGGTGACGATCTTGTTGCCGCGGTGAAATAGATCCGTGACATGCTCGTCCTCCTCGCAGTCGACGCGCACCAGGGACGCCGCAAAACGGGCGATCTCAGGTTCTTCCGCAACAACCAGAGCGATCGGCTGTCTATTGAAGACGATCTTGTCGTCGTAGAGCGGCCGGAACGGCGAACCACCCTCGGGTCCCACCTCGTCCCTATAGGCACTGTCGGTGCGCGCCATCGGCGGACGGTTCTCATGCGTGAGCACATCGATCACGCCGGCAACGCGCATCGCCTCGGTCGTATCGATGCGCACGATGCGTCCTTTGGTGATCGTCGAGGCGACGATGCAGGCATAGGCAAGGTTAGGGGCATTGAACTCTGCCGCGTATTTCGCGCCGCCGGTGACCTTGGCGTGGCCGTCGACGCGGGAGGTCGCTGTGCCGATGAAAGGAGCCATGACGTCACCGGATTTTCTTGTTGGCTTGCGATTGCGGGGTGCCCATCGCCGCTTGCGTCAAAGCGCGAATGATGCAGCGACGGGCCAGTTCGATCTTGAAGGCATTATGCGCGAATCCCTTGGCGTCACGCAGCAGCATGTCGGCCGCGTGTGCGAAAGCGGTCCGGCCGGCCGCCTGCCCGCACAACTGCGCTTCTACCGTCGGGTCGCGCCACGGCTTGTGCGCCACACCGCCGAGCGCGAGCCGCGCCTGCTTGATGGTTTTGCCTTCGAGCTCAAGCGCTGCGGCGACGGATACGAGCGCAAACGCGTAGGACAAGCGATCGCGGATCTTGATGTAAGTATAGTTCGCGACAAAGCCCTGCGCGGGAAGCTCGACCGCCGTGATGATTTCATCGTGGCGCAGATTGGTGTCGCGTTGCGGCGTGTTACCGGGCAGCCGATGAAAATCCGCGAACGCAATGGTACGCTCACCCGTGGGACCCGCCACCCGGACCTTCGCCTCCAACGCCGCCAGCGCAACGCACATGTCGGAAGGGTGCGTCGCGATGCAGTCCTCGCTCGTTCCCAAAATCGCGTTCATCCGATTGATGCCGTTGATCGCCGAGCAGCCGCCGCCGGGTTCGCGTTTGTTGCAAGGCGTCGCGGTGTCATAAAAATATAAACAACGTGTCCGCTGCAGCAGATTGCCGCCGGTCGATGCCATGTTGCGCAGCTGCTGCGAGGCGCCGGCGAGGATCGCGCTCGCCAGCAGCGGATAGCGTTGCTCGATCAGCGGGTGATAGGCGAGATCGGAATTAGGCACGAGTGCGCCGATGCTTATACCGCCATCGGCGGTCTCTTCGACCTCGCCGAGCGGCAGCCGGGTGATGTCGATCAGCTGCGTCGGCCGTTCGACCTCTTCCTTCATCAGGTCGACCAGATTAGTGCCGCCCGCGATAAATTTTGCCGCCGGATCGGCTGCGATCAGGCGCACGGCGTCGGCGACGTCGTTCGCTCTGGCATATTGAAAATTGATCATGACGCGCCCACCACGTCCTGCTGCCCCATGGCCTGCTGAATGGCCGCGACGATATGGGGATAGGCGCCGCAGCGACAAATATTTCCGCTCATTAGTTCGCGGATTTCGTCGGCACTCTTGGCTTTGCCCTCGGCCATCAAGCCGATCGCCGAACAGATCTGACCGGGCGTGCAGTAACCGCACTGAAACGCGTCATGATCGATGAAAGCCTGCTGCAACGGATGGATAGATCCGTTTGCCGCCAAGCCTTCGATCGTGGTGATGCGCGCGCCATCCTTCATCACGGCCAAAATCAGGCAGGAATTGACGCGCCTGCCGTCGACCAGCACCGTGCAGGCGCCGCACTGGCCATGGTCGCAGCCTTTCTTGGTGCCGGTCAGGTTCAAATGATCGCGCAACGCGTCGAGCAAAGTGGTCCATGGCGCGAGCGTGAGCCGCCTGAGGACATCGTTGACCACAAGCTCCACCGGAATCTTGTCCGGCCCGGGTATCGACCCTTCGATCGGCCGCGTCGCTTTACTCGTCCGCGCCATTTGCGTGCTCCATTGATCGAGAGAGGCCTTGCGGCTGTTCGCTATCGTTACTCTGCGGTCTTCGGCAATTCGATTTTCGATCGAGCGTTCGGCGCCCCATTCCCGAATCGGCGCGCCGCGGCGGCCGCCCAAATGACACGATGGCCATGACACGCCTGTCTGTTAATGACGCTCGGGACACAGTTGTGACGCTTCTCTTTTCGAAACGCGCCGAACTCGACTTTTCAGTCGCGTCGCCGTGGCGAGCCTATCAGACGAACAAGGAATAAACGAGGAAGCATTAATCAACGAGGACGGTCCGTGCAGAACGACTTCGCTCACTGTCCAGTTGAGGGAACAAAGTCCGGTTGAGACAACAAAGTCCAATTGGGACAACAAACCAGGTCGCCGGTCGACGGAAAGAAGTCACTCCATCGTCCAACCAATTACGGCTGTTACTAGCGAATTCACGATCGCGACAAGTCAAAAAACCTTGATGGAAAAAAGAATTTGGAATGGAACACAAGTCGCGGTTCGCGAATTAACTTCGAATCGCTGGAGGTGCGAGTGACGGACCAGAGTGACGGGCCGGGCCGATGTCGCTCTCGCATATTTGCTGGTACCTAAAATAAAAGCTTGGCAAATAAAACCTTGGCGTGAAAAATGAACCATTGAGGAGCACGCTATGGCATTCAAGGTTCAGGTCGGCCCCCCGCAGATTGCCATCCACCAGGGGCAGACAGTGCTCATCACCGACCTGGATGGATCGGTTACCTGGCCGAGCGAGAAGGGTTTGTACTTTTTCGACACCCGCATCATCAGCAATTGGGCGATCTACGCAAACGGCGAACCCTGGCAACTCTTAAACGGCGGACCCATTACCTATTACGCGGCGCGCATCTTTGTCACCAATACATCTTTCGTCACCGAAGAGGGCCCCATTAATCCGCGCACCCTCGGCCTTACCATCAGCCGATCGCTCGACAACGGCCTGCACGAAGACCTCGACATCACTAACAACAGCATGAAACCCGTGCGGTTTCAGCTTGAAATGGCGTTCCGATGCGACTTTGCCGACATCTTCGAGGTCAAATCCGGCAAGATCGTACGCCGCGGCAAGATCACCACCGAATGGTCGGAGGAGAGGCAAGAGGTGCGCACTGAGTATTCAAATCGGGATTTCCGGCGCGCAGTGACGATTTTGGTGGCGCGGGCTCCGCGCAAGGCCGTTTCGGCCAATGGTCGGTTGAGCTTCGAAGTCGCGCTTGCGCCAAACGAGATTTGGCACACGTGCCTGCTTTACACATTCGAGGACGGCGATCAGGTCTTCCAACCCTCCGACGAGTGCGTCGAGACCGGCAACAAGTCTCCTCATTTGCACACGATGTCGCAATGGTTGAAGGCCGTCGTGAAGATCAGGACCAGCAATGAGGAGTTTTACCGTCTTTTTCATCAGGCGCTCGAGGACATGGCCGCGCTGCGTTTGCCGATCAAGGGCACCGATCATATGGTCTTCATGCCGGCGGCCGGACTGCCGTGGTTCGTCGCCCCATTTGGCCGCGACAGCCTGCTTGTTTCGCTGCAGAACATCCTCATCTATCCGGAATTCGCGCGCGGCTCTTTGGAGATATTAGGCGCGCTGCAAGCCAAGGAAGACGACCCGTATCGCGACGCCGAACCGGGCAAGATCCTTCACGAATTACGCTACGGCGAGCTCGCACACTTTAAGCTAATCCCGCATACGCCTTATTACGGCACAGCGGATGCGACGCCGCTGTATTTGATCACGCTTCATGCCGCCTGGCGCGCGACCGGCGACAAAGACTTACTCGAACGGCATCTGCAGACAGCCGAAGGGTGTCTCGCCTGGATCGACAAATACGGCGATCGCGATGGCGATGGATTCCAGGAATATCAGACGCGCTCCCCGGTCGGTTATGAGAACATGGCCTGGAAGGATTCCGGCGATGCCGTCATGTATCCCGACGGCTCGCTGGTAAAAGGGCCCAAAGCCCTCTGCGAGCTTCAGGGGTATGTTTACGACGCCTGGTTGCGCATGGCGGAGGCGTTCGATGAACTGGGCAAACCGGAACGTGCGACCGAATTGCGCCGCAAGGCCGTTGACCTGTTCTTTCGGTTCAACGAAGCCTTCTGGGACGAAGAACTCGGCTTTTATGCCTTTGCGCTTGATGGCGACAAAAAGAAAGTCCTGACCGTCGCATCTAATCCCGGACATTGCCTTTGGTCGGGCATCGTGCCGCCCGAACGCGCGAAGAAAGTTGTCGACCGTCTGACAGCGCCGGATATGTGGACTGGATGGGGCATCCGTACGCTGTCCACCGATCATGCGGCATTCAATCCCTACAATTATCAAACCGGCTCGGTCTGGCCGCACGACAACGCCATCATCGCCATGGGCTTCAAACGCTATGGCTTTCATATCGAGGCGGCGCGGATCGCTCACGATGTCAGCGTCGCGGCGAGCCATTTTCTACTTAATCAACTACCGGAGCTTTACACCGCATAAGAGCGCAACGAGACGAATTTCCCGGTGCAATATATCGGTGCGAATGTCCCGCAGGCTTGGGCGGCCGGCTCGGTATTCATGCTTACACAGGCGATGTTGGGATTCTCACCGGACGCGCCGCACAACAAGCTCTACGTCGACCCCTGCCTTCCCGCCTGGTTGCCCGATCTGACGATGCACGATCTTCGCATCGGCAAGCATATGCTCGACATTCGCTTCTGGCGGGAAGGAGAGCGCACGGAGTTCGACGTAACTAAAGGAGACCCCAATCTGGTCGAACGTCGCGACGTCGCCGCCGAGCGCGCGCAACGGAAAATCAGTTCGGAGCTGGTCCAGACGGTGCGCGTACCGACGCGACGCGCCAACAAAACCGGCAGCAGAAGACGGGCGGCTGAACGAGGTCGCTCTCAATCAGGTCAGTCAGGTTAGCCGATGGGCGCGAGCGCAACTGCCTCAGGTGTCGTCTTCCTTTTCGACGTCGACAACACGCTCCTCGACAACGACGGCGTGCAGGCCGACCTCAAAGAGCATTTGGAACAGGAATACGGAACAGGCGCTCGCGACCGGTACTGGGAAATCCTTGAAAAACTGCGGAGTGAATTGGGATATGTCGATTACCTGGGGGCGCTGGAGCGCTTTCGGATCGAGCGGATCCATCGCCCCGACATTTTGCGTATGTCGAGCTGGCTCGTCGATTATCCGTTCGCCACACGCCTGTATCCCGGCGCGCTGGCGGCGGTGAAACATATGCGGCAATGGGGGACTGCGGTAATCCTTTCAGACGGCGATGCCGTGTTCCAGCCTCGCAAAGTGGAGCGGTCCGGCCTTTGGCGCGCGTTCGACAACAACGTGCTGATCTACATCCACAAAGAGCAGGAGCTTGGCGACGTCGAACGTTTCTATCCCGCGGAGCACTACGTTTTGATCGACGACAAGCTTCGTATTCTTGCCGCGGTGAAGAAGATTTGGGGCGAACGCGTGACCACGATATTCCCCAAACAAGGCCACTACGCCCTCGACCCAAAAACTTTGGCTGAGTTTCCAGCCGCCGATATCGAGCTTGCAAAGATCGCCGATCTCACGACGTGCGATCTTTCCCGATTGCCGGGCAGTCGCGACGCGAAACTGCCAAATCAAGCTTCGCGTTAGCCACGCGCAGAGATGTTAGTGGCGCGCGCTATTGACGCGCGCGGATAACGTGCACAAAGGGAGACTTCCATGATCCGCAAGGCGAAAGCGATTTGGCACGGCACCGGACGCGCCGGCAGCGGCAATCTGACGACCGATTCCGGCGTGCTCGACAATACGCCCTACTCTTTCAAGACCCGCTTCGAAAACGAGAAAGGCACCAATCCCGAAGAGCTCATCGCGGCCGCCCACGCCGGTTGTTTTACCATGGCGCTAGCCTTCCAATTGCAGGGCGCCGGTTTCACGCCGACTGAGCTTGTTACCGATGCGGCGGTCAGTCTCGACCCTGAGGGCCAGGGTTTCCGGATCAGCCGATCGACGCTCACTCTGCGCGCCAAGGTGGCCAATCTTGACCAAGCCACGTTTGATCGACTGGCGGGCGATGCGGAGAAGAATTGCCCTGTTTCCAAAGTACTCAATGCCGCGATCACGCTCGACGCCAAGCTCGTCTGAGCCGGCGGCGGCATCGCGAACGCCTATTTCTTGCCGTTGGGCTCGGCCTTGGATTTCATCTGCGTGAGCTCGGTGGAGAGTTGCTCTATTTTCGATTTGAGCGCGGCGATCTCGGCGCGCGCCTCTGTAAGATCGCGATCGGCGGCAGCGTTTTTGTCATGCATTTCGCGGTCGAGCTTGATCAGTGCTTGCTGAAGATAGTCGACATCGGCTTGCAAGCAGGAGGTACGACGCTCCATCTGCTTCTCGGCCGTGCAAACTTCCATCCCGCGAATGTCTTGTCCGATGGCGGGCGAGACCGACATCACAAGCAGCGCTGCGAGGGACGGCAAGAACGACCATAGTCCAGACCAGGGCTGCCAGGGCCGCCATGACTGCCGCCGCGCGCGTGCCATACCGAGAGCTTACACGATAAAGTGCCCATGCAATGACCCGCCTGATGCGCGCTCCATGCTCCATCTTCAAGTCTAACGGCACTCACCCGTTGGTGAACGCGTCAGCGCAGACGCGGGCTTCGCGACATGCTTAACTTGCCTTGATTTGCTCAGCCTGCTCAGTTTAGTAGGGGAGAGGAGTCCTTCGATGGTCCGTCCTCGTGGCGTGTCTTTAGGCCCGCTGGCACTCGCGGCGTTTATTTTTCTCGCGTCCTGCGGTGTGGCCGTGGCGCAAGGGGCCCCGCCCCCGCCCGCGGTCACGGTGAAGCCCGTGGTCAGCCGACAAATCACGGAGACCGGGGATTTCATCGGCCGCGTCGTGTCGATCGACAAAGTCGATGTCGTCGCCCGCGTCCCCGGATTCATCGAAGAGCGGACTTTCACCGAAGGTCAGCATGTCAAAAAGGGCGACCTGCTGTTTCGCATCGAGCAAGATACCTACAAAGCCGCGGTCGACCAGCAAAACGCCAATCTCGCCAAAGCCAAGGCCACCGAAGTCAACGCCAATCTGCAGCTGCAACGCGGCCAAGAACTCGTGCACAATCAAAATATTCCGCAATCCACGGTCGACCAGCGCGCTGCGGATGAGCAGGCCGCGAAGGCCGACATCCTGCAAGCGCAAGCGCTCCTCGAGCAGGCGCAGATCAATCTCGGTTACACGGAAATTCGCTCGCCGATCGATGGACGCATCGGGCTGGCCAATTTCACCGAGGGTAACTTGGTTCAGCCGTCGTCCGGAACGCTGGCAACGATCGTCAGCCAGGACCCGATTTACGTCACGTTTCAGGCAAGCGAGGCCGACATCATCGCCTATAGGCGTCGGATCGCCGCGTCGACCGACAAGAGCCCGCATGTGACGATTCATATCAAGCTGCCCGACGGCACGATCTATCCGCACCCCGGCATCACCAATTTTCTCGACGTTCAAGTGCAGGGCGATACCGACACCGTGGTGGTGCGTGCGCAACTTCCCAACCCCGACGGCGTCCTGATCCCCGGCGGCATTGTCGGCGTGAGCGTGGAGCGAGGAAAACCGCACCAATCGCTTGTCGTGCCGCAATCCGCCGTACTCCTCGATCAGGCGGGCCACTATGTCATGGTGGTCGATGACGCGAAAAAGGTCGAGCAGCGGCGCATAACGACGGGCAGCGAACAAGGCCGCGATGTCGTGGTCACCGATGGCCTTAAGGAAGGCGAGCTGGTCATTGTCGAGGGAATTCAGAAGGTTCATCCCGGCCAGCTCGTTGCAACAAACGTCGCTGCGGAAAACTGACCGCGATGTTTTCCAGCATTTTTATCGACCGCCCGAGATTTGCCGTCGTGATCGCCATCGTGATCACGCTGGCTGGAGCGATCGCCATCACCGCAATTCCCGTCGCGCAGTTTCCGGATATCGTTCCGCCGCAGGTGACGTTGACCGCGAATTATCCCGGCGCCGATTCCGAAGTGGTCGAGACGACGGTGGCGCAGCCGATCGAAGAACAGGTCAACGGCGTCGACAACGCCCTCTACTACCAGTCCGCTAGCGGCTCCGACGGCAGTTACACGCTCAACGTGACCTTTTCGCTCGGCACCGATCCCGACATCGACACCGTCAACGTGCAAAATCGCGCCAGCCTGGCGATTCCGCAACTTCCCGATGAGGTGTCGCGTTCGGGTCTCACGGTGCGCAAGAAATCGGCAGCCCTGCTTCAGGTCATCAATATCTATTCGCCGAAAAACACCTTCGACGCCGTTTATCTCAGCAACTATGCAACCATCAACGTCATCGATCCGCTGGCGCGAATCAAAGGCGTGGGCCAGGTCACGCTATTTGGCCCGCTTAATTATTCGTTGCGAATTTGGCTGGACCCGGACCGCCTCACGGAACTGAATTTAACACCGAACGACGTTATTCAAGCGGTGCAAAGCCAAAATGTGCAAGCCGCGCTTGGCCGTATCGGCGCAGCGCCGGTTTCGAGCGATCAGCAGGTTCAGATCAATATCAAGACCAAGGGTCGGCTGACGCGCCCGGATGAATTTGCTGCCATCGTGCTGCGCGCCAATCCCGATGGGTCCGTGGTGCGTGTCAGCGATGTCGCGCGCGTCGAGATGGGCGCCCAATCGGAGGATCGATATAGCCGCTTCAACGGCGTGCCTGCCGCTGCGATCGGGATATATCAATCGCCAGGCTCGAATGCCGTCCAAGTCGCCAAACAAGTGCGCGACACCATGGATGCGCTGGCGACGCGGTTTCCGAGCGACCTCTCCTATTCCATGTTTTTCGATTCAACGGTGTTCGTTACCACGACCATTGCCGAAGTGATCCGCACGCTCGTGATCGCCATCATCCTCGTCGGCATCGTGGTTTTCTTGTTTCTCGGAAAATTACGGACCACGCTCATTCCCTTGGTCGCGGTGCCGGTTTCGGTTGTCGGCACTTTCGCCGTGTTGTTGCTGATCGGTTACTCCGCCAACACCGTTTCCTTGCTCGCTCTCGTGCTCGCAATCGGCATCGTCGTCGATGACGCCATCGTGGTCGTCGAGAATATCGAACGCGTGATCGAAGCTGAACCCGACCTTTCAGTGCCTGAGGCTTGCAAGAAGGCGATGGCCGAGATCACCGGCCCTATTCTCGCTATTACCTTCGTGCTCTTGTCGGTCTTCGTTCCGGTGGCCTTTATTCCCGGGATCAGCGGCCAACTCTTTCGCCAATTTGCAGTCGCGGTCTCGGTTGCCATGCTGATCTCGGCGCTCAATGCGCTGACGCTCAGTCCGGCGCTGTGTGCCGTGCTGCTCAGACGCGGCGAAAGAAGCCGCGGCCCGATGCGCTACGTACTCGGCGCGATCGACACCGCCCGTGACGGCTATGTGGCGGTGGTGCGCCGGCTCGCCAGCGTCGCTTTGCTTTCCGTCCTTGCGGTGTTTGGGGTGATCGCGGCGTCGGTATTCCTGTTTAGCAAAACGCCGCAAAGCTTTTTGCCGGAGGAAGATCAGGGCGCGATCTTCGCGGCGCTGCGATTGCCGGAGGGCGCTTCGCTTAACCGCACCGAAGCGGTGGTCAAACAGGTCGAAGACATCATCAAGCCGATCCCAGGCGTCGAGGGCGTGCTGTCGGTCGTCGGACTTAATTTCATCGACTATGTCGCGGCCTCGAACCAGGCGTTCTTCGTCATCCGCCTCAAGCCGTACGAGGACCGCACCGATCCTGCACAGAGCGCCAATTCGATCATCGCGCGCTTGCGGCCGCAACTGGCGGCGATCCAGGGCGCGATCGCTTTTCCATTCAACCTGCCGCCCATTCTCGGCCTGGGCAATACCGGCGGTTTCCAATTTGTTTTGGAAGCCCTGCAGGGCCAGTCGGCAACCGATGTCGCCGCCGTGCTCAACGCGCTTGTCGTGGCGGCGAACGGACAGCCGGAGCTTGCCGGCGTGTTCAGCACTTACGCCGCCAACACCCCGCAGATCTATTTAGACATCGACCGCGACAAAGCGCAGGTCCTCGGCGTCAAAATCAGCGATATTTTCAATGCCCTGCAGTCGACGCTGGGAAGTTTCTACGTCAACGACTTCAACGTCTTCGGTCGCACTTGGCAGGTCAATCTTCAGGCCGAAACGTCTTTTCGCAACAGCATCGACGACATTCAGCGGATCTATGTGCGCAATGCGCATGGCGACATGGTGCCGATACGCGCGCTGGCCGAGCCAAAACTCGTGCAAGGGCCGCAAACGGTCGTGCGCTATAACGGCTATCGCGGTGCGATCATTAACGGCGCGCCGAAACCAGGTTTCAGTTCGGGCCAGGCGCTGGCGGCGATGGAACGCGTATCGAGTGCCACTCTACCGTCCGGCTTCTCTTACGAATGGACCGGGACCGCGTTTCAAGAAAAGGCGGCGAGCGGCCGAACAGCCATCGTCCTCGGCCTCGCTATTCTGTTCGCTTATCTGTTTCTCGTCGCGCTCTACGAGAGTTGGAATATACCCATTTCGGCACTGTTGTCGGTCAGCGTCGGCATATTCGGTGCGCTGGTCGCGGTGGCGATTGCCGGCCTGAGCTTCGATGTTTACGCCCAAATAGGCCTCGTCGCGCTGATCGCGCTTGCCGCCAAGAACGGCATTCTGATCGTCGCCTTTGCCGTGGAGCAGCGCGAGCTCGGCAAGGACATCGATGCTGCGGCGGTCGACGCCGCCGCCCTGAGGTTCCGTCCGGTCATGATGACAAGCTTTGCCTTCATCTTCGGATTATTTCCGCTGGTCATTGCGCAAGGCGCCGGCGCGGTCACGCGCCACGCGGTCGGAACGCCGGTCTTTGGAGGCATGATCGCGGCGTCTGTGTTCGGAATTTTCCTGATCCCGTTGCTCTTTATCGTCGCGGAACGCTTGCGCGGAGGAAAAATCAAGCCAACCGGCCGCAGCGCGGCTTCTGCCGGCGACCCGCCAATCCGATAAGTGACTTCGCGCTCATCAGCTCCCGTTCCCACCAACCTTGGCGGCCTCGCTCGCTTCCGCAAGACGTGAACGCGTTTGATTGAGGTGATACCTCAGCATGAAATAGAGGTCGGAGTTCCGCATCGGAACGGTACTCGTCGACTTGTCGATGTCCGCCAATTCGCTCTGCAGCGCTGCTATTTGCAAGGCGCTAAGATGCGTGTGCAACGCATTTTCAACGGCGCGCAGACGGCGATAGAGCGCGCGTAGCCGCGTTTGCACAATCCACTCATACAGCCTCGGCGCAAAACTAAAGGCCGGAAAAACAATCGCGATTGTTGCGACCGAAAACGCGATCAGTCGTTGCGCGTAGATCGTCATCCAGAAAGGCAGGTATTTTGCAAGAAACGACGGACCGTTTTTATAGTAATCGACGGCAACCTGCGCCATCGGATATTCGGGATCGAAGCTCGCCGGGAATTCTCCACTGCGTTGAAAAAGTCCGAGCCCACTGTGTTCTTCTTTCATAGTCCGCGCCAGAAGTTGGACAATGGCCGGGTGAAGATCATCGCGGATCAACACCTTCGCTGTGGTGCCGAGCAGCGTCACGTCGTTGGGCGGATTGGCCGGATCGATTTCGATCGCACCTTTCGGCAAAACGAGCCGGACGAGATCAGGAAAAATGCGCGTGAAGGCCTCAGCGCTTGGAAAATCCATGAGTCGAACGCGAGGATTTGTCAGAAGAGCTCTGACAGCCGGCGCGTCCGAGCCGCCGACAATCAATACGGCATCCACCTTTCCCTCATCGAGCGCTTCGATCGCGGCATTTCCTTCCAAAGGAACCAGCGTTGCGGTCTGCGCATTGATGTTGGCTTTGCTGAGGATTCTTTCGGCGGTGAAGCGCGTGCCGCTGCCCTCCGGCCCCACGGCAATACGTTTTCCCTTAAGCTGCGGCAGTCCATCCAGCAACATTGAAGAAGGATGGAAGATCCAAAAGGGAACGTTGTAGATCAGCCCGGTCGACAATAGCTCCGGCGCCCGACTGCCATCGGAAACGCCTCCGGTTGTAAATCCTACATCGACACCGGATTTGGGGTCCTGCAAAAGCTGTAAGTTCTCTATAGCCCCGACAGTCTGGCGAAGCTCCAGATTGATTCCCACCCGCGCAAACCGCGCTCGATATCGCCTGCCGAAATAATCGAAGCTGCTGCCCTTGGGTCCGGTCGCAATTGTAATTCGCGATGGCGGCGATGGGACCAGATATTCCAATGCGAGCCAACTCAGAATCCCGACACAAAGAAGCGTCGCCAACCATCGCATCAAACTTCCATGACCTGATTGCAGCATACTTCCTTCTCCGCCACGGACTCTTCAATGTCCGCGACTGTTTGCTCATGATCTCATGGCGGAAGCTTCGATGCTCTCGCTCTTGCTTCACTCACCTGGCGCCGCTATCCGCCTTCCGGAACTTGTGCAGCGAGCGCAAATTATCCGGCCCCGGCTTGTCTTTGAAGGTCTGCGGCCGATTGGTCCATGATACCTCCCCGACATAAAGATCGCCGCGGGTGCTCCCCGGCAAGCCCACGCGGCGCCAGGAACTCAATCGGACCAAGGTCCCCCAGCTGGGATATGCGCTTACCCATGCTGTCGACGATCGTCACCTTTCGGTGTCACAACTGCTGTGGTTGCCTCGTCTTAAGCTCACGGAGACGAAGGGCACGCACGGCATCGCGGCGTGGCGCTTGGCGTCGCCTCAACAAGGAGAACGCCCATGATCCGTTGGTTCTTGCGGCAGCAGATTGCCGCTTTCGAGCGCAGATGGAACTATAATGCCGACTATGTCCGCGACGTGATCGACGCCGACCCGCGGGCGTTCCTTACATTCGGCAAGGCAATCGGCGTCGGCAAATACCGCAAGGACGTACCGATGGCGGCGCATTATGCGGCCGGGATCATCACCGTCATGGCCGAGGATTGCGGACCGTGCACGCAGCTTGCCGTCGATATGGCGGAGCGCGACGGCGTCGATCCGGCTATTCTGCGCGCCATCGTCGCACGCGATCTCATGGCAATGCCTTACGATGTGGCTTTGGCCGCGCGATTTGCCGAGATGAGCCTGCGGCATGCGCCGGCGGCGGACGATTTGCGCGAGGAGGTCGTGAACCGCTTCGGCAAGCGCGGGCTGATTTCGCTCGCTTTTGCCATCGTCTCGGCACGCCAATTCCCGACGTTGAAGTATGCGCTGGGCCACGGCCGGTCCTGCACGCGCGTCACCGTTGGCGGTGAAACGCGGCCCGTGCTTCGCGAATTGGTTCAGGCGGCATGACGAACATCGCCAACGAAGACCAGGCGGTCGATTTCGAGGCGCACCGGCGTGCACTGACGGGCCTCGCTTATCGCATGCTCGGCTCGCGCGCCGAGGCCGAGGACGTGGTGCAGGATGCCTATCTGCGCTGGCACAGCGTCGACCACGCGGCGATCGACGAGCCTCGCCGCTATCTCGGCACCGTGGTGACGCGGCTCTGCCTCGATCGGATGAAGTCGGCGCAGGCGCGCCGTGAAATCTATGTCGGCCAATGGCTGCCTGACCCCGTGGTCGATGAAAGTTTCGACGACGGCAGTGCCGACGACCTCGCCCACGACATTTCCATGGCTTTAATGTTGGTGCTCGAGCGCCTCTCGCCGCTCGAGCGCGCGAGCTTTCTACTGCACGACGTTTTTGGCGTCGACTTCGCCGAAGTCAGCCGCACGATCGGACGCGATGAGGTGGCCTGCCGTCAGCTTGCCGCGCGCGCCCGAGGACATATCGAGGCAGGACGGCCGCGTTTTACCGCTTCGCGCCAGGAAGGCGATCGCCTGGCGACAGCCTTTTACAAGGCCGCCGCGGCGGGGGACATGCAAGCGCTGCGGCAAATTTTAGCCGAAGATGTCGTGCTCTACGCCGACGGCGGCGGTAAACGGGTCGCGGCGCTCAACCCCATCTCCGGCGCGGATAAAGTGGTGCGCTTTCTTGCCGGCGCGATCAGCAAGGGCGGCGCGCTCAGCACCACCCAGGTGCGCTCCGCCATCGTCAACGGTTTGGCCGGCTTGGTGTTGCGCGAGCAAGACGGATCGATCGACACCATGGCGTTCGAGCACCGCGACGGCCGGATCGTTGCCGTCTATGTGACGCGCAACCCCGACAAGCTCCATCACGTCACGTTTTGATTTCCGTTCTTGCCGACGGTTTGTGCTCGAGCGGAGCGTGTGACAACAACGCCCGCGCGATGTCTGCCGAGATCACTCGACAGACATTCGCGAAGCGTTAGGTCCCACCCTTATTAGTACGGTGGATAGTATCCACTATCGTAGTAGCCATTGGAGTATCCATAGCCACCACCGTAATAGCCGCCGTAGTAGCCGTAACCTGACGTAGGATAGCCCCACCCAGGGTAACCGCCAGTGCCGTAGAGAACCTGCGTGTGCACGAACGGCTGTGGGTACGGAAGTGGTACTGGAAAGGGCGGCGGGAAATAAGGCTGACCGGAGCCGTTGCCGACGACAATGACGACTTGCGATTGAGCGCTGCCCGGCATCGCCACGAGCGACAGTGCGGCCAACATCGAAGCGAAGAGTGTAGTAACAAGCGTGTTTCTCATTTAGAACGCCTCCTGTTACAGGCCCACCAGCTTTTGCAATGCTACTCTCGAACCGCCACGGCCGCATGCGGCAATTTCAAGGAGCGCGCGAGACGCGATGCACATCGCGGCGTTCGACACGCGCGCGTGTCGCCGTATTCTTCGTCGACGATCAAACGCTTAGACAAATGCGCGACGAATGATGCGATGCTCAACAAACAGTTCAGCGATTAACCATAGATTAATGATTAATGTTTCCCGAACGGCCGCGCGCTTCGATAGAATCCCGCGTATCGGAACCAGATGATCCCGGCTCGGTTACCGACAAACAGCAGGAGGTTGTCATGCATTTGCTTGCGGGCGCCGCTATGACTGCACTCGTCACATTGATATCGCTGGGCGCTGACGCTGCCGATCTCAATCCACCCGCGCCGTTCGGACAACCTCAGTATGGCATGGCGCCGCCACCGCCGGTCGCACCGCCGCAAGTCATCATCGTTCCGGGACCAGGCGCGCTGCAATATCCAAGCGCAGCGTTTCCGTCGCCTGTTGCTCCGCCGCCACCCTCGGGCGTTGTGCCGCCAATTTATCCGCGGGCTGATGTCCCGCCGCGTGTGGTGTGTCCGCCGACATGGCGGTGCGGAGAATATGGTTGTGGTTGGCAGCCGAACTGCGCGCCGCCGGCGCGTTATTCAGATCAGTATGCGTCGCCCGGTCCGATATACGCTCAGCCCGGACCAGCTGGTCCGCCCGGTCCGATATACGCTCAGCCCGGACCAGTTGGTCCGCCCGGTCCGCCGGTATACTCCGAACCGACACCACCGCCGGCGCCGTACTCCGACCCCTACGCGCCACGCAGCTATCCGGGTCCAACCGGCCCGTACTAACAAACAGCGATCCGGCTGACGCGCTCACGCGACGTGGTTTCGACCGACGACCTCTCGGTAAAATGACGCGCTGAGCTTGGGAGTCCGCTTCAACGTCGCGTAATCGATATAGATTAATCCGAAACGCATTGCGTAGCCGGAAGACCACTCGAAATTGTCCATCAAACTCCAAAGGAAATAACCGCGCACCGGTACCCCTTCGGCCGTCGCGCGTTGCAATTGAGCAAGATAGCTACGCAAGAACATGATCCGATCGCTGTCGTAGACGATGCCGTCGGCGGCCGGGTCGTCGGCCGCGGCACAACCGTTCTCCGTGACGTAAATGTCCTTGACGTTCCAAATCTTCGCCAGATGGCGCGGCGCCCAATAGAGCGCTTCGGGTGCGATGAAATGCCAAGGTGAAGCCGTGCGCGGATGCGATTTGGAGAACTCGAGGCCCTCATATCCCGGCGCCGGGTCGATGGCGCGCACGTATTTTGGGACATAAACATTGATCCCGACGAAATCGAGTGGACTGCTGATGACCTTCAAGTCCTCAGGCGTGAATTTGGGAGCATCCGCTCCGGCCGACGCCAAGAAGGCGTCGGTGTAGCGACCTTCGAGTATGACGGTCAGATAGCCGGCATTGGCTTCGCGCGTATAGCGCTCGGCGGCGGCGATGTGCTCCGGAGTCTCGACCACTGGAACGCCGGCGGCCATGTTTTCTGCAAGCCCGACCATCATGCCCGGCTGAGCCTTGGCGCGGATCGCCTGAACGGCGAGGCCATGAGCGAGCACCGTGTTGTGACGCAACTGGTTCAGACGCGCGGGCGGCAGTTTAAGCCCGGGTGCGAACACGCCGGTCGCGTAACCCAATTCGACGAAGGTGGTGAACTCGTTGATGGTGAAGAAATGTCTGATCCGATCGCTGAGTTTTTGCGCGACATAGCCGGTATAGTCCGCGAACGCGTTCGCGGTGTCCCGCGATTCCCAACCGCCCCGGTCCTGTAGAGCTTGGGGCAAATCCCAATGATAGAGCGTGGCGAACGGCGCAATGCCGTTGGCAAGCAATTCGTCGACCAAACGGCTGTAGAAATCGAGACCCTTTAGGTTGGGTGCGCCAGCGCCTTCGGGAAAAATGCGCGGCCAGGAAATGGAGAAACGATAGGCCCCGGCGCCCAAGCTCTTGACGAGCTGAACGTCTTCCTTGAAGCGATGGTAATGATCCAGCGCGACATCGCCGGTGTCGCCGTTTTGAATCTTCCCCGGCGTGTGGGCGAAGCGGTCCCAGATCGACTCGCCCTTGCCGTCTTCGTTCCATGCCCCTTCGATTTGATACGACGCTGTCGCCGTGCCCCATAGAAATCCATCCGGAAATCGTCGCATCGATGCGCCGTTCTCTCTCGGTTGCGCCACGGCGTCGCCGGCGTTGGTCGCCAACGGCCCAAGCGTCGCGGCCCCGGTGACCTTCGCGAAATCGCGTCGCGTTAATTCTGCGGCCATCGATATCCCTTAACAGTGCCGGCATTGCCGCGCCAGCTGGCCGTGATCATCCACGGCATCGCCTTGACGGTATCGAGTTCTCGCGGCCCGGGAAAGCGCCGCCGCATTTCCTTATCCGGGCAGCATGGTTGGCTTTAGATGGATGGCGCGATAAGAAACGACATGATGAGCAACGCTACGGCGGCGATAAATCCTTGCAGCAGAGTGCCGAGACCGATGGTGGCGAGTCCGCGCAACGGCCGAAGCCCGGCGCTTTGCGTCACCACCCAAAAGTAGTCGTCATTAACATGAGATGCGGTGATGGCGCCTGCGCCGACGGCGAGCGCGGCGAGCGCCTTTGCATTCGCGTCGATCAAACCGAGCTGCGGCAAAATCGGATGCACGATCCCGGCAGCCGTGATGGCCGCGACCAGGGAGGAGCCCTGCAATGTTTTCATCGCCGCCGCGACCAGAAACGGCACTAGCACGCCGCCAATCACCCAACCATGCCAACCGGCCAGTCGCTCGCCAACCATTTCCGCCATGCCCGTCTCCTGGCAGAGCCGCTGCAAGCCGCCGGCAGCGCATGCGGTCAACAAGATTCCTGCGACATTGCCGAGGACGCGCTCGATCCAGGCCGGATTGGTGAAACGGCTGAGGCTTTGCCGCAGGTGGCCGGCGGTCATGATGCCGACGCTGACGAGAAAAAGGATGAGAGGGTGACCTATGCCGAGGACCAGCTCGCGGGCGGGACCGCCACCGAGCGGCTCCGTCGGCATGTCGCCGATCGACTGCACCATCAATAAAAGCACCGGGACTGCGGTCGCCAAGACCAGCACTATCGGAAAACTGCGGCCCTTCTTCTCTTCGCCCGGAAGAAGCTCGACCGCACTTTGTTGTGCAAGCGGCGGCGGTGAGGATGCAAAAGCCGATCCCCATCGCGCGAAGACCGCGGCGAACGCAGCCAGCAAAATCGCGAGCGGCACGCCGAACAAAGCGAGGCGATACCATTCAGCATCAAGAATGGCTGCGGCCGCGATCGGTACCGGCGCCAGGAGCAAGAGACCGTGGCTCGACGAGATTGCGAGCGCCAGCGCAACGGTGGCGCGCTCGCGGCTTTGCGCCGTGTCTCCACCCAATGGCCGAAGCAGCGGAGTCAACAAAGCAAAAGCGGAGCTGGGGGAAGAGCCGATGCCCGCGATCAGGCCAATAACACTCATGGTCCAGCGCGGCGAAAGCCGTTGCCGCCGTTTGACGAGCACCTTCAGCCGATCCGACGCGCCCGTGCCTTCGGCAAGGCCAGCAATGAGGGCTGCGGCCACGATCACCAATCCGGGAGAGTAAATCATCGCCGAGAAACCGCTGCCGAACACGCCGGCGAGTTGGGCCGTGGTAAATCCGGCAATGAGGCCAAAAGCCGAGGCTATGACGATAATGACCAGAAAGGGATGGAATCGCCGCCACTCAGTCGCAATAAAGAGAATGGCGACTGACAGTGCGAAGGCGAGCGCCTGAGACAAAGGCATGCCGTACATTGACTATTCGACCTCGCTATGAGAGCAGGATTTGGTCGTGTTCACCGTCGAGCGGTTCCTATCGCTTAGAGCATAATCCAAAAAAGCGATCACCAACTTTCGAATGTGCACCGTGTTGGCGTCGCACCGGTTTGGAAAGGTCACACCCATGAGCGCCTGGGCTGCGAGCCGATCCCTCGCACGATGCGGCGTCCAGCTCTGTGCGCTTCTGTGTGTCACGGCTACCGCGATCGGCTGCAGCCTCGCACGTGCCGCACCGATTGACTTCATCCATGCCGACGGGAAGCGCCTCGTCGATAGCCATGGCGAGGATTTCGCCGTCAAAGGAATTAATCTCGGCAACTGGCTGGTTCCCGAAGGCTACATGTTCAAATTCAAGCAAGCCCGCAGCCCGAAGGAGATTGCGGGAGTCGTCGAGACGCTGGTTGGGACCACCGAGGCAGCACGCTTTTGGACGCGGTTTCGTGACGTCTATATCGAAAAGGACGATATCGCGTTTCTCAAAGCCACGGGCTTCAACACCGTTCGCGTGCCGCTGAATTGGCGGCTTTTTGTCGAGCCGGGCCCGGACGGCGAAGATAGCTTTGAAGGACCGGGCTGGTCCCTTCTCGATCGTCTTGTGCAATGGTGTCGCAACGCCGGCATACGCGTGATCATCGATCTGCACGCGGCGCCGGGGGGCCAGACTGGCGTCAATCATGATGACGGTCCGGGCTTTCCCCTCACCTTCTACGTGCCGCGCTATCGACAACAGACCATCGCGCTGTGGCGGCAGCTCGCCGCACATTATCACGACGAACCGGCCATCCTTGGCTACGACCTCCTGAACGAGCCGATTTCGCCGTATAGCGATGTGAATTATCTCAATCCGCAACTCGAGCCGCTTTACCGCGACATCGTCGCGGCCATTCGGAGCGTCGACCCGAACCACGTGGTGCTGCTCGCCGGCGCGCAATGGAGCACGAACTTCGCGGTGTTCGACCGGCCTTTCGATAGCAATGCCGTTTACACCTATCACAAATTCTGGATCAATCCGACGCGCGACGGCGTCCAGGAATATCTCAATTTCAGCAATCGTTGGAAAGTGCCGGTGCTCATCGGGGAGACCGGAGAGTTCAACAACAGCTGGAACAAAAAATTTCGTCAGCTTCACGAGCGCTTTGGCATCGGTTGGGTTTTTTGGCCCTATAAGAATCTCGACTCCGACCTCTCCGTGGTATCGATTGAAAAGCCGGCGGGTTGGGATTTAATTGCCGATGTCGGTAGCTCGGACAAAGCCGTTTTGCCGCCGCGCGAGCAGGCCCAAGCGATCCTGGAGAGTTATCTAGAAGCCGCCAAGTTCAAGAACGTCCGCATCAATGCGGATTACATAAGCTCGCTCGGCCTCGCCGCGCCATAGTCCGTAGCATTGCCGGGCGACGCGCCGGGCGGACACTTGCCGAGAATGATCATGCCGAGGACTTCGTCCTTGGTGACGTGCTCGACACGCGCCGTGCCGACAACGCGACCGTTCTTCATCACGCAAATCCGATCCGCAAGATCAAAGACGTCGTGAATATCGTGGCTGATCAGAAAAATGCCGATGCCGTCGGACTTGAGTTGCTTGACGAGGGTGCCGACCTGCGCCGTTTCCTGCGGTCCGAGCGCCGCGGTCGGTTCGTCCATGATCAGAATTCGCGCATCGAAAAGGATCGCCCGCGCGATGGCCACCGACTGGCGCTCGCCGCCGGAGAGCACTCTGACCGGGTCTTTGAGGCGCTGAAAATGCGGGTTGAGACGGCCTATGACCTTGCGCGCCTGCGCCTCCATGGTGATGTCGTCAAGCGTCCCCCATTTCGTTCTCAGTTCGCGGCCGAGAAACAGATTGGCGACCGCGTCGAGATTATCGGCCAGCGCCAGCGTTTGGTAGATCGTTTCGATTCCGTAGCTTCTGGCGTCGCGCGGATTATCGATTGTCGCCGGCTCGCCGCGAATCGAGATCGCTCCGGCGTCGGGTTTGTAGGCGCCGGAGAGAATTTTGATCAGAGACGATTTGCCTGCGCCGTTGTGGCCGACAAGCGCCATAACCTCGCCTTCGCGGAGTTCGATCGACACCCGTTCGACGGCGTGAACGCCGCCAAAGGCGAGCGAAACGTAGCGCATTTCAACGAGCGGGGGCGGCGTGGAGTTCATATGGGTTTTCTTATCGTGCGAAGCGACGTCGGTAGAGTGTATCGAGCCACACCGCGATCACTAAGACAGCGCCGATGGCGATGCTTTGCAACGGCGTATCGACCCCAAGCAGCACCATGCCCGATTGCAGCGACTGCATGAGCACGGCGCCGAGCATCGCGCCGGCGACGGTACCGACGCCGCCCGCAATCGAAGTCCCGCCAATGATGGTTGCGGCAATGACCAAGAGTTCCGCAAGCGTCCCTTCTGAGTTGGTGGCCGCGTTGAGGCGCGCGATCGACACGGCACCGGCAATCGCGGCGAGGAATCCCATCAGCATGAAGGTTTTCATGATCACCCAGCGCGTGTCGACGCCGGCAAGCTGGGTCGCCTCCAGGTTGCCGCCGATGGCATAAACATAACGGCCGAAGCGCGTTCGCGTCGCGAGAAAGGTCATCGTCACGCCGAGGCCGATCGCGATCAGAACGGGGATGGCGATGCCGTGCGCGATGAACAGACCGCCCTCGGGAAGCGTGATGTGACGAGCTTGCGCATAGCGACGCACGCTGCCGATCGGCCAAGGATAGGCGTTGACGACCGCCACCGCAGCAAGAACGAAAACGCAGGCAATCCCACCGACAAAGATTTCCGCCGCCATCGGCCGCAATGCAAAGTTGAACTTCTTGCGCCGCGCGCGGCGGTGCGCCAAGAGCAGCACGATCGCGGCGCAAGCGACGATGCCGACCACCCAGCTCCACGCCGCGCCGATTGAGCCTTCCGGGCCGCCGCCCAGAAGCCTGAATCTATCGTCCAATGGCGCGACCGTCTGTCCGCTCGTTACCCACCAGGCAGCGCCGCGCCAGACCAAGAGGCCGCCGAGCGTGACGATAAAGGACGGAATGCCTAGATAGGCGATCGCGAAGCCTTGCAGCGCACCCAGGATAATGCCGAGCGCCAAGCCGGTCGCGAGCGCGAGAACCCAGATGGCGGGATGCTCGAAGCCGAGAAGCTTCGGCAGTAGATCGACCTGAACAACACCCATGATCATGCCGATGAAGCCCAGCATCGACCCGATCGAGAGATCGATGTTGCGCGTCACGATCACGAGAACCATGCCCGTTGCCATGATCGCAATTGACGATGACTGCACGGTAAGATTCCATAAATTGCGCGGCGTGAGAAACAGCCCGCCGGAAAGCGCGTCCAAAGCAATCCAGATCAATAGCAACGCGGCAATCGTGCCGACGAGGCGCGCGTCGAGTTCCGTTGCTTTGAGAAAGTGGGTGAAAGGGGACAGACGGCCGGATGTGGCAAGTCGATCAGGCAGCGGCGCTTGATTCACGGGGTCCCCACCACCTTGTCGCAATTACCGCCGCTGATCTTCAAACGGGAACTTCAAATCCACCCACCAGCGTTCAATTACAGACCTTGACGGCGCCGGGCGTTACGCCTTTGCAAATTTCGGCCTTGCTGATCCAACCCGCATCGATGACGACATTAAGGTTGTCCTTGGTGATCGGGATGGGAGTCAAGAGCAGCGCATTCATTTCGACTTTCTTCGGACCGCTTGCGAATTTAATCGCGCCGGGAATTTCGCTCATCGCTTTGCGGTCTGCCAGCAGCGAAGCTATTTTAGCCGCCTGCGCGCCAAGCGCGCGGGCATCCTTCCAAACCGAGACGGTCTGCGTGCCCAGCGCGATCCGGTTGAGCGCGGCGTGATCGCCATCCTGACCTGAAACCGGCACGGAACCGGCCAGCCCCTGCGCGGCGAGCGCCGCGATGGCGCCGCCCGCCGTGCCGTCGTTGGAAGCAACGACCGCATCGACCTGGTTGTTATTTTTGGTCAGGATCTGCTCCATGTTCCTCTGCGCGTTGGCCGGCAGCCAACCATCGGTATAGCTCTCGCCGACATTCTTGATCTTGCCGGTGGCAATCGCGTCTTCGAGTATCTCCATTTGTCCGGAGAACAAGAAATCCGCGTTCGGATCGGCCGACGATCCCTTGATGAATGCGTAATTGCCGCGCGGCCGCAGCGCAAAGATGGCGCGCGCCTGCATGCGCCCGACTTCCCGGTTGTCGAAGGTGATATAAAACACGTTCGGATTTTCGATCAGGCGATCGTAGCCGATCACTGGAATGCCTTCGTCGACTGCCCGCTGCACGGCAGGCGCAATGGCGAAGGAGTCTTGCGCGAGGACGATGAGCACGTTGATGCCCTGTGCGATCAGGCTTTCGACGTCGGTGAGTTGCTTCTGCGCGGACGATTGCGCATCGGCCGAGAGGTATTTGTCGCCGGCCGCCGCGATGGCGGACTTCATCGCAGCTTCGTCGGTTTTCCATCGCTCTTCCTGGAAGTTCGACCAGGAAACGCCGACCACCTTGCCTCTGGCTTCCGCGGAGCAAGCCAGTGAAAGCGACAATATGGCGGCCGCCAAAACCGGCGCGATGGCGCATGCTGCTGTGCCAATAAAAGCTCGACGGGGAAATTTCACGCCAGCGCTCCGGGCTCAAGGCCGCCGCAATTATAGGCAGCGGTGGCTGCAATGTCTGCCGCTAGCCTGAAGCATACATGTCCTGCGTTCTGAGAGGTGTTCGTCTCAAGGTCTCGTTACAAAAGCGCCGGGAGGTGTAGCGCGGAGCTGCAGCAAGCGCCCTTCTGTTCGCAACCGGTAACGGGGAGGACAGTCCACCCGTTAATGTAGCCAATAAAAGCGAAAAATAATCTTTCCCCCCGACGCTCAACCGATAGAGCGTTTATTCGCTCTCGGTCGCGTTTATCAAACAAGACTCTCTTATTTTTGTAGGCTGCATTGACTTTGTGCCGTGCGGCCGCGAGATACGTTCTGGTTCACGTCTAATCCGGTCGCGGCGTTCGACGGAAATTCTGGCGTCGTAAAGAGTCCGGCGCCGGGAAAACGCCAAAGCAAGGAGCCACCGATGGCCTACAACTTGAATAGCCCGCAACAATGGCTGCTCGAAAGGGCGCAGCGGTGGAATTCGGTCGAGCTCTACAAGGCGCTTAGCGATCTCGCGCGGCGGGTGGACGGCGGCTCGATTCAAGACCTGTTCCAGTCCGAAATGGCCGCGGATGGTTATTTTGCCGAGGAGCGCAAACCGAAGGCGGCGGCATCCGATGCGGAATTTTGGGGAAGCCACCGCTGGCATACGTGACTCCACAGCGGGCTTGACGAAATTTTTGACTAAGTTCTAGAGTTTGACTGTGCGGCAAGAATTCAAAGTTTCTTCTTCCGTGAAATTTGCCGCAAGCTAGGTTTTGAGCGGCGGAAAGTCGCGCGAATAGACCGGCTGTTCGAGAAATTTCTTGGGATCGTAGTGCCAGAACTGGCTTACGTTCGGGTAGCTCTTGATCGTCGTGTTGACGAGCTTGCCATCCTTCTTTTCGACTTTGCGAATATAGACCGTAAAAGTGAGATTGCCGTAGTCGTCGAACTTCACCGGTCCGCGCGGCGTATCGTTGAGCGATACGCGCTTGATCGCAGCAATTAAATCGTCCGGACTTGTATCGCCGCCGTTTGCCTGCAGCGCGGCCTCAAGGATCTGACCATTGACGTAGAGTGCCGCCGCATAAAATCCGATCGGAACTTCGGCACCAAAATATTTCTGCATCGAGGCGATGAAACGATGGTTCGCGTCGGTGTTGAGATCGAGCGTGTAAGGAATGGAATTGATCAAGCCAATTGCCTCATCGCCAAAATTGCGCATGATGCTGTCGTCGGCCACGGTGGAGCCGCCGAGGAGCGGCAGACCGAATCCCTGGTCGCGATATTGTTTGATAAATTTGATCGGATTGGCGCCGGCATAGACGAGCACGACGACGTCAGCCAGTTTCGGATCGATTTGCGCCAAGTAAGGCAAGTAGTCGGGCGTATTGAAGGGCGACCATAATTTCTTGACGATCTTGCCGCCGTTTTCCTCAAAAGCCAGCTGGAAGCCGCCGACCTGCTCATAGCCGAACGCGAAGTCATCGCCGGCAGTGACTGCGGCCTTGAGCTTCAAATCCTTGCCGGCAAAATCGGCAAGTGGATAGAGACACTGCGCGGAACTGTCCGATGTCCTGACCTGATACTGGTCGCGGCGTCGCTGTGTCAGATCCTCGGCGCCGCCAAAACCCATCGTCGGCACTTTGTGTTCGCCGAGATAGTCCTTGATCGCGAGCCATTCGAAGGCTGCGAGCGGCCCCATGATCAGATCGACCTTATCGCGCTCGACGAGCTCGATGGCTTTCGTCTTCGCCGTAGCCGGGATGCCCGCGGTGTCGGCAACGATAAGCTCGATTCTTCGGCCACCAAGGATGTAGTCTTTATCTTTGAGGAAACACGTGATTCCTTCCTCGAGATGAACACCGCCCGCGGCGAGGCCGCCGGTTTTGACGGTCATCAATCCAATCCTAATCGGCCGCTGTTGTGCGATGGCGGGTTTCGCCAGAACCGACAGTCCCGCGACTGCGCCGCTGTTTGCGAGAAATCTGCGGCGATCAAGCTCGCTCGTCATGGCCATCTCCCTTTGTCCGCCTTTTAACAGCCGCCGGGCGGCCTGGCGAGCCGAACGCGCTCGTTTACTTGTTCGTGGCAGAGTGGATTTCAGCGATATAACCGCCGGGGAATTGCACCATCGCCGCCCGGCGACCAGCGACGCCATAAGGCTCCACGACGACGTTTGCGCCCGCGGCTTTTGCTTTCGTGAGCGTGTCGGAAAGATTGTCGACGTCGTAGCCGATTGTCTCGCGTCCGTACGGGAATGGGAGATGACCGTCGGTAACCAGCACAGCGACTTTTCCGAAAAGCGAGTCTATCGCGACACGGCGATACACCTCGTTCGTCCTTCCGATTTCGACGCCTCGCGCACTTCGGTCGTCGGCGACCACCTTGGCGTTCGCAAAGGCCGTAAAGTCGCTGACAAAGGCATCAGCACGAGCTGGTGAAACGTAAACCCGGTTTTCTGGAACGGTTTGGAGGTCGGCTTGGTGAGGCGGTGTCGTATGTGAATAAAGCTGCATAAGGACGCCTCCCGGCCACGCGATGATTGCATCGCGGCCGATCGGATCTTGAAACGGCGCTACCACGATATCGGCGTGGTTGGCCTTGGCGGAGACCATTGCCGCATCAAAGTCGGAGACCAGATAGCCCGTTCGTTCGCCGCCAAATGGATACGGGATCGGGGTGTTGAACCCGAACACCGAGAAGGTGCCGACCGGAGTGAACACGGCCTGCCACTTCGTCTCGCTGGGCGTCGGAGTGATGCTGATCACAGCGGGCTGGGTTTTCGTTCCGCCGAAGGTTGTGATGAGACTCTCGACGAAGCGGTCGAAGTCTTCCAGTGCAACATAAACATGCGTCGTGTCGTACTGCGGCCCGACCGCGAGCGAAGGCCCCTCGGCTACCGCGTTTTCGCCGGCCGCGAGCACCAGCGCCGCTACGGCGAGGATGGCCAGCGCAACACAAATCTTTATCGTACTCATCTTGCTGAGCTCCTGTTGGAGCGGCTGTACTGCTTTGTGCCACAAGCGGATATGGGTGCGCGTCCACTCGATGTCCTCTTAACCCTCGAAACCGGACACCGCCGCACGCATTTATGAGCACACAAGCACCACGCCGGGCGCTCAAACTTGGCCTCTCAGCTGCTCACACGGCGTTCGGACGCGGAGGCGACGGCGCTTCATTTTGCACACCGCCGCTTCTCCATCGCTCCTGCATGCGCTGCATCACGACGTAGAATGAGGGAACGAACACGGCGACGAGGCAGGTCGAGGCGATCATGCCGCTGAACACCGCGAGCCCGATCGAGCGGCGTGCCCCGGCGCCTGCGCCGGTCGCGATGACCAGCGGGAACACGCCCAAAATGAAGGCGAAGGAGGTCCATGAGAATGGGTCGGAAACGAAGCCGAGCTCCCTCCACCGCTGCAGAGACGATCTCCATACCTTCGGCCCGCCTTTGGCGCGCATATTCCACCACCAAAATTGCGTTCTTGCTGCCCAATGCGATCAGGAGGACGAGTCCGATCTGGGTATAAAGATCGTTGGCGACGCCGAGAATGGTTAGCGCACTGACGGTCCCAAGGAGCGCGAGCGGCACGCCAAGGATTACGGCGAGTGGCAGAATCCAGCTCTCATACTGGCCCGCCAGAACGAAATAGACGAGCAGCAGCGCAAGGGCGAAGACGAAATACAACTGCGAGCCGACCGCCTTCTCCTGGTAGGACATCGCCGTCCATTCGTAGCCCGCGCCGGCTGGCAACGCGCGCTCGCCAATCTGATCCATGAGGCCGAGAGCCTCGCCCGAACTGAAGCCGGGGGCTGAACTGCCGACGACCGACGCCGAAGGGTAGAGATTGTACAGGCTGATCAGCAGCGGACCTTGAACCTTTTTGATCTCGGCCACCGTTCCGATCGGCGTCATCGTTCCATTGCCGGCCTTGACCTTGAGATTCCGGATGTCAGTCGCAGTCGCCCGGTAGTCGGGCAACGCCTGGGTGTAGACCTGGAAAACGTGTCCGAACTTGCTGAACTGTGCCGCGTAGTCCGAGCCGACATAGGTCGCCAGGGCGGCAAAAACGTTACCGGTCGTGATGCCAAGCGTCTCGGCTTTGATGCGGTCGACCGTGACTCTGAACTGGGGAGCGCTCGCCCTGAAGCTGGTGCTCAGCCTCTGCAGGCCCGATTGCGCATTGCCGTCCCTGACGACGGCGTCTGCTATGCTCTGCAGCAATCCGTAGTCGAAATCGCCGTTCCTGATCTCGACCTGCATCGTGAAGCCCCCGACATTACCGATGCCCTGGATCGGCGGCGGGGCGAGCGCGAACACCATGGCCCGCGTCACGCTTTGCAGGGAGCGATTCAGGCTCACGGTGATCGAGCGCAGATCCTGTCCCTTCTGCTTGAGGCGGTCGTTCCAGTCATTGAGGACCACGAAAGCCACCCCCGCATTGGCGAGACTTGCGAAATTGTCCAGTACGGAAATGCCACTGACGGTCACGACATGATCGACCCCGGGCACTTTCTTGGCGATTGCCGCGATTTGTTGCATGACCGCGTCGGTCCGCTCTTTTGCGGCGCCGTCGGGCAGTTGTGCGCTGACGATCAGATAGCCTTGGTCCTCATCCGGCAGAAAGGCGGTTGGCGCGCGTGCCAGACCCCAGACCGCAACAAAGACCAGAACGAGTGCAAGGAGCACCATGACGGCGCTGCGGCGCGTCATCGCGCCGACGAGTCCCACATAGGCCCGTTCGGTCGCGCCAAATGCGGCATTGAAACCGCGATAAAATAGGTTGCGCCGCTCAAGCGGGATCGGCGCGCGCAGCCACAGCGCGCTTTGCGTGGGTTTCAACGTTACAGCGTTGATCGCGCTGATAAAGGCTGTGGCGGCGATGACGAGCGCAAATTGCCGATAAAGCTGTCCGGTCAGCCCCGGGATGAAGGCTGCTGGAATAAACACCGACATGAGCACCAGCGTGATACCGATAACCGGACCAATCAGGTCGTCCATTGCCCGGCCCGCCGCCTCGCGGCCGGGGATGCCTTGTTCGACATAGCGCGAGACGCCTTCGACAATGACGATCGCATCGTCAACGACGATGCCGATCGCAAGCACGATGGCGAATAACGTTGCGAGGTTAACTGTAAAACCAAGCGCCGCCATCGCGGCGAAGGCGCCGATGATCGTCACCGGAACCGTTGTCGCCGGAACGAGCATCGCCCGCCAATCCTGCAGAAACAGGAGGATAACGATAAGCACTAGAGCCGCAGCCTCGATCAAAGTCACATAGACTTCCCTGATCGCGGCTCGCACGAATTTCGTGGTGTCGTATGGGATCAGATAGTCGACGCCCTGAGGAAAACTCTTGGCCAGTTCGTCCATCTTCGCTTTGACCTGGTCGGCGACCGCAATGGCGTTGGCGTCGGGCAAGAGAGAGATGGCGATGCCGGCTGCAGGCCGGCCGTCGAGGTTGAAAGATTCGCTGTAGGTTTGGGCTCCAAGTTCGACACGGCCGATGTCGCGGATTCTGGTGATTTGGCCCCCGCTTGTGCCAGTGGCCTTGACGATGATGTTCTCAAATTCCGTGGGATCATCC
>JBAPZR010000449.1:0-5001 GCA_049285335.1 Xanthobacteraceae bacterium | reverse complement strand
GCACCAATGTGCCGTTGCGCGTGCGCCGTAGTGACTGCCCTCTGTTGGGAAAACCGGGACCCTTGCTGTTTCGCGGCGGCACCAGATCTGGTGGGCGACGGTAGATCGGGACTTTGAAGATTCCGGTCGGAAATCGCGAGCCGTCCACGATCGGTTCGTAGTAACCGGTCAGGAGTCCCGCGCTGTCGCCGAGCTTGGTGATGCGCAAAGGGCGGAAATTACGCTCGAAGAACGTCCGGGCCTGGTCTTCCGTGAGTCGACCGACGGCAACCGCCTGCTGGCACACATGGGTCAGCGCCAAGGACATGGGCAAGGCGATGGGCGAGGAGATGGCACGCCGGTTGGCCTCCGACAGGCCGGCGCGAAGCAGAGGGCGGCAGCTCGCCAGGAAAGTGGCAAAGGCTGCGGCATGATCATCCGTTTGCCAGCCGTCGAGTGCAATCCAATCGATCGGCTCAAGCGCCGAATCGGGCAGCCGTAATGGTTCCCGTTGCGCTCTCGCTATGTCATCCGCTGCGATCGAGCGCGCTGCAGGCGAGACTTTCCAACGCGCCGGACCGTGAGCAGGTTGTGCTGGCAGGACGAATAACGGCGTGACGACCGCCGCAATTCCAACAGCATATCGCCACCGGCGAAACCCATTTGCGCACCACACTGCCCTGATTACGACAAGGTCGCTACGAGTTTTGAATCGAGATCGAGCGACGAATTGTTGCCACACCGCACATCCGCACGCTCGTGGGAAGGCGATCAATTGTGAAACGCGTTGAAAAGAGAGACCCCGGTTCAACCCCGAACACCTCCCGTTAACCGGCTAACTGGCTTCCTCCGTAAAAGTTCCGTTTCAGGACTGGCGAGAAGCAGCTCGACGGCACTGTTGATCTTTGTGAACGCGCGGTTGGCGTCTTCGAGCGATACTCAACTATTTCGCTCTTGCTGAACGCACTACTTGGCGCGTTGATTGTGCGTCGGATCGAGCGACAGCGGCGCGGACGGTTGCAGATGCGCGGTGCGACCGTTAATGACCGGCCGATGGGTAAAATCGCAATAGGCGAAATCAAACCCGTTGACGGAGCCGCGGAAACTTTCATCGTCCGTTCTGTTAAGATCAAAACATGGCTCAGATGGAAGACCGTCGAGCGCCACGCAAACCTTGTCGCCTTTGACCTTGAGTGTCCCGGCCGGCAGCCATACCAAGTGATCCGATCCGATGCCACCGAGCTGGATCGAGCCAATGACAGAACCGTCCTCGAAGACGCGACCAGAGCCGCGCGAACCATCGACACAAGTGAAAGCGAACAGCTTGCCAAGCACAAAGCGCTGCGCGGCCACGGCATCAAGGCTTTGGGCGAGTGCAGGGGCTGATGCGAGAACGGCAAAAAGCCCAAGCGCGTACCGCGCGATCATACTGATTTCTCCCCCTAAATTCCGGTTGGTCGACCCGGGACACCGTTTCATCGTTCGCAAAGGACGAAGTGGCGCGCCACCGCATTCTTAATTAGTGGTTAATGCCGCCCGCATGCCATTAATGGTTAACACCGCAACGCCACGCCGGAATATCCTTAATCCAGCCGGAGCAAGCCGTGACCACACTCGGCTCGACCGAGAGGCGCTGTTGTCTCCCGATGTGCAAGACGGCACCGTTGGCTCCTATGACCTGGAACGGACCTTTAATCCCGCGAGCTCGCACAAAGCCGCTGCCTATTTTAGCCTGCTCCTCGGCGTTGACGTCGAAACACAGCCGAGACCGGGAATGGAACGGTCATTTGAGCATCATGGTCATCGTTTGAGACAACAACCTTCCATTCCGCGGCATCGTCATGGCCGACATGAAATAATATCTTATCGATCAGCGTCCGAGCGTGCGCGTGAGCGTCGTTCAAGCTAGCAAGCTCTTTTCCGCCATTATCGGGAATACGGTTGTCCCTGGACACTAGATTAAAATAGAAACGCGGCATCAAATCCTCCCAAACCATTATACGTGTTGCTTGTTTATTGTTGGGGTTTGATAGAATAAACAAATTAAGTTCAAGCTGTTTTCGGTCATCGCGATTGACATAAATCATCACCATTTCCGATTAAAAACTGCCGACAATTTTAGTCTTTGTGTATTTTTGGAATGGTCGTTCCATCTGACGACTGATCCCAGCGATCGCTCATTCGCTCCTTAACTCTGCGGCCGGCGCCAACGTCGCCGATTCACTACTCCGTGAATTTTCATCTAGCTATGCGTGGGGACATGGAATGGGGTAAGCTTGGGGTGGTGAGGGGCTTTCCCATTAGGGGAGTCCGCAATGTGTGACTACAGCCTTCACAGCATCAAATCGCGACCCGCTGAAGTTGGCGATAAGCTGACCACGCGCGACTTTGGCACCGGCACGCGGGGATTTGCAGCGTCGCAAGATGCGAGCATCGCCGTCTGTGTACTACCGGGAACGGAGTTAGCTTTTGCTCAGGAGGTTACGCGCCTGCCGGCTCGACTGTGGTCGTGGCATGACCAAGTGATCAAGCACACGACAGCAATCTTTCGGCAGATCAACAAAGAAAAGACAATGGCGCATCACGATGCGCTGGAATTTCCCGATGGCCAGATCGTACTCCTGACATCGTTGAGTGAGGGGCAGCAAGCTACGGTCCTTCAATTACCAGCAGAACCGAAGACTGCCGTTGAGGCGGAAGCTCAGCGTCGGGCAGCCTATATAGGATGACCTTACGCAGCAAACGGTGGCCATCTCATTTGTGGGTGGCCACTTAGCAGCGCGATTGCTCACATCGGCGGTGCGACGCCATCGCGGCCGACATTGATCGCTGGTGCCGTGATCGTTCCGTCAGGCATTTTTTGTCCGGCGACAATGAAGATTTGTGCACCCGGCTTGAGGTCACCCACGTTTCCGGGAACGAACCGCACGACGGGAGTGTTCGCGGGCACAATGACCTTCTTCTCACCCTCGGGATACTTCACCATCATGGTCTGGCCGTCGACACCGGCCACGGTCGATTCAACATCGGCATTGGTCATGGTGCTGCCTGGCTCGCGATCCCAGGGTAAGAACCGTGCCGGCACGACGCCGCGTTGCGCGTCCATAAAGATGTGAAGTCCAATCGCCTTCTGGCTACCATCGTGCTGCGGCATGGCGGTGACGCCAATAAAGTCGCCCGCTTTGATATCGGCGAGCGCTGCCTTGACCATAGCCGTCACGCGTGGATTGTCGGCGAGCTTGATCGTCAACGCATTGCCGTCGCGTGACTTTACGGTCAGGGTCTGGCCATCGACCTTTTCAATCGTGCCACGGACCCGCACCGTTTGCGGAGCTTGCGCCGCGGCGAGCGATGCCGCAAACAGCGCACCAAAGACGCTCATGCTGAGCGACCGGCGTGTTAGTTTTGTCATTTTAGTCCTCCCAAAATGTATCGTGGAACGACCTTCCGCCGAGGTCCTCGACCGTCGCGACCCGCCACGGCCCGAGTAAGCGGTAAGGTGAGACAGTTCATGGTAATCATGTTGCTAAATTTTCCCAGCGTGAATGTTGCACCCGACGGCCGGAAGCCAGTAGTCATGCGTAGCCAATGGGTGGGTGGGGGCGCGGCCCGACGGGTCGCATGCGGCGATGCTTTCAGCACAACAAGATGGACAAGAGCTGCTTACGGTCAGCAGTTCGTTGGATACATGCAGTTCAATCGTCAACGACACGATTGTCGAGATGAACTGCTTCTTATATGTTCGCGGAAATCTCTTAGGCAATTTGACGATCGAGCCTGGGGCCCAGGTCATCGTCGACGGTTCCGTCGGCGGCAAAATCAACAATCGCGGCGGCAAGCTCGTTATTAACCATAAAGAGCTTGCGGCATTCGTCGACGGGCCTCCGGAAGCAGAAGCCGGCGGTGTGCTGAAGATCAATTTGACCGCGATTGCCGCCAACTGGGACAAACTCGCAAAGACCACCCAGGCTGAGTGCGCAGCCGTGGTCAAAGGCAATGCCTATGGCTGCGGCATCGATCCGATTGCGGGGGCGCTGGCAAAAACCGGCTGTAAGACTTTTTTTGTCTCCAACATTCCGGAGGCCAGACGCGTTCGCGCGGTGGCGCCAAATGCGATCATTTATGTCCTCAACGGGCTGTACTCGGGGATGGGGCCAGTGTTCGCCGAAATCAATGCCCGACCCGTCATCAATAATTCAATCGAAATGGCCGAATGGGACCTCTTTGCTCGATCGCAGCAATGGACCGGCGGTTGCGCGCTCAACGTCGACACCGGCGCGAGCCGGCTCGGTCTTTCGCCGGAAGAAGCGGCGGCGCTGGCGCCGAGTGTCCACCATTCGCTGGGCCACGGCATCACACTGCTCATGAGTCGTCTCGATACTTCGGATAAACCGACGCGGTCTCAAATCGATCGCCAAATCAGCCTGTTTCACGATCTTCGTCGGCTGTTTGGCGGCGTTCCTGCTTCACTCGCCAATTCATCCGGCATCTTTGTTGGTCCCAAGACTCATTTCGATCTGGTGCGGCCAGGGGCAGCGCTCTACGGCGTTAATCCCACGCCGAACGCCACCAACCCCATGGCGCCAGTGATCGAACTGCGGGCCCGCATCGTGCAGGTCCTTAACTTGACACCGGGGCAAACGATTGCTGAGAGTGCTGGCTGGATGGCAAAACGGCGCTCGCGGGTGGCATTGGTTTCGACCGGATACGCCGACGGCTATCGGCGATCAGAAGCTGCCTTTAACACCAAGTTGCAAGCGATCGTTGGCAATCGCCGCTGTCCCGTGGCTGGGCATCCGTCGATGGATCTGCTGCCGATCGATGTCACTGATCTGCCAGACCCGACGGTTGCGCGCTTGGGCCAAATGGTGACGCTGATTGGTCCAGAGATCGGCATCGATGAATTCGCAGCAGCAACCAAATCAACCGGGCGCGAAGTGCTCAGCCACTTTGGCTCCCGATTCCACCGCATCTACTACGCCAACTGACAGCAACGTCCATCACCAGGTAAAAACGGAGGAG
>JBAPZR010000448.1:0-5470 GCA_049285335.1 Xanthobacteraceae bacterium | reverse complement strand
CTGTAACCAACTACGTGTCCTGGCCAACACTCGCGGAAGAAGCCGCCGCGGAGTACAAAAGTGGCCGCGTGCGGACAATTATTTTAGTCGGTCACTCGTCGGGGGCGGTTGCAGTTACCAGCATGGCCGCACGCCTGAGCGAACTCGGCGTCCCCGTCAAATTGGCAATAGGCCTGGATCCGACATCACACATGACTGCGTCAGGACACGTCGACCGCTACGTAAATTACTACATCGCGAACGGGTTTGGTGATCCCGTCGACAAGGGCCGCCAGTTCAGTGGCGTGCTGCAAAATGTTGACCTGGAGCATATGTCTGATGTCAGTCATTTCAACATTGACAAGGATGGAGCGGTGCAGGGCATGGTGATGAGAGACATTCACGCCGCATTGGCCTCTTCTCCGCACAAGATTGTCGCTTGTGACGCACACGGCCGTACCTGCGCTGCTGCAAAGCCTGGACTGGTTACCGTTGGCACCCCCATCAGAGAGTAGGCGTTCACCGCCTGGGCAAACGCCCCCGCGGCTTGGCCACTGCCTGCTTAGGGCGGCGCCATCTCTTCGCGCATTTGCCATAGATGCTCGGCCAACGGACCGGGCGCGGCTTTGGCCGCGATCCCGGCACCGGTGGTTCGAAATGCCACCGTGGTCGCACCGAGCACCGCCAAGGCGAGCGCGCCAGCCAGCAGAATAATTCTCGGCATCTGTCATCTCCAGCACTGTGGGGAGAGGTGATCCGAGAATCAGGTGGGCCGCTGTGCCGGAAGTCACAGGCAATTAGGCGCCATCGCAACGCTCAAGATCACTCAGCCGAAGGTAACGCTGCCCCGCGCGGCGCTAGCGGCTTCAGCCCAGCCAGTCGATCCAGCGATCCTGCACGGCGCCGTGCAAAAATTGCAGAGCGAAGGGGCGTTGCCCTAAGCGGCTGCAATGATCTCATAATAAATGTATGCAAGCTTTTGCCCGCCGCCGTCCTTCACGACGTAGGCAGCGCCGATGTCATCGACTGACCGGGGCGGCGGGAAGCAGCGAGCGGTCACGGCACGAAATGAAGAATGCGAGCCGCTATTATTGCCATCACCAGGATTAGGAAAACGACTACGTAAGGTGCGGTCTTACGCATGGGTCTGCCACAACAATAGCAGCTCGTGGTCCCGTCACCTCAAGGTCGCGATTTGAGCGAATGCTTTGATGAAGGTGCGACGGCGTCGCCGCGCAGTAAGAGTTGCCAGCATTCTTCCGAATGGACCAATCTTACGCATGCGGAATGCTGCATAGATCCGGAAGCATGCTCTAACTTCCTCGGGAGACATCGTGCCAGCTCCATAAGCTGCACTGTCCCCGACGCCCGTCCTAGGTAAGATTGCGTTAGTTTGAAAGCTTCTCAGCGGTTGCTGAACCCGACGCCATTGGAAAAGGTTCGTTAGCTGCGTCCCAGCCCTGCCAGAGAACGAAGCCGCGCCACTTTGGCAAACCGCGCTGGCTGAGGCCCAACGGGCGACCACCCGCAGGGCAACCTGAAAAGTGCGGTGATTTACGCCGGCAAATTTGTCACGCCCTTTCGGAAATTCACTGCATGTCGGTGCTGACAAACGTTTCGATGTTCAGAATCAGCGAAAAATGTGAGATAAAAATCGCCGACATTCGATGGCCGAATGCCCAAAGGGGGGGTCATGATCCGGATATCCGTTCTGTCGCTGATATTCGCGCTGGCCGTAGGAGTTGCGGGCGCGCAGCAACTGCCTCCGCAGCCACCGCCTGTCGCTTCGGCGATGGGGCAAGGAAATGATCAAGAACGTGCCGCCTGCCATCCGGATGTGACGAGGTTTTGCCAGACCCAGCTACAAATCAATCCCAACGACGTGCTGGGTATTCTTGGCTGTTTGCAGACAAACCGGCCCAAGATTAGCCGCGCCTGCCAGAAGGTATTGGCAAGCCACGGCCAATAGGCCGAGCCGCAAGCCCGAAAACACTGACATTCGTCGCTCCCGCGCGCACCTAAAGTGGGAGGCGCAGGCCGCCTGTTGACTCAAATCAATGCATGCTTCGCCATTCGCAGCATTGAATAAATGCTATGAAATTGGCACTGGTAATCGCGGTCGTATTGCTGGCGATATCACCAAGGGCGGAGCTTACCCGAGATGGCGCCTTTGATATGCTAATCAATGCCAGTCTCTATCAAACAAAGTGCCACGGATATGTCTCACCGAGTGCAGAGGCGGCATTGAACCGGCTCGGCGACAAGTTCGATATCAAACTTTCCGATGAAATCGACGCCGCAAAGGCCATCGTCCGCATGGACAGGAGAAGCCTTGAGATCGAGCAGCGTCCTGGGGCGCTCGCCGGATTTTGCGCCCGCGAGAAACTAGAGGTCGAGGAACTGGATAAGACGGGACGGCTCTTTTAAGCGCCTCCTCAACCCGGCCGATGGCGTGAATGCCCTCAAGAACGCGCGGTGAGTCTCTCCCAAAGAATATTCGTGGTGCCAGTTTTGCGACGATCTATGCCATTGCGATCGCGAGCTTCGGCGGTACCGGACAGTTGATCGTTACTTGGTTGATCCAGACAACCGGCAATGCGCTCGCGCCTGCTTGGTACATGTTATTTGCGACTGCAGGGCCGCATCGGCAAACCGGTCAGGCATTTAGCGCGACTCGGTTCACGAAGCCGCTCCGAACATGCTTGCTTGATCGTTACGGGCGCTTTCGCTGAGTTCGAGCGCAGCATGATCCGCCAGCGCATAAATGCCGGGCTAAAACGGGCCGTAGAAGCCGGTAAGACGCTTGGTCGCCCTCGCATCAGTGAGATTGAAAAGCACATTCAAGAGCAATTGCGGACGGGCAAGGGCATCAACAAGGTTGCCCACGAAGTCGGCGTCGGCACCGGTACTTCCTCGGCTTTGTCCAGCTCGCCTGCCTCGTTCACGTTTGGAACGAAGCGTTGCTCCTACTCAATAATCCAGCGATTCGCGTCCCCGACGATAAATAACCGCCGTTAAGGCCGGAGAAGCTAACGCTGTGCTGTCCTTTGCTAATTCCCACGGAAATCATCAAGCTTGTTGAGGGTCGATCCGATCTCCTTAGCGTTTTTGGAAGTTGGGTCCATGTTCCACATATCGTCGAGCAGCGCGGGATATTCGGGACCCAGCCTGAGAGGTGGTCCCACTTCCTGAGACAGCCGGCTAAGGTGGATTCGCTGATGCAGAGGACGAACCACCATGAGGACGCGCAGACGGTTTTCGGCTGAGTTCAAGGCCAAGGTCGCGTTAGAGGCGATCCAGGGTCATCTGACGGTGGCCGAACTGGCTACCAAATACGAAATCCACCCGACCCAGATTGCGGCCTGGAAGCGAGAGGCGATCGAGAAGCTGGCCCAGGTTTTCGAGGAGAAGGGCAGCGTACGGGAGCAGAACCACAATGCCGAGCTGACGAAGCTTCATGCCAAGATCGGTCAGCTTGTTGTGGAGCGGGATTTTTTGTCGAAAGCCTTCGATCGCTGAGCCTGGATCGGAGGAAAACGATGATCGACCCCGGTCATCCATGGCTCTCGATCGTACGTCAGTGCGAGCTGGCATCGATCAGTCGCTCGTCATTCTACCGTAAGCCGACGGCGGAGAGCGAAGAGACGCTGCGGTTGATGCGTCTCATCGACGAGCAGTTCCTGGAGACGCCTTGGTACGGCTCGCGGCAGATGGCGCGGCATCTGCGCCGCAACGGTTGGTGTGTTGGGCGCCATCGTGTCCGTCGCCTGATGACCAAGATGGGTTTGGCGCCGATCTACCAGCGCCCGAAGACCAGCGAACCACATCCGCAGCATCGGACATGGCCATATCTGCTTCGCCACCTAACCATCGATCGGCCGAACCAGGTCTGGTGCGCAGACGTGACCTACATCCCGATGCGCAGAGGCTTCTTGTATCTCGTCGCGATCATGGACTGGTTCAGCCGAAAGGTTCTGGCGTGGAGGCTATCGAACACGATGGATGCTGATTTCTGTGTCACGGCGCTGGAGGAGGCGATCGCCTGCTTCGGCAAGCCCGCGATCTTCAACACGGATCAAGGCTCGCAGTTCACAAGCTTTGCCTTCACCAACACCTTGAAGGACGCCGATATCCGCATCTCGATGGATGGTCGTGGCCGCTGGATGGACAACGTCTTCATTGAACGGTTGTGGCGATCGCTGAAATACGAATGCGTCTTCCTCAATGCCTTTGAGAGCGGCGGCGAGGCAAGAACCGGGATCGGATGTTGGATCGGCTACTATAATGCCGATCGACCCCACTCGATCTTCGGCGGCAAGACGCCCGACGAGGTCTATGCTACGCAGGCAAACCAGACGAAATTGGCGGCGTGACCGAACCCAGAATCCATCTTAGCCAAGCCGCCATTCTGTCCCGGATACCGGGACCACCTCTCACGAGAGAAGCCCGTATGTGAAGAGCTTCGAAGCTTAGACAGGAAAACGGTTAGTGTGCGTAGACCCTAAATCGCGCAGCTTAGTGGCCATGAGGTTCCTCTGGACAATTCGACTGCAGTATCTGCATCGCAGTGCTAATGTCGGCCAACGGTATTATGCCATGGAGCGAACGATGATTTTCCGCGATCGCCACCCCGAGTTCCGGGACGGACTGCCAAGCGTTCTCGACTAACGCTGAAGCTTTCTCCGGAAGCAGCACCAAAGCTCCCGGCGTCACGATGCTACCAGTGAATTCCGTTGTGGTTCGGCCCGCCACGACAGTTACTTTCGGGTGCGTCCGCGCCGGCAACGGTTCGACGAGAACGACCAGAACCTCCGTGGTGGCGCCCTCGCCACACCGCAGCATTAATCCTGCAATGTCGTGATCGGATCCAATTGCGTCTGTAATTTTCGTGATCGAGATCAAGTCCGGACCGCCGGCCGGATTGGGTGTGCGGGCAAGCTGCCAAGTTCCAGGCTCAATAGGCTGCTGCTCAGATAGACTCGGAGACACACTAGAATTTTCTTGCTCATGGCAGCGTTTCCGCGCCCGTTCGTCCTTGATGCTTTTGCATTGCTCGGCGTCACTATTCATTATGGTGAGTTTTTCAGAGTCCCGCCCAACTGCAGCGGTTGCCGTTATCGCCAGAGCAGCAATGATCGCTGTCGCGGTGCCGCGAGCGAGCGGCTGATAGCGTCCCATTCGATGACCTCACTACCAGTCGATCGAATGCGCGTGTACCGGCAATAGACAGTCGGAATGATCTTCAGTCGGCACTTCGCACACCAAAAGCTATGTTGAAGTGCCAGCATCGTCCAACCGCCCGAAAGAAATCGAGAGCTGGCCTCCAAAAGCCTTTGCCCATTTTACACTAATGGTCGGGCGCGCTCACCAGTGCCAGCAAGTTATTTTCAACTTGGTAAAAAACGCGGTTGAAGCAAAATGCGCTCCGTCTCGCCCGACAGAAGGTCTCAATGACTGAGCAAACTCGATGCAAGCGGCACGACGGCCGCGG
>JBAPZR010000447.1:0-1620 GCA_049285335.1 Xanthobacteraceae bacterium | reverse complement strand
CTTCTATCGAAGCCTCGAGCGTTCGCCAGCCACGAAATCCCTATAAGCGTGCCTTGGTCAATGCTCAGAGCCAGCGGCTGATAATCGTTTGGTTCCAAGTTCGAGTCCTCCCAGCCTGCAATGGCGGCTCATAACCGCTTGGTTGGTGGTTCGAGTCCTCTCAGCCCCACCACGCAGTCCCAAACAAACAGAGATTTCCCCGTGTCATGCAAATAGCGCCGAATTGGTGGGTTTTCGTGCGGGGCTTTTGTCTCTGCTGACGCTCAGTTGAATGTGACGGGCCTTTTCGACGCCGCTGTCTCTGCGCCGCAAAATCCCGTTTCCCGGAAACAGAGACCGACAGTTGGTAGAGACTCGTTCGAATGGGGCAACGTAGAAACGTTCGTACTACCGCCGCAAGTGCATCAGTTGCCCCCGTCTCCTCGATCTCCGTGACAGTTATTCAGCCGGAGCGGGTTGCCCGAAAGCGCCGAGCCGCGGCAGGGCCGCTCCGCAGGTTACCCACAGGGGGTCAACCTTCCGCTCCTAGGCGCAAAAAAGCCCCGACGTGGAGGGCGTATCAAGACCATAGTCGCCAGCACACGGGCTGATATCGTCGTCTAAGGCACATGGGCGTCTGAGAACGCGTCAGTGCAACGCTCTACGCGGCTGCCACGGGGGCCCGGCCGATGCCCAAATTTGATTACAATGCCGCGGCCGAGCTTGTCGGTGCGCTTTGCGGAAATCGATGAGTAGAGATACTGCTGCGACGATATCTGCCGTTTGTACCAAAGCGCCGAATATCCCCTAACCCGTCACGGAGCGCGATCATGACAGACAAGACGATCGACCTCGATCAGCATCGCGGGATGGGCGCCCAGAAGGCTACGGAACTTCGTCGGCTCCTGGCGGACGTGGAGGCGAACCAGAAGGCATTGCACCTTCGGCAAGAGGAATTGGAATCTCACTTGCTGGCGGCGCCGGCAACGAATTGGCCTGAAGCTGCTGAAAAAGCGCGCTACCTCCTCAACCTGTTTGCGGGGACACCCGCTGCGGAGGACCCGCGCCGGCAAAAGATGATTGCCGCCGTGCTGGCCGACTTCGAGCGGCTTTTGGGCGACGAAAGCTAGCGGTTGTTCAAATCAAAACAAATGTTCACCCACAACAGGAGGGAGGACAAGATGGCAAAGGGACAATTGAGAAGCAATCGCGAGAAGAAGAAGCCGAAAGCAGAAAGGAACAAGAAGAAGAGCGCTCCAGCCGTCTCGCCGTTTACGCCGACAAGGCTTACCGGAAAAAGTGCCGCCGGCAGGAAGTTCTCATAGTTTTCGCGATCATCGGATCGCCGCCCGGGATCAACGCTTTCCGGAAAGGCAATCTCGTAAGCCGATTGTGCGCAGCACGCTAGGCGCGCGAGTCCGAACTAGGGCTGCCTAGTCGGCGCATAGGGTGACGGGTGTCGCCTCGTTTATTTTGCTGCCGGACATAGGCGATCAGCGCCTCCGGACGCTGCATCTTAACTTTGAGGGCGGCGATCAGCGCGTCTTCCGCGTCAACGACAACGTGTCCCGTTTTCCCCTGAAATTTAAAGCCAACCGCAAACTGCACCTGTGTGCTCTCCCGATTTCAGTGAAAAGTAGC
>JBAPZR010000446.1:0-4323 GCA_049285335.1 Xanthobacteraceae bacterium | reverse complement strand
GGATAATGGCACGGTCGACGACGGCTCGCCCTGTGACCCAATCTCGGTTTACGGGGCGTGCAGTTCCCAGTGGCCATTGTCTGGATGAACCTTGCTTCGCCACGGACCGAAGCGTGTTGTCCTCGCGGCGCAAGATCTCTGCGTCGCTCACATCAATTAGTCGTGCGACGCTTTGCGCGATCGCCCCGAGCGTCGATGCGGGGTCAGTTGCCGATTGGGAAATTGCGCGGAGTACTTCGGAAGTTGCCCTCTGATACTCCAGCGCCTCGTCCCGTTCCCGGGTGAGCAGCGCGATTTTTTCGTTTGAGTGGGTAATCGCGGAACGGCGACGGCGTGCTGACTTTGGCCCACTGCAACGCCGCAGCAGCTTCATTCTCTTGCTTGATTTACCGCGTGCTCGGGGGCGTCGCTTCATTGCCCTCCCCGAGCCTCAGGATAAAGCATTAGTAGAGACCTCGAACCCCATACATTGGAAGCGAGCCGAACCAAAACTTCATTCCTTTATATTGGCGGTGCTCACAACGGCGGACCACCGCGCGATTTCGCTCTTGATGAACGCGCCGAACCGATCCGGCCCCATGTCTTCCGGTGCAAACCCCTGCTTGCGCAGCAAGTCCACGGTATCCGGCGCATGCATCGCCTCTTTCGCCGCCGCGGCAAGCTTGTCGATCACGGGACGCGGCGTGCCCGCGGGCGCCAAAAGGCCGAACCACAGTGGGGTATTGAAGTCCGGCATTCCAGCCTCCGCCAGAGTCGGCACATCGGGAATAAGGTCGGACCGCTTATCGGTCGCTACGGCCAGCGCCTTGATCTGTCCGGCTTTGACCTGACCGATGATCGCGGAAGCAATCTGGAAGCTCATCATGACGCGGCTACCGATCAGATCGGTCGTGATCTGCGGGCTGCCGGGATAGGGCACCTGCACGAGCTTGACGCCCGCGCGCTGCGCGTAGAGCTCGCCGCAAAGGTCAGGGAGGCTGCCGGGGCCGACCGTGCCGAAAAGGATTTGCCCGGGCTTAGACTTGGCAAGAGCCGTAAACTCCTTGACGGTATTCACGCCGAGTTTCGGATCGACCGCCATGACAAGCGGGCCACTGGCAAGTAGCGCGACCGGCGCAAAATCGTTGGCCATATTGAAAGGCACTTCCGGGTGCACGATCTTGTAGGTCAAGGTCGACAGCGCCGGGACCAACAGCGTGTAGCCGTCGTTACTGGCGTGGGCGACATATCCGGCGGCGATGCTGGATCCGGCGCCGGTCTTGTTCTCGACGATCATCTCCTGTCCGACGATGGAGCCGGCGGCCTTGGCGTAGAGGCGGGCGACGATGTCGGAAGAAGCCCCCGGCGTGAAGCCGACGATCAAACGAATTGGACGCGTCGGGTAATCAAAAGCGAAGGCGGGAGGGGGCGACGGAATCGTTGCCAGGCCAAGGAGCGGCCATGCAGCAGCTCCACCAATTTGCGTAATGAACTCGCGTCGCCGCATTTGCCGCCCCCGGCAACTAGGCTGAGCCACCCTTGAAATTAGCACACGACCGATAGCCCTACATGTGACAAAAGGCACCGTTCGGATGTGCAGCTGGGGTCTGAGATCGGAGCGATCGTCCGGGCCTCGACACCAAGAAGCTTTCGCAAGAGGAGTTATCTGCGAGGTAACCGTGGCGTGGAGTTGTGGACTCGCTTCCTCCGCGCATAAAAGCCGATCGACATGCGCCAGCGCTGTCTCTCGGAATACTCTTCACCGTTCGCGATAACACCATCGGACGTTTGCATTTGTTGAAAACGCCGGGGTGATGGGTAGTATAGTATTATGGTGCTTCGGTTCTGCGCGGCAGGAGGCGAGAGCCGGGTGAGGAACATTCGACCGCACTGCCGAGCAAACATGCAGAAGCTGACTAGTTATGGCACTCGGCGATATCAAAACATTCGTTATCGTTATGCTCGAAAATCGCTCTTTTGATCATGCCTGCGGCTATTTGAGCCTGCGGGATGCTGGTCCTCCGATGCAAGTCGAGGGACTACGAGATGATCCAACTTGGATGCGCCAATTCGATAATGATGATCGAGACGGTACTCCGCGGCAAATCCATCGTCTCGATCCAGTGGTCCAAAACATAACAGATCCACCACACGAAGATGACAACATACGCATACAAATAAATACGCCGACCCACGACAACGCCTCGCCAACAATGGGCGGCTTCGTCAAAAGCTACTGGGACGCCTCACCACAGCCGCCTGACCGCTCGTTGGTAAGGGGATATTATGATAAGCGTGCCGTCCCAGTATTCGACTTCTTCGCACGTAATTTTGCGATTTGTGACCATTGGTTTTCGCCATTACCTGCCGGGACGCAAACCAATCGACTGATGGCAATGAGCGGTGAAAGCCAAATTCACCACAATGTTTCCGATCCCTTAGACTTTCCCAACCAATACCTTCTTTACGATTGGCTGGATGTTGCCCGAGGATTAAACAATTGGTGCTCTTACCAGTGGGACGGCCTGCCCTTCTTTTCACTGATGCACTCTTGGTGGATACGCATTGCCTCTGGGCTCAACGACCCAGGTGGTGTTGGCGAATTCCGTCGGTTCGAACATTTCAGCCCACAGTGGCGGTCAAACGAAATGATCCCGGATGTAGTCTTTATCGAGCCGAAGTATACGGATGATCCAACCTTTTCCGGTCGTCATCCCAATGATGACCACTGTCCGACAGGCATCTCCGAGGGACAGCGACTTCTGGCTGACATTTACAACACGATTATTAGCAATGACGAATTGTGGCAGTCCACAATGTTGATCGTTACCTACGACGAACATGGTGGCTTCTTTGACCACGTGCCGCCACCTGCTGTTCCTACCCAAGCTGGCGGTGTCAATTTCGCAACGACCGGGGTACGCGTACCCGCTTTCGTTATCTCTCCGTATGTGCAGCCCGGTAGTGTATTTTCAGAGGTTGTCGCAGCACTTGTATATTAAAATTACTGGCTGACCGATACACGCCAGGGCATGAGTACTCACAGGCGGTTGCCGCGCGTCAAAAGTACTTCAAACCCTTTAGCGCGATTATTGACAATCGGCCCGTAAGAACGAAGCCTCAGCCAATTGCGTCATCAGCAATCGCGGGCTTGGTTACCGGAGCACCTGCCGCGGGACTCGATAGTGGTCCGCGAACTCCAACGGCGCAAGCCTTTGGCCGCGCGTCATCGGCGATTTCGAAGTTGCATCCGGATCATGTTCGTCGATTGGTGCCTATCGGAAAGCCTGCGACTTCCTAGTTCGATGCACAGGTGAGGTCCGCCAACCTTCAAAACGGAAGGTGGCCGCCGACGTTCAATCGCACGAACAGAATTTCGGATACGGATGCATCGTACATCGGCCAGAGCAATTCCGATCGTCGCACCGCTCTTCGTCGTCGGCGCCTACTCCAGTTAAATAGCAGAAATGAGAGCCCGTTCGATACTGTGGAAAAGCCGATCTAAATTCGTAATAGCTGAGGATTAACCAAGTCTTGATGTCAACGCGAATCTCAAGGATGGCACCGTTAGTTTCAAGCCGGAATGGCTCTTGTACCTCCTGTCTGATCACGGGCTTGGGCAGGTAGGGTTGTGACCCTTCGAAAACGACTTTCACATCTGTACGACCGTCTACATTCCGAGTTTCCACTGTCCCTGTTGTCAATATAACAATCATAACTTTCACCCTTATAGTCGGCCGCGGAGCGGAGTGGCTAGGCAGTAAGCTCTGCCCTATCAGTCTCAAGGTGTGCGAGTTGGTTCCGATAGCCAGACTTCATCACGGAGACTTCGCCCACCCTCGATTGTACGACGTGGCGCCACTCGCGCGAGAACAGGGCTGTCAACAAAGGAGCCGGCCAAAAGCATTTCTCCCTTTTTAAACCCAAGAGCCTCCTTAGCAATGTCCTGAGGCACAAATCCGAATCGTTTCTCTACAAGCTCGATGTCGGCTGGGTTGCTCATCTTCATGAGACAGAGACTGTCACATTGGCTCAACAGATTTTCATTTAACCGAGACGGCCTCTGAGTTACTAATATTAAGAATAGCCCAAATTTTCGTCCTTCCATGGCAATCCGAATAAGAGCTTCCGAGACCAATTTGGCTGCCTCTGAAGACGGAGCAGCGGGGGTCAGGTTATGCGCTTCATCAATAACTATGAAGATAGGACAACGCGGATCATCGGATGGGTTTTCCCCGAGCGCCTTGTTCCACTCTTCTCTCGCTTTTACCCAGAGCGCATCGAGTGCGGCGCCAGCCGCTATGAAAACGCGATTTGGTGTAGTTAAACTTCCGATGTCCAGAC
>JBAPZR010000445.1:0-27163 GCA_049285335.1 Xanthobacteraceae bacterium | reverse complement strand
CGCGATTGCAACCGAGCGACTGGAGCATGCGTCCCGCGACTTCGTAGCCGCGCTCGTCGTCTTCGAAGCCGAACAACATGTTCGCATCGAGCGTGTCAAATCCGTTCACCTTCGACTTATAGGCAAGAATCTTATTGATGAGTCCCAATTCCCTTCCTTCTTGCCTCGGGTAAAGAATAACACGACAACCGAGCCGCTAGTTGCGTCGGCGCAGGCGCCAACGCTTCGCGGGGTCAGCAGCGTCGCAGGATTATGCAGGAGACTGGCGATTAAACAGCTAGCGACGAATACAGTACTTCGTCGCATCGCCGACATAAGAGCTTAGGAGCTTTCGCCACAGGAACTCTGCGGGCCGTGGTGAGTTTAATGCTCGACGTGCGTGACGATCGCATCCTAGAACGTGTTGTCAGGCAGCGCGGCGCGAGTTGGCGCAACTGAGGCTTTGCCACCTTTGGTCAGCTTGCGGTCGTCGAATAGACCCGACCGGCGAAGTTGCTCTCGGTCAATTTCTCCTGCATAGGCCGCCTTGATTATCCGCATTGCTATACGCTTACGAAAATAAAATATCGATCGGGCATCAGGGGGGAGCGTAGCAATAGCGGCGTCATAGGCTTCGCCCATCGCCAGCGTCACCTCGGGGAAGAAAACATCGTTTTGTCGAAACTTCAAAACTTGGCCCATAGCTTTACGCTTTCACTTCGAAACCCAGATAAAATACATTCGATGCTGAAAATCGTTCCTGGAATTAAGATGAAAACTTCAATTTGCACCTGCTGCCGGTCGGCAGCGCCCCCTTTCGTGGTTGCGTGCGCGAGTTTCATCACTACCGCTGTTTATTTCCTTCATCGCTGAGGCCTCCTAGTGCTTATCGGTAATGTTCTCCCGGGGGCCAACCAACCGCTGCAGCAAGCATGGCCAAGGCATTTCGCATGGCGCCACGCAGGGCAAAATCCGACGGGTCGATACTTGTTCCCGCGAACTTGCTCTGGAGGGCGAGGCAGCTGCTGGTCTCATGTCCGCCTGCAGCAAAGTCCGGGTCTAGGCGACACGCTTCGCCTTGAGGGGCACAACCGCTATCAAAAAGAGACTATTGGCGGCCACTAGACGGTATGGTTTGATCCGACAAAACGGCGAAGGAGCAGATGAGTGATAGGTGCAATTCCTGTCGCCCTTCTTGCCGGTGCGGCGACCTCGATGATGGCCGATGGCCGGGCGGAAGCGCGGGCTCGCCTCGTTACGCTCATCCGCAACGCGATGCGCTACCCGCAATATACGTCGCTTGATTCGTGGTTTCTTAGTAGGGGCACTGGAGGGGTTTGATCCATTGAGCGCGATCGATGCACCAGCGGGCTTGCCTCCCGAGTCACAGCGGGTGGTTCAGGATTTGACGCGTGCGGCAATCTTTCTGGTCGCGACGATCAATCCTGGCAACGCCAGCCGCGCGGCTGTCCGGTCGTTTTGTAGTGATTTGCCGGCGCTGCTGCGCGCCGTCGGTTTCCGCGACATCGAAGGAAACCTCTCCTGCGTCATGGGAATTGGCTCCGATGCGTGGGACCAGCTCTTTGGCCAGCCGCGGCCGGCGGAACTGCATCCCTTTCGGGAAATCAGGGCCGGCGGGCGTCACGCCGTCGCCACGCCCGGCGATCTCCTCTTTCACATTCGCGCCAAGCGCATGGATCTCTGCTTCGAGCTGGCGACACAGATCATGGAGCGGCTCGGCGAGGCGGTTTCGCCGGTGGATGAAGTGCATGGCTTTCGCTATTTCGACGATCGCGATCTCATCGGCTTTGTCGATGGCACGGAGAATCCAACCGGGCGAACCGCGACCGATACCGCTTATATCGGCAGCGAAGATGCCGCGTTTGCCGGCGGCAGCTATGTGATCGTTCAAAAATATCTGCACGATCTGGCGGGCTGGAATGCGCTCTCCGTCGAAGCGCAGGAGCGCATTATCGGCCGTACCAAGCTTGCCGACATTGAGCTTGACGACAACGTGAAACCGACCTTCGCGCACAACGCGCTGACAACGATCGTGGAGAATGGCAAGGAGATGAAGATCCTGCGCGACAATATGCCGTTTGGAAGCGTCGCGCAGGGCGAATTCGGCACTTATTTCATCGGCTATGCGCGCTCGCCGCAGACAATCGAGCAAATGCTCGAAAATATGTTCGTCGGTCGGCCGCCCGGCAACTACGATCGTTTGTTGGATTTCAGCGTCGCCAAGACCGGCAATCTTTTTTTCGTGCCGTCCGCGACATTTTTGGAAAATATCGGAGATGAGGCGCCACCAGCCGGAGAGGCTCTTTCAGACAAGCCGGCCGTTGCGGCGCCGCCGGCACCGGCGCGCGATGGCTCGCTCCATATCGGTTCCCTCAAAGGAGATCCCGCCTCATGAATAACCTTCATCGTGAGCTTGCCCCGATATCTGATGCGGCGTGGTCTCAGATCGAGGAAGAAGCCTCGCGCACGTTCAAGCGTCATCTCGCCGGTCGCCGTGTCGTTGACGTACAGGGTCCGGGTGGCGTCGCGCTTTCAGCTATCGGCACCGGCCACGTGCGCAATGTCGCGGCGCCGGGGGAGGGGATTCTGGCGCGGCAACGCATCGTCAATGCGCTGGTCGAGTTGCGCGTACCGTTCGATCTCGATCGCCAGCAGATCGACGACGTGGACCGGGGCGCCAACGATTCGGATTGGCAGCCGACAAAGGACGCCGCGCGGCTTTTGGCCTTCGCCGAGGATCGGGCCATCTTCGATGGTTACGCCGCCGCCGGCATCGGCGGCATTCGCGAGGGGACCAGCAATCCGATCATGACCCTTCCGGCTGAAATAAGCGACTATCCCGACGCCATCGCCCAGGCCGTGAGCCAGTTGCGTCTCGTCGGCGTCAACGGTCCCTATTCGGTGCTGCTGAGTTCCGATGCCTATACGGCATTGAGCGAGACCAGCGATCATGGCTATCCAGTGCTGGAGCACGCCAAACGCCTCATTGACGGTGAAATCATTTGGGCTCCGGCAATTGCCGGCGCATTCGTGCTTACGACGCGCGGCGGCGATTTCGGGTTGTATATCGGCGAGGACGTATCGATCGGGTATTTGAGCCACAACGACAAGACCGTCCGGCTTTATCTCGAGGAGTCATTCACATTCCTTTTATTGACGACGGAGGCCTCCGTCGCCTTGTCCGTTCCGGGGCGCAGATCCAAGAGCTAATAGCGGCGGCCGGAAGACCGCAGCTGCGACGGGGTCCGTGCGCCTCGTCTTTGGCAATCATTTTCGCCATCTCCGCCGAGAGGCGATTGCGACATGCCAGTAAGAACGAATTGCTCAATAAGGATAGTGTCGGTGTCGGGGTCGATACGAATTATAAAGGGGTTGATACGTGCTATTTTGTACACAGAAACCGCCGGTTCCGCTGACCGTGGCCATGCACTGCCCGAAGCTGGAAAAACCGCAATTCGTCGCGCCTCCAAAGGCGCTACCATAGTGTGCGCACCACGGATAATTTTGGGCTTGGGCCCGTGCTCCTATTCCGACAACAAGAATGAAAACCCCCATTACGAGTCCCGGTATTCTCATGACTGCCTCCTACTCGCGGCGGTTAGTCCCCGAAAACGCAAACGCCGGAACCGCCTACCGGTTTCCACTGCGCGCGCCGATTAATAGAAGCGCAGGGATGCGCGGCAGGATTGGGGACGAAGGTAAAACCGTCGCGGTCGACCCCCCGATGGCTTTGCTGTCAGTGGCCTGACTGAACAGGGCGGCGGGAAGCGGCGACTGGCATTCGGGAGCCTTGAGGTGCTATAATTCAAGCCCTTGGGGAAATGGGGGAATCGCAATGCTTCGATATCGGCTAGCCTTGGTTGCGGCAGGCATCCTCTTATTGACCGCTCCATCCGCATGGGCATTTAGTCAGCAAAGCGCAGGGTCCGGCGGGGACGGCAACTCGTCATTCGCTGATCCAGACGACCAGATTATGAACAATTTCGGCGTCCGACCGCTCGATTCGAACGCCGAGCAGTCGAAGCTCGGTGGCCAGCAGCAAAGTACATTTGATCCCATTTGGTGGGAGCAATCGTTACACGGCTACGGCCCTTATTATCAGGTACGCCGACCTGGCAACTGAGCGCGGCCGCCTGACGGGCCGCTCGCAGGTAAGGCCGGCGACCTTTGCCTGAGTCATTGATGTTTAGGTCTTGGCGGCGGAATCAGGGTCCCCGCGGCTGCTGCGCCCAATTGATTGCAGCGGCTATCAGCATGACCCACTTGATGCTTTCTGCGAGCGCCCCCCTGAGGATCAGTGCGGCATCGGCTCGGTCGGTGCCTTGAACTTCACCGAGCGCCGGTTCGATTACGAGCTGGCCACGGGCGGCTTGAATGGCGTGCTTCACGCCTTCGGAGAGCGCGGGGTTCTGCAAATTACGAGCGAGCTCATGATCAAGGATAGCCAGTGCAACAGCGCCGAGGATGGCGATCGCTAGAAGGTTTGCGACCGACGCAACCGCATTATTGATTCCCGAAGCGACGCCAGTCTCATGCGCCGGTACCGCGGCGATAACGGTCGCCGTCAAAGGCGCGACGCTTATCACCATGCCAAACCCGAGCACCGCAATCGAAGCGAGAAACTCCCAATAAGATCCGTTTGTAATGGTCAGCGCCGTCAATCCAATGCCCAACGCGGCAATCGCGGGGCCGATCGTCAAGGGTAATCTCGCGCCGAATTGATCGAGCAATCCGCCAGCCCAGCGCGACAAGGCTGCCAATATGATCGTGAACGGCAAAAACGCGGTGCCGGCAAGGGTGGCCGGATAGCCATGCACTTGGATCAGCGCAAATGGCAGAAAAAAGAAGACTCCGCCAACCGCCGCATAAAGCAAAAGCGTCAGCAAATTGACGGCGCTGAACGTCCGCGATTGAAATAGCGACAGCGGTAGCATCGGCGCGCGGCTTCTGCGCTCCGCATACACGAACGCAAGGAGCAGCAACAACCCTGCAATCAGCGAGATTAGTACGATCGGATCACGCCAGCCCGATACGGGTGACGCAATCAGCCCATAAGCGAGACTGCCCAAACCTAACAACACGAGCAGCGTTCCACGCCAGTCGAGACCCGGCTTTGCATCCGGATCGCGGCTTTCCGGCACACGGTAATAGGCGATCCAAATTGTCGGCAACGCGATCAGCGGGTTGGCCAGAAAAATCCAGCGCCAACTGAAATGATCTACGATCCATCCGCCGAGCAATGGCGCAATTGCGAGGGCCACGGCCGAAGCGCCGGCCCATGTCCCGATCGCCTTGCCACGCTCGTTTTCGTCGAATGTCGCTCCGATGAGCGCAAGAGAACAGGGCAGCAGCAAAGCCGCGCCGTCGCCCTGAACCGCGCGCGCAAAAATGAGTTGCGCCAGACTCGGCGCTAGTCCGCACCACAGCGATGCTATGGCAAAAATGCTGATCCCGATAATGAAAAACCGGCGGCGGCCGAACTGATCGCCGGTTGTGCCGCCAACCAGAAGAAAAGCCGACAAACACAGCGTGTAAGCGTTGACGAGCCACTGAACAACGACGGCCGAGGTTGCAAGGTCCGTTTCGATCGCGGGCAAAGCGACGTTGACGATGGATTCGTCAATATTGGCGATGCTTGACGCGAGAATCGCTGCGAGTAGAACCCAAGTTTTGGCGTCGACTGGGCGATTGGTCGCCAAAGGCGTCGATTGGATCACACCTTCGTCGCACGGCCTTGTTCTTGCGGATGACATCGCCGTTGGCGCCTTCAATGTGGTCACGATAATGTGTTTGCCCCGGCGCAAGCCGAAAAACCCGCAACCGCCATTCGTCGACAGCAGCGCATTCGGTTTTTTTTGACGCCAACCCGAATAGAGATCGCGCTACTCGGATTGGACTTGAACCGGAGCGCCGTGATTATCGGGCGTGCCCGGAACGATCACGAGGTAGCGCCGTGGCGTCTTTTCTTCGCCTCGCACCAGTTGGCGGATCGGCCCGATCGCATTGACGATGCCCGCTGGATTTGCCATGAAGCCCTGCACGGGTTCTAAAAGGCCGCTGCCCGATGGCTCATTCGAAAGCGCCATCAGATAGGGTTTTCCCGGCTCGAGCCCGGTGACGGCAGCCTGTAGCACTTGCACCAGTCCCTGGTCGGAGAGGGAAACGCTGGTGGGCGCTTTTTCGTCCTTCTTTGCTCCGGGCGGCGCCAGCGTCAACTGCGTCGATTGGCCGGCCAAGCCGAGCGGCTGCAGGTTACTGGTTCCCAATCCTTCCGGGGCGACTTCCATCGTTGTCATTGCCGCGTTGTGACCGCCATTCGGGGCAGGTATGGCGGCGGGCACGTAAACGAGGGCCTGCGGCGCTTGGCCGACCGGACTGGTCGCGATCTCCTCGTTTTTCAACGTGTCGATCGCGGCGACCTTGTCCTCGTTCTCCAGTCCCACATAGACCCGCGTTCCGTCCCCGGAGGGCCAGACGCCGTGCGGCAGCTTGCCCACCGGAATGGTCGCGACCTGCTCAAAATTGTCGGTGCGAAAGACTTTGATTTCGTTCAATCCGCCGATCGTGACATAGGCAAACATCCCGTTGGCGTTGCGCACGATATTGACGTGATTGGTGATAGGACCGGTGTCGAGGGTCTTAAGCATCGTGAACGGCGGCTGCGCGCTGAACACTTGGGTCTTGCCGCTGTCCTTTAAGGTGAACCAGACCTGCTGGCTGTCCGGCGTTGCCGCGATGTTAGGACAGAATGGGCTCGCTTGCGGGACCCTGCCGACGATTTTGTGATCGGCAACGGTGATGACCTCAGTCTCTGGTGTAAATGAAGAGCAGACATAACCGTATTTGCCGTCCGGCGAGAAAATCGTCATGCCCGGACCGTTGGGAACATTGATGCGCAAATTCTCTTCGTATGTCGTGCCGTCGAGCACCGAGACATAGTTCTCGCCGCGAACGACGACCCAAACTTCACTGCCGTCTCTGGTAAAGAACGCTTCGTGCGGGGAGCGCCCGACATAAGTGACGTGCTTCACGCTATTGGTCGCTGTATCGATGAAGTTCACGGCATTCGAGCCGATGGCGACAGCGGCGATGGTGCGATGATCGGGCGAAAATCCCAAGCCGTGCACCAGCAATTGACCCTTATAGAGCGGACTGAGATTGCCCGGAATCGGGTCGCCAAGATGGATGGAGCCAATCAGCTTGTTGTCGACGGGATCGATGACGGAGACCGTGTTCGAGAACTGATCGCCGGTGTAAACGCGATCGCGATGACTAATGGGGATATCGGGGTCGGAAACATCCCTGGGGGCTTGACCGGCGCCGGCATGGCGAACACCGACGAGTGTGGACGTAAGCAAAAAAACGATGGCCATCGAATAGGGCTTCATAGCACTACTCCTTTACCGGGGTGCTGCGCCGCTGGATTGCGAATCGTTCGTTACCGCGAGCGGAATCTGATCGGGCGACAGCGCCGGCGCCGGCAGCGGTTGGCCAAGCGCTAAGCGCATTGCAGTGATCTCTTTCAGTTGCGTGACGATGATTTCCTGAGCTATGCGCCGGAGCGGTTCATTGTGCCCGTAGCGCAATTCGGCCTGCGCCATCTCGATGGCGCCCTGATGATGCGGCGCCATCATTGCAACAAAGTCGGTGTCGACATCGCCGGACGGTTTGATGCCCATATCGACCATCATCTTCGTCATGGCGTCGACATTCTCGGCCAGATACGGCGCTTCGGCGGCGGACGCAGAACGAAACGATTTCGCGCAAATCGCGGAAATGTAGTCGGCGAGCGATTGCGAGTTCGCCGAATGCGCTGTCAGAAATGCTGCTGCCGCAGCGGCGCCAAGTGCGATAGCAGCAGTATGTGAGAGGATCGATGAGCGAAAGATTGACGACATGACCGCGTCTCCATCGATACAGACTGTGGTGGGCGCGCGCCCGAGCTCAGGATTTTGTTGCGTCCGCCGCCAGGCTACCAAGAGCTCTTGATAGAGCTTCAACGTTTGCGGCCACGGCCGCGCCGAGGTCATAACGCCGGGCGAGCCAGGCCGGATCGATGTATGCCAATTGAACTTTGCCGTTTTCGTCTTGATACACCAATGCCTTAAGAGGCAAATCGATGCCAATTCTTTGGTCCGCCGCCATCAGCGGCGTTCCGCCTCTGGCATTGCCGAAAATCAGAAGTTTCGTCGGACGCAATTGCAAGCCGACGGCTTGCGCGCCCGCCGCATGATCGACGCGGGCGAACACGGTCAAGCCCTTCGCTTTGACCTCGCTCTCAAGCCGGTCCATCGTTTCCTTTGGTCCGAGGGCACTGGGAATTGTAATCAATCCATCGACTGTCATCGCGCTCTCTCCCGAAGCCAACCGCACTGACCATCCTCGCTGGAGGTTTCATCATGCCGCGTTATTATTTTCACCTCACCGACGGCAAACAAGTGCTGGACGATCACAAAGGCATGAACCTGCCGGGTAACGACGCCGCCCGCGACGGTGTGATGGAGGTTGCGCGCGACCGCAGGCACGGGGTGCGCCGATGCCCAATTGAAATTGGACCGGCTGGTTCGTGGCGATCGTCGACGAGGAGGGCCACAAAGTCGACGAGGCGCCGAATGCGGATGCTCAATGCTTAAGTGCGCGCGTGCGGACCTTCAGTTGCGCACGTCTCATGCGCGCGCACCGCGATCTTGAGTTCGCCGAGAACCGGGCTTGAGCGGCAAACGATGGTGTCGCCCGGCTTGACCGGACCGACGCCCTCCGGCGTTCCGGTATAGATCAGGTCGCCCGGACAGAGCGTATAAAACGACGAAGCAAACTCGATCAGCCGGCGGCAGTCGTAGATCAGCATATTGGTGTCGCTGTCTTGGCGTATTTCGCCGTTGACCTCGAGCGTGAGCGGCAGCGCGTCCGGATTTGCGATTTCGTCCGCCGTCACCATCCATGGGCCGGCCGCGGCATAGCCGTCGACGGATTTGCGAAAGCTTCTGTCCTCGCGCCCGCGCACGGTGATGTCGAGACCGAGGCAGTAGCACGCGACATGGTCGAGCGCGCGGGATTGCGGAATGTCGCTTCCGGCTTTCCCGATCACCATCACGAGCTCGACCTCGTGATCGCTGCGGCGATCCGGAAAGCGAATCGCGATTCCCTCGGAAGGACCGACGAGAGACGAGTTGGCTTTCAGGAACATGCCCGCTTCGGCGATCTTGGCCGATTGCACGGTGACGACCTGCGAGCCGGGCTGCGCGGCGGCCGCTGTCATCTCGGCGATGTGGGCCTGGTGATTGGTCGGCGCGCAAGAAAGCTTTGTCGGCCGCGCCACGGGCGCGAGCAGCTTGACCTCGCCAATCGGTTTGCATGGCGCCTTGTCCGCCATGCGCTCGATCCGCTCGCGCCATTGCGGCAGGGCGGCAACGACGGCATCGCCCTTCATCGCATAGGGCAGGGAATTGCGAATTTCCGTCTGCGCCAGCGTGACATCGTGCACGAGGTCGCCGCGCACCACACCGAGCCTGTCGTCGTCGTAGCGGCAAAGCTTCATGATGCGACCCTTCTCGCGCGTGTCGCGACATTCTTCACCGCCGCGCGAGCGCCTACAAGCAAATCAGCGCGCTTCACGGTGAGAGAATCCGAATGTGACGGTGGTGACGCAAAGCAGACTGACGGCGGCCGACACGAGGAAAACCGCGCGCGGCTCGCCCTTGTCCATCAGCATGCCGTACATGATCGGCGCGATGCTGGCTCCGATATTAAAGCCGGTGCTGACGAAGCCGAACACTTTGCCGAAGGCTCCGGGTGGAGTGACCGCGCGCACCAGCATGTCGCGTGAAGGGTAAGTCGCGCCGACGCAGAAGCCGCTCAGCCCCATCAGCACGATGAGGATGGCGGAAGGAAAATCGACCAGAGCGACCGACGCCGTTACGAGACCGCCAATCGTCAAGCCCAACGCGGCGACAAGTGAATGGCGGCGGGTGCGGCCGGCCAGCATGCCGCCGGCAAGCACGCCCGCCGCATTCATGGCGAGAAGGCTTGTCAGCGCGATATTGGCGATCGTAGGCGGCGTCCCATGCAGCGCGCCGAGCGCAACGACAAGGTAGGTGTTCAGTCCGCTGCCCATGATCGAAGTCAAAACAAAGAATGCGAGATTGAGCAGGATCGCGGGCGTGGTCAAAAGCCGCCAGCCGGCCGCCGCACCTGCCGTGGCTGCGCCTTTTGCGGTTTTGCCGGCGCGCGCGATTTCCGACATCGGCTCCGGCTGCGCGATCAGCACCGCCAGCACGATGAAGCCGAAAATCGCGGCGCCCACATAGGCGCCGCGCCAGCCGAACATGCTCTGCACGTAAAGTAGCGTAACGGGGGCGATGGCCGAGCCGACCATGCCGGCGAAGGTGTGAAATGAAAACACCTGGCCGAGACGCTCCGGTGGCGTGTGATGCGACAGGATCGAATAGTCCGCGGGATGATAGGCAGTGTTGCCGACGCCGGCGACGCCGTACATCGCAATGAAGACCCAATAGGAATCGATCAGGCCGGCAACCGCATAGGCAACGCTGCTCAGCGCCAGTCCCACGATCAGGACGACGCGGGCGCCGATCCTGTCGACCACAAAGCCGACGGGCGTTTGCAATACGCCGGAAACGACGTTGAAAACGGTGAGCGCGAGCGCAAGCTCGGTATAGGTAACGTTGAAATCGTCCCGAATGAACGCCAAGAGCGGCGCTAGCATGAGCATATAATAATGGCTCATCATGTGCGCCGCGCAGACCCCCGCGATCAAACGGGATTCGGACGGCCGTGAGGTGCGAACTGAAATAGTTTGCGTCATTGCGGGCGGGATGCCCTCGCATCTCGCAGGGCCTGCCAAATGCGAAACGGCGTCAGCGGCATGTCGACATGGCGTACGCCGGAATCGGCGAGCGCGTCGATCACGGCGTTCATCGTGGACGGCAGGCCGCCGGCGCAACCGGCTTCGCCGCAGCCTTTGACGCCGAGCGGGTTGGTCTTGGTCGGCACCGGATGATCGGCCAGCGCGAAGGAAGGAACGTCCGCCGCACGCGGCATCGCGTAATCCATGAACGAGCCGGTCAAGAGCTGGCCGTCTTCGTCGTAGACCGCTTGCTCCATCAAGGCTTGGCCGATGCCTTGCACGACGCCGCCGTGCATCTGGCCTTCGACGATCATCGGATTGACCAGCGTGCCAAAATCGTTGACGCACGAATAGCTGACCAGCTCGACGAAGCCGGTCTCCGGATCGATCTCGACTTCCGCGACATGACAGCCATTGGGATAGGTCGAGGCGCCCGGTCCGTCGCTGATGTGAACCACGTCGAGCGATTGCGGCGCCTCGGCCGGCATCTTGATACCGCTGTGAAGCTTTTGGGCAAGCTCCATGACCGAGATGGCGCGATCCGTTCCGACGATAACGAACTTCCCGTGCTCGAATGCGATGTCGGCTGGAGCCGCTTCGAGCACGTAACCGGCGAGCTGTTTGCCCTTCTCGACGACTTTGGCCGCGCCCTCGATAATGGCGGTGCCGCTATGCATGATCGATTTGGACCCGCCGGAGCCGCCACCTACCACGATCTTATCGCTATCTCCCTGTATTAAAACGATTTTATCGAACGGAATGCCGAGCTGTTCGCTCAGCACTTGAGCAAACGGCGTGGCATGACCCATGCCGAAATCGAGCGTGCCGGTGGTGAGCGTTACCGTGCCGTCGGCATTGAAGGTGATCCCCGCAGACTCTTTCGCCGGCGCCGCCGTCACTTCCAGATAATTGCTCACGCCCAATCCGCGCAGCTTGCCGCGCTTGCGGCTTTCGCGTTTGCGGCGCGTGAAGCCCTTGGCGTCGGCGAGCTCGAGCGCATGCTTGGTCAAGGCGATGAAATCGCCGCAGTCGTAGTTGGACGCGGAGGCCGTCTTGGCCGGCAATTCCTGCGGGCGAATTTGGTTGCGCCTCCGCAGCGCGATCCGATCGATGCCCATCTCGGCTGCGGCGGCATCGATCAAGCGCTCCATATAGTAGTTACCCTCGGGCCGGCCGGCGCCGCGATAAGCGGTGACCTGCGTAGTGTTGGTAAAGACGCACTTGGTCGAAACTTCCATCAGCGGCGTGCGATACATGCCTTGCATATTCTTCACGGCATTGAGGGTGCCGAGGAGCGGCCCGAACGGCGCAAGGTAAGCGCCCATATTGGCGAAGTTCGTCAGCCGCACAGCGAGGAAATTTCCCCCGGCGTCAAGCGCAAGCTCGGCGATCACTTCGTTGGCGCGGCCGTGACCATCGGAAAGAAAGCTGCCTGATCGCTCGTCGGTCCATTTTACCGGTCGCCCGAGAGCGCGCGCGGCGTGGAGCAGACAAACATATTCCGAGAAGACAGCAGCCTTCATTCCGAATGAGCCGCCAACTTGACCCGTCAATATGTGCACGTCTTTTGCGTCGACGCCGAGCGCTTCGGCGAGATGGGCGCGCATGCCGAACACGCCTTGCGACGGTACATGGAGCGTGTAGCGGTTGCCCTCATGCAAGGCGAGCGCCGCGCGCGGCTCAATGCAATTGACGACGAGCCGGCTGTTCGCGAGATTGAGCCGCGTCACATGAGCGGCGCGCGCGAAAGCGGCCTTCACGGCCTCGGCATCGCCATAGTGATAATCGAGCGCGACATTGTCCGGCACGTCCTGATAGAGAAGCGGCGCGCCGGTGCCGGCGGCCTGCTCGGCGGAGACGACCGCGGGAAGCGGTTCGATATCGAGGCTGACCGCTTCGGCGGCGTCCTTCGCCTGAGGCAGCGTCTCGGCGACGACGAAAGCCACTGGGTCGCCCACATAACGGACGCGATCGATCGCCAGCACGTCGCGCCGCGGTTTCTTCAAGGGCGAGCCGTCGCGGTTGGTCAGCGCGACGATGCATTTTAGCGGGCCGTAATCTTTCAGATCGGCGCCGGTATAGACGCCGAGCACGCCAGGCATCTTGCGCGCCGCTTCAATGTCGATCGCGCGGATGTTCCCATGCGCGTTACGGCTGCGAACCATCACGCCAAAGGCTTGGCCGGGAAGGCTGGCATCGTCGGTATAATGCCCGAGGCCGCGGACCAGCATCGGATCTTCGCGTCGCGGCACCGATTGTCCGACGGCAAATTTCTCGATCGCTAAGCGATCGTCCGCCGCATTGTCCGTGCGGACATTGGCAGCTTGGCGCAAATTCATCACTGTCCAATCCCGGAATGGCTTTGAACGGCTGGATTAGCGCTTGGATAGAGAACTTGGCGCAGCCCGGCAACTGGGCGCCAAACATGGCTCGTAGGCGCGCGAAGCACGGTATTGCCCTGTGGTGCGCCCCTGTTACATTTCTAACGATTTTGGTTGCAACAATAGACCGCGGCCGTTGAGCCCAAATAAGGCTCCGGCGGGGCAGGAAGGCATTGATGAGCGACGGGCCCAGGCCGCATAGCGGCCTTGACCACGGGTCCAAGCGGCGGCCTCGCTGGGGCCGCAGAACGCCCTATGGCTTTCGTCGCGACGGCCGCGAGCAAAAGCGCGTGCGCGACCATGCGGCCACTTATGCAGCGCTCGATCTCGGAACCAACAATTGCCGGCTCCTGGTGGCGCGTCCGACCGCCGATGGCTTCCGCGTGGTCGACGCTTTCTCCCGCATCATCAGGCTCGGCGAAGGCGTCGCCGCCTCGGGCCGCATCAGCGAAGCGGCGATCACCCGCGCGGTCGAGGCGCTGCTTGTCTGCCGCGAGAAGATGCGAGCACGCGGAGTGGCGCGGGCCCGGCTCATTGCCACTGAAGCCTGTCGCGCGGCCGATAATGGGCAGGAGTTTCGCGCTCGCGTTGCGGCGGAGGCCGGGCTCGAACTTGAGGTGATCGATTCGGCGACGGAAGCGAGGCTTGCCGCAACCGGCTGCACTGAACTTTTCGATCCGGCGGCAAGCGGAATTATTCTTTTCGACATCGGCGGCGGGTCGTCGGAATTGGTCCGGCTCAACCGTTCGCGCCCCGGCCGCCGCGGACCGCCGACGCCGGACATTGCCGGCTGGGTGTCGCTGCCCGTCGGCGTCGTCACGCTCGCCGAGCGATACGGCGGCAAGACCGTCTCACGCGAAGTTTACGACGCCATGGTGGGAGAGGTCGCGGCTTTCGTCGACCGCTTTGCCACGGATCATCGCTGCGACCTCGACACCTTTCATATGCTCGGCACGTCGGGCACGGTGACAACCATTGCCGGCGTCTATCTGGGGCTGCGGCGTTACGACCGGCGGCGCGTCGACGGGTGCTGGCTCTCCGACGGCGAGATTTCGCGCGTAGTCGCCGAGCTCATGGCGATGAGCTTCGATGAGCGCGCGGCTAATCCTTGCATCGGCGCCGAGCGGGCCGATCTCGTTCTCGCCGGCTGCGCCATTCTCGACGCCATCCGGCGCGCTTTTCCGTGTCAGCGGCTGCGGGTCGCCGATCGCGGCCTGCGTGAAGGCATGCTGGTCGAGATGATGCGCGAGGACGGCGTCTGGGGAGAAGCTTGAACGGTCATGGCGCGGCTTAAGGACGAAAAGCGCCGCAAGCCGTCGTCACGCGCTTGGCTCGAACGCCAGATCAGCGATCCGTATGTGGCGCGCGCCAAGCGCGAGGGTTTTCGCTCGCGGGCGGCTTTCAAGCTCGCAGAGATCGACGACCGCCATAAGTTATTCAAGACCGGCGCGCGGGTCGTCGATCTCGGCGCGGCGCCCGGCGGCTGGAGCGAGATTGCCGCGCGCCGCGTCGGCGCGAAGGGCCGCGTTGTCGCGCTCGACATTCTCGACATGAAACCGATGGCCGGCGTCGAATTCGAGCGCCTCGACTTTCTCGATCCGTCGGCACCGGATCGACTCAAGGCGATGCTCGGCGGCGGGGCGGAGGCAAAAGCGGACGTCGTGCTGTCGGACATGGCGGCGAATGCGACCGGCCATCGCCGGACCGACCATTTGCGGATCATGGCGCTCGCCGAGGCGGCGGCGGCCTTCGCGCGCGAGGTGCTTGCCCCCGGCGGCGCGTTTCTCTGCAAAGTGCTGCAAGGGGGCACCGAGGCCACGCTTCTGGCCGAGCTCAAGCGCGATTACTCAAGCGTCAAACACGTCAAGCCGCCGGCGAGCCGCACCGATTCGGCCGAGCTTTATCTCTTGGCGAAAGGGTTTCGCGGCTAGTGTCGTGGATTAGCGCGGTGCGGCTGCGGTGGGTTCTTTTGCCATCTCTATCGGCTTGCGTCCCGAAAGCTCGGCGCCGGCGTCGAGCGGCAGCCGCGCGAAAACAAGGACGGCGCTCGCCGACAGCAAGCTCACGAACAGAAAGGCCGGCGGAAAATCATTGATGGCTATCGTCGTCGATTGCCGCAGCCGCACCATGAGTTCGACGACGGGTGCCCCGACCGCGACCCCGGTCGAAAGTGAGAGCTGCTGCGCGGCGGCGACCATCGAGGTCGCGCGGCTCATTTTGGCCGGTTCGATCTCCGCATAGGCGATGGTGTTGATGCTGGTGAATTGCAGCGAGCGGAAGAAGCCGCCTGACAGCAGGATCGCGATCATCGCCGCGAACGGCATGCCTTGGACGAATGTCGCGCATGCTGCCAAGAAAGCGCTGCTGATCAGCGCATTATAGACGAGCACATTGCGATAACCGAACCGGCGCAGCACGCTCGCGACCGCAGCCTTCATGAACATCGCGCCGAGTGCGGCGGTAAACGTGATGAGGCCGGATTGAAACGGCGTCAGTTTAAAGCCCACTTGCAGCAACAGCGGCAGCAGAAACGGCAGTGCGCCAATGCCGAGCCGAAATAAGAAGCCGCCGACGATACTGGCGCGGAATGTCGGCAGCCGCAGCAAACTTAGATCGAGGATCGGCGCCGGCGTGCGCCGGGCATGGATCACGTAGGCCACCGCCGAAACGGCTCCGGCGGCAATGAGCGCGACGACTATCTTCGTGGGCAGGAATTCAAGCCCGAGCGCGGAGAGGCCGAAGGCCAGTCCGGCAATGGCGAGGCCCGACAGGATGAAGCCAGGCACGTCGAATGGATCCTGCCGTTCGGCATAAACGTTGGGGATAAAGCGTGACACCAAAGCGATGCCGACAATCCCGATCGGCACGTTGATCAAGAATATCCAATGCCAGGACGCAAAGGTGGTGATGAAACCGCCAAGCGGCGGCCCGCAGATCGGTCCGATCAGCGCCGGGATTGTCACGAGCGACATCGCGTTGACGAGGAGCCGCTTGTCGATGCTGCGCACCAGAATGAGCCGTCCGACCGGTGTCATCATGGCGCCGCCTATGCCCTGGACGATGCGCGCAAGCACGAATTGTTCGAGCGAGTGCGAAGCGGCGCAGCCGATCGAACCGAGCACGAACACGCCGATCGCGGTGCGGAATACGTTGCGGGTGCCGAAGCGGTCGGCGGTCCAGCCGCTCGCCGGAATGAAAATGGCGAGTGACAGCAGATAAGAGGTGACCGCGAGCTTCAAGGCGAGGGGGTTCGTGTCGAGCGCCAGCGCAATGGCGGGCAGCGACGTCGAGATCACCGTGGAGTCCATATTTTCCATGAACAGCGCGGTGGCCACGATCAGTGGCACGATCCGATCGTAAGGACGTGATTCCATGCGCGGCTATCGACCGATGACGCAGCCGGTGATGGGAAGCGTGCGCTTTGACATTATCCCAATCGCTTTGCCGCTTCCTCGACCATGCTCAAGTCGGTATATTTTTTAACGTCCACGTCCTCTTTGAGGAAGCCAAGTTCTTTCTGCTGATTAAGATTGGTCTGCAGCGCGTTCAGGTTCGGCGTGCCGTTGGGATCGCGATATTGATCGCGGCTGGTAAAGGCCCAGTCGACCCGCGCGGGCGGAGCCTTGTTGAGCCGCGCGACGATGGCGACGGCCTCATCGTGATTTTTAGGATCGACGTACCAGCGAATGGTGCGCACTGTATCTTCGAGGAAATCGACCAGCGCAGCGCGATTCTGCCGGATGAAATCGGTCCGCGCGGTCCACATGGTGAGCTGGGTTATGCCGAAGGCATCCTTCTGCGTGAATAAAGTATTGGCGAGCATGCGCAGATCGGGATCGAGCGAGAAGGGAGGCACCGCGCTGACGAGATCGGCTTTCTTTTCGGCGAGCATGGCGCGCATGGCGGGGAAGGGCGCTTCAACGATGGTGTAATCCCTGTTGGCCTCGAGTCCGCCCCGCCGCAGCATCGCCCGCATCGCAATGTCGACGGCGCTGCCCATGGCGTTGGTGGCGAGCACCTTGCCCTTTAGATCGGCGACGGTTTTGACCGGGCCGTCCTTCCGCACCATGAATTCGTTGGTGCCGTGACCCGTGACGCCATCCTGGATTTCGTCGCAGATGACGCGCAGGTCGTCCATATGCGCATTGTCGATGGCAAGGCCGAACGACGAAAAGGCAAGCGGCCCGATATCGAGTTCACCGGCCGCGAGCGCGGTAATGACCGGTGGGGTGCCCTCAAAGCGCGTGGCCTCGGCGACGTAGGAACGGCCGAAATTCTTCAACAGGTCTTTCTTCTCCAGGACTAGCGGTGCGGTCGAGGCCGGGACGACGACCCAGCCGAGGCGGATCTTGACCGGCGCGCCCTGAGCGCGCGTCAGGCGCGGCGCCGCCAGCGCGCCGGCGGCGATCCCTCCGATCGTGAATTGGCGGCGATCGACGGCCGGTTTGTCGATGGCCCGTTCCATGGCGAACCTCCTATGGCTTGCTCTCAAAGGGCCTATCAATTGTGGCCGAGGCGTGCTATCGACCGCCGCCAACCCAAAAGCGGGCCATTGATCCGGGCGAGCACCATAGTTCAGCTCGCCCGCAAGGCATCCGCCATCCGGGCCAAGCGGAGTTGGCAATGGCAGGGACTTCAAGAGACCTACTGCGCGAAGCATACACCTTCGATGACGTGCTGTTGAAGCCGGGCCTTTCCGACGTCATGCCATCGGAAGTCGACATTCGCTCCCGCATCACCCCCAATATTCTGCTCAACATCCCGATTGTCGCCTCGGCCATGGATACGGTGACGGAAGCGCATATGGCGATTGCCATGGCGCAGGCCGGCGGCATCGGAATCCTGCACCGCAATCTCGCGCCCGAGGCGCAAGCCGCCCAAGTGCGGCAGGTCAAAAAATTCGAATCGGGCATGGTCGTGAATCCTGTGACCATTCATCCCGACGCGACGCTCGCCGATGCGCTGACATTGATGCAAGAGCATCGCATTTCGGGCATTCCGGTGGTCGAAGGCGGCGGCAGCGGCCGCGCCGGAAAGCTCGTCGGCATCCTTACCAATCGCGACGTGCGGTTTGCCACCGACAAGCGCCAGAAAGTCGCCGAGCTAATGACCAAGGATCGGCTGGTCACGGTGCGAGAGGGCGTCGGGCAGGACGAGGCCAAGCGGCTCCTGCATCAGCATCGCATCGAGAAGCTTCTTGTCGTCGATGGCGGCTATCGCTGCGTCGGTCTCATTACGGTGAAAGACATCGAGAAGTCAGTCGCTCATCCCAATGCCTGCAAGGACGAGCAGGGCCGGCTGCGAGTCGGCGCCGCGACTTCGGTCGGCGAAGCCGGCTATGCGCGGAGTGAAAGCCTCGTCGATGCCGGCGTCGATCTGATCGTGGTCGACACCGCCCACGGTCATTCGAGGCGCGTGCTCGACACGGTGACGCGCATCAAGCGCATGTCGAACGCGGTGCAAGTCGTCGCCGGAAATGTCGCCACATCCGAAGGCGCCAAAGCATTGATCGATGCCGGCGCCGACTCGATCAAGGTCGGGATCGGTCCAGGCTCGATCTGCACCACGCGCGTCGTCGCCGGCGTCGGCGTGCCGCAACTTACCGCGATCATGGATGCGGTCGAGGTGGCCAAACAGGCGAATACGCCGGTGATTGCCGACGGTGGCATAAAATATTCGGGCGATCTCGCCAAGGCTCTGGCCGCGGGCGCCGAGTGCGCCATGGTCGGGTCGCTGCTCGCAGGAACCGACGAAACGCCGGGCGAAGTCTTTCTGTACCAGGGCCGCTCCTACAAGACTTACCGCGGCATGGGTTCGGTCAGCGCCATGGCGCGCGGTTCTGCGGACCGTTATTTCCAGCAAGAGATCAAGGACACACTCAAGCTCGTTCCCGAAGGTGTCGAGGGGCAGGTTCCCTATAAGGGTCCCGTTGCCAATGTCGTTCATCAGCTCGCCGGCGGCCTGCGCGCCGCCATGGGCTATGTCGGCGCCAGGAATCTCTCCGAATTCCATGACAAAGCCGAGTTCGTGCGGATTTCCGGCGCCGGTCTACGCGAGAGCCACGTTCACGACGTCACCATTACGCGCGAGAGCCCGAATTACCCGAGCCGGGACTAAGCGATGCCAAGCGCGGCTCCCGATCCTTTCGCCAAGATTCGCACCGCCACCAATAGCCATCGGGCGAAGCACGACTGTACCGCCTTTCCATACAGCAACGGTCCTCTCCTGGCTGCTATAGCGGGAGCGGCCAATGCGCGGCGGATTTTGGAGCTTGGGACCGCGCTTGGTTATACCGCCTTGTCCTTTGCGTCAGGCGCGCCTGACGCGACGGTCGATACGGTGGAGCGCGATCCCGAGCACATCCAGCTCGCGCGCGACAACATCGCGGCCGCCGGGATGGATCACCGCATCACCGTACACGAAGGCGAATTCGCAAGTCTGCTGCCGACGCTCGATCCCGGCTATGACGTGGCGTTTTTCGATGGCGGCACGCCCGTTCCGGCCTTGCATAAGGCGTTGCGTGGGCTGTTGCGCACCGGCGGCACGCTGATCACCGCGAACCTTAATCAAAGCGGCACCGCCGATACCGTCCGCAAGGCTTTGTTCGACGGCAAGGCTTGGCGCAGCGCGCTGGTCGACGAGCATGGCGAGACCGCCATCAGCGTCAAACTCTAGGGTGAACCATGGTGGTCGCTTCGCGCCGTTGCGATCGACGGCTTTTGCCGAACGCTTTTGCGATTTTGACCTTGGTCCGACAGTGCGTCGTGCGTGTCTGATGCGAACAACGAATTCAGCCGGGGATCGATGCCATGACCGTTCAAGAAGTGTTGCTGCCGCTCTTTGCCGAAGTGATTCTGACCTTCTTGCTATTGTTCGCGCTCGCGCCGTTGCGAACCCGCGATTTCAAGGCAGGGGTGACGCGACCGGAAAACATCGCCCTACGCGAGCCGAATTGGTCGCGGCGCACGCTGCAAATCGGCTACTCCTACAGCAATCAGTTCGAGCTGCCCGTCCTTTTCTACGTGCTCACGATCCTTGCCTATCTCACCCATCGCGCCGGCGTTGTCTTTGTGGCGCTGGCCTGGATATTCGTCATCTTCCGCTACCTGCAAGCTTACGTGCATGTCACAAGCAACAAGGTGCGGCTGCGCGGCTCGTTTTTCATCGTTTCGGCGATCGTGCTTGCGATCATGTGGGTCATCTACATGGTCGAGATTCTCACCGGTCCATGGGTATGAGCGATGCCCCCTGTTTCCACGCGCCGATGCGTTTGCGCGTGAGAAGACGTAAGTTCGGCGCGCCGCGCCATTTTTGCTCATGACGCCATCGGCCCGACTCTCCGCCGCTATTGAGGTGCTTGCCGATATCGACGCGCGGCGACGACCGGCGACCGACGTGCTCAAGGACTGGGGGATTTCCCATCGCTTTGCCGGCTCCGGCGATCGCGCCGCCATCGCCGGCCTCGTCTACGATGCGTTGCGCCGCAAATCCTCGTCGGCCGCGTTGATGGGAGAAAGCGCGCCGCGCGCGGTTCTGCTCGGCATGCTGCGCCGGGAGCGTAAGCTGGAGACTACGGCGATCGCCGCTCTGTGCAGCGGCGCGCGCTTTGCGCCTGCGCCGCTGACGCAAGCCGAAACCACGGCGCTTGAGCGCGACAGCCTTGGCGGCGCGCCTGCTTATGTCGAAGGCGACTATCCGGATTGGCTCGATCCGCACCTGTCGCGCGTGTTCGGGGACGAACGTGCCGAGGAGGGGACTGCGCTTTCAAGCCGCGCGCCGCTTGATTTGCGCGTCAATCTGCTTGCCGGCACGCGCGACGAGGTACTGCCCAAGCTCGGCCATTTGGAAGCCACGCCGACGCGCTGGTCGCCTATTGGCGTTCGGGTACGGCTTCCGCCCGATGCGAAAAGCCCGGCCATCCACGCCGAGCCGGTCTTTTTGAAAGGCCAGGTCGAAATCCAGGACGAAGGCTCGCAACTCGCGGTCCTGCTGGCTGACGCAAAGCCCGGCGAGCAGGTCGTCGATCTGTGCGCCGGCGCCGGCGGCAAGACGTTGGCGCTCGCGGCCGCGATGGAAAACCACGGTCAAATCTATGCCACCGATATCGACAAGCGCCGTCTGGCGCCGATTCACGAGCGCATCGCGCGGGCCGGCGCGCATAACATCCAGGTACGCACGCCCCGGTCGGCGCATGGCGGCGCCGATGTTCTTGCCGACCTCGCCGGCCGCGCCGATCTCGTGATGATCGATGCGCCATGCACCGGCACCGGCGCTTGGCGTCGCAACCCGGACGCCAAATGGCGGATTCGTCCGGGCGCGCTTGCCGAGCGGATCAAGCAACAGGACGACGTGCTCGAACGGGCGGCTGCGCTAGTCAAACCGGGCGGCCGCATTGCCTATGTCACATGCTCGGTCCTGGCCGAGGAAAACGGTGATCGGGTGCGGGCGTTTCTCGCGCGCCATCCGGAGTTTTCCGTGGAAAAGCCGGTCGATCTTCTCAACGTGCTCGGCGAGCGCGCCTATCTTTTCAGACGCGCGGTGCTTATGTCGGAGGAGGGCTTGTTGATGACGCCGCGGCGGACCGATACGGACGGGTTTTTTTTCAACCTTTTGCGGCGGCAATCGCCCGCATGATCCGAAAGCTCGACACGCCGCACCACTTGCCTTAGAACCCGCTATGGCACCCCACGACAAGATTCTCATCGTCGATTTCGGCTCGCAAGTGACGCAGCTCATCGCGCGGCGCGTGCGCGAGGAGAAGGTCTATTGCGAGGTCGCGCCGTTCCAGAACGCGGAAGCGGCCTTTCGCGCGCTCAAGCCGAATGGAGTCATTCTCTCGGGCGGGCCGGCGTCGGTGCTCGACAAGGATGCACCGCTCGCGCCGATGGCGATCTATCAAGCCGGCGTGCCGGTGCTCGGCATCTGCTATGGCGAGCAGGCTATGGCGCAACAGCTCGGCGGTAAAGTTGAGGGCGGCCATCACCGCGAATTCGGCCGCGCTGAAGTCGAGTTGATCGCGCGCTCGGCGCTGACCGATGGCGTCTGGAATATCGGCGAGCGCCATCCGGTATGGATGAGCCACGGCGACCGCGTCACCAAGCTCCCGGATGGATTCATCGCCACTGGCACTTCATCGAATGCACCGATCGCGATGATCGCCGACGACAAGCGCAAGTTCTACGCCACGCAATTTCATCTCGAAGTCGTGCACACGCCGCAGGGCGCGGCGCTGCTCCGCAATTTCGTGCGCAAAATCGCCGGCTGCACCGGCGATTGGACGATGCGCGCGTTCAAGCTAGAGGCAATCGACAAGATCCGACGTCAGGTCGGCAACGGCAAGGTGATCTGCGGATTGTCCGGTGGTGTGGATTCCGCCGTCGCGGCCGTGCTCATTCACGAGGCGATTGGCGAGCAGCTGACCTGCGTGTTCGTCGACCACGGCCTGTTGCGGCTTGGCGAAGCCGAGAAAGTCGTCGCTTTGTTTCGCGGCCATTACAACATCCCGCTCGTCCATGTGAACGCCGCGGATGATTTCCTCGGTGCGCTCGTGGGCGTCGAAGACCCCGAAGCCAAACGCAAAACCATTGGCAAATTATTCATCGACGTGTTCGAGACCGAGGCGAAGAACATCGGCGGCGCCGAGTTCCTGGCCCAGGGCACGCTCTATCCCGACGTGATCGAGAGCGTTTCGTTTACCGGCGGACCGTCGGTGACGATCAAATCGCACCACAATGTCGGCGGCTTGCCGGAGCGCATGCATATGAAGCTCGTCGAGCCGCTGCGCGAATTGTTCAAGGACGAGGTGCGGGCGCTCGGCCGCGAGCTTGGCTTGCCGGACGCTTTTGTCGGCCGTCATCCGTTTCCCGGTCCCGGCCTCGCGATTCGTTGCCCCGGCGCCGTCACCCGCGAGAAGCTCGATATTCTGCGGCGCGCCGACGACGTGTTCATCGAAGAGATCCGCCGCGCCGGCTTGTACGACGACATCTGGCAGGCCTTCGCGGTGCTGCTACCGGTGCGCACCGTCGGCGTGATGGGCGACTTCCGCACTTACGATTATGTCGTCGGCTTGCGCGCCGTCACCTCGACCGACGGCATGACGGCGGATTTCTATCCGTTCGACATGGCGTTTATCGGCGCGGTGGCGACGCGGATCATCAACGAAGTCAAGGGCGTCAACCGCGTGGTCTATGACGTGACGTCGAAACCGCCGGGCACGATCGAGTGGGAGTAGTCCGACGTCCGCCCTAGACTATCGCCGGCTACCGCTCTATCCAATTAATACGCTGAAATTATTTGATTAATTGTCAGACGTGGATCGCCGACTATCGCGGCTAAGCGGCTCACACTGACGGTATAGGCGACGGTATGCGCCCGCGGCCATCGACCTCGTTCTGAGCATACCGTCACGCTAATCCGATCAAGCGACCTCCAAAAATTCGCCGCATCTTATTGGTACTCAAATCATTCCCTGGATGAGTGACGGTATTTTCTTTGACGGTAAAAATCCTGGTTCTGCGGCCCTCCGGCCGCTCGTAAAGGCCATACCGATGCTGACAGACATGGCACTTAAGAAGCTGAAGCCAAACGAAAAAATCTACAAAGTGGCCGACCGTGACGGTATGTATGTGGCGGTTGCGCCATCCGGCCAGATTACCTTTCGCTACGACTATCGAGTCAACGGTCGCCGCGAGACGCTGACGATCGGACGCTATGGTTCCAGTGGCATCTCGTTGGCCGAGGCCCGCGAGCGATGTATCGCTGCGAGGAAAGCCGTCGCCGCGGGTAGATCGCCCGCCCAAGAAAAGCAGCGCGAGAAGCGGCGGCTTGCAGACGCTGAGAATTTTGGTGTGGTCGGTAAGCGTTGGTTCAGGGAAGCACGCATGGCAGAGAGTACTCGCGCGATGCGAAAGGCGATCTTCGACCGCGACATTCTGCCGGTTTGGAAGAACCGCTTATTGACCGAAATTACGCCGAACGACCTCCGCTCGCTGTGCAATAAAGTGAAGGATCGTGGAGCGCCAGCAACGGCCATCCATGTTCGCGATATCGTTAAGCAGATTTATGGATTCGCGATCCTGCATGGCGAGAAGGTTGCGAACCCTGCGGACGACGTTGGCCCCGCTTCAATTGCAACTTTTGTGCCGAAGGATAGGTCGCTTTCGCCTGCTGAAATCCGGATCCTGTTTCAGGAAATTGAGCACGTTGCCACGCTGCCCACAATCCGGCTCGGCCTCCGACTGATCCTGCTGACAATGGTCCGCAAGAGCGAACTGCTCGATGCAACATGGGATGAGGTGGATTTTGAAAATGCGGTCTGGAGTATTCCGAAGCAGCGAATGAAACGCGGCAAAACGCACAATGTCTATCTGTCCCGGCAGGCGCTGGACATCTTGATTGCACTCAAGACCTGCGCAGCCAACTCACGTTACGTGCTGCCCTCCCGCTATGATGCAGATGCTCCCATGTCGCGGGCTACATTCAACCGCATCACGACGGCGGTCGTGGAGCGTGCTAAAAAGCAGGGTTTGCCGCTTGAGCCCTTCACGGTGCACGACTTGCGTCGCACCGGATCGACCCTCCTAAATGAGCTTGGCTTTAACAGCGACTGGATCGAAAAGTGCCTTGCTCATGAAGAAGGGCGTTCGTCGCGCGGCGTCTATAACAAGGCTGAATATGAGCCGCAGCGGCGACACATGCTGCAAGAGTGGGCTGACATGATTGATGCCTGGGTCCAGGGGCAGAAGCGCACGCCAACTCACTACCCGCTCTCAATGCAGCTATCGGCGTCCTAAACTATTGTCGGACCGGTCTGGCCTTTCGGCGATGTACATCGGGAGCTGGGGCACGGTTGATCATCTCGGTATCGGATGTCCGCCGGCGCTCCTCGAGCCAAGCTTCCACTTCCGCAAGGTCCCAAGCTACGCATCGTGTTGTAAGGTAAAATCGGCGCGGAAATTCGCCGCGCTGCTCCATCTCATAAATGGTTGTGTCGGCAAGCGGCACGATCTGCCGTAACTCGGGCCTCCGGATGGCTCGTTTAGCGCCGAGTGAGCCCGGTGACTTCCTGCAGCCCACCGGGCCAGAAACCGCTTGAAACGACGCTGCTGATTTAGTCTCGCTCATGATCGCTGACATCCGAAGAATAGGGCCTCGGCTTCTACATGAGAGGGAATCGGCGCCGATGGGGAAGAGCCATTCAACGGGCGTCGGGTCGTCGGCGGCCACAGCGTGCAAATCGGACGACCATTCATCAGACAAAGTCGGCGAACCGTTACACGTCGCTGCTTAATCAGCGGAGCGGACCAGTCCATTCCCTGATGGATTGGAGCGAAAGATTAGCTTGATCAACGCAGTGGCGAGAGCGGTGTGCGATTTTTGCACACGCCTGTTCTACTTTTCTTTCGCTTTCGTTCCTGCGACAAGCTCGCCAAAACCGCGAGCAGCGGCCGGATCAGTGGTGCCGAGGTGGAGCACCTCGTTCGGGACGAGGGGGTCGCAGGTTCAAATCCTGCCACTCCGACCACTATTCAAGCCATTGGCAATTTTTTCGCAATGATATAACCTCCGGTCAAACCGGAGCTTTATGTCATGGGAAGGAAGCGACGTGCACCGCGCTTGTGGCTCGACCAGCGGCCAGGACGCGGTTGGGTAATTCTCGATAGAGGACAATTCATCCGCACCGGCTTCGCTGAGTCAGATCGTCCCGAAGCCGAAAAGGCGCTGGCCCGATACCTTGGCAAGATACACCAGCCGCCAAAGCGCGATGGCGATCCGCTGATTGCAGATGTATTGAACGCCTATTGCGCTGAACATCTGCGTAACATGCGCTCGGCAAAGAACACGGTCTATAACGTCGAGGCGCTAGTTAAGTGGTGCGGCGCTAGGAAGGTGTTGGACATCAATGCAATTTCTTGCGGCGATTATGCAGCAACCAAAACACCAGCCGCCGCGCGGCGCGATCTCGAAGTCTTACGTGCAGCAATCAACCACTGGCATAGGCATCATGGCCCACTCCCGGTTATTCCTGCGGTGATCCTTCCGCCAAAGCCGGAACCGCGTGAACGTTGGATGTCTCGCGATGAAGTCGCTCGATTGCTATGGCACGCACGGCATACGCCGCACCTTGCGCGGTTCATCCTGCTTGGCGTCTATACGGGGAGTCGAACTGGTGTGTTGCTTAATCTGGAGTGGTCGTGGATTGATCTAAAGCATGGAGTCACGTCGCGGCGCGCTCCAGGCACAACGGAAGCGAAGAACAAGCGAACACCGAAGGCCAAGCTTGGGCGGCGAATCCTTGCACATCTGCGGCGCTGGAAGCGTATCGATGGCAAGAACGCCAAGTACGTTTGCCACTACAATGGCCAGAAGATAGACAAGCTGCGTCGGTCATTCCCGGCTGCGGTCAAGGCTGCAAAGTTGAAAGACGTCACGCCTCACATCTTGCGACACAGCCGCGCGACTTGGTTGATGAGGAAGGGAGTCGATCCTTGGAAAGCTGCGGGGCATCTCGGTATGTCAGTCGAGACGCTAACCAAGAATTATGCGCACCATCATCCCGACTTCCAGAAAGAAGCTGCCGAAGTCTAACGCTGGCGAAGCTTGCTTATCGTCTCGCTTACGGCATTCAGTGCAGATACAGCGCGTTGCGCTTCTGACAAGTTAGATGGTGGAATCGAGTCGCGGCGTTGGCTTTCTTCCCGGCATTTACGGACCAAATCATACATATCGGCGACAGTCGTATAGTCGCGCCTACCCATCTTGAATATGGTCAACCGTTTACGTTTGTTCTCTGCACGCAAAGTCGAAACCGTAAGTTTGGCACAGCTAAATATCCTCGTGAGTGAACTGGACGCAAGTTCCTGGATTATTTCTCGCGCCCGTACCGATGGGCAATTGACACTATTTCACAGGTCATCCG
>JBAPZR010000444.1:0-1805 GCA_049285335.1 Xanthobacteraceae bacterium | reverse complement strand
CTGCGCTCTTGATTTTGAAACTGATTGATCGCGTCGAGCCACGCCTTGGGCGGCGTCATATCGGTAGTCAAGCTTTCGAGGAGCTGGCGGCGCAAGATCGCTTCTCGCTGTTCGGCGACGAACCGTTGCTCCGAGTAACCCATATTGCGCAGGATGAGCTCGAATTTCGACCGGTCGAATTGGCCGTTGATGTTCTGCAGTTTCGGATCCGTCGTGATGTGACGCGCAATCTCGGCGTCGGAAATCCCGAGTCCCATTTGGTGCGCACGCTGGTCGAGCCCCGCCTGGCCGATCATTTCGCTGAGCACCTGGCGATCAAGCCCAATCGCACTGGCCTCGCCGGCCGAGATCGGATGCCCGATTTGGCGGCCCGTCTCTTGCAGTTGATCGTCATAGGCCTGTCGGAACTGCTCGATCGGGATCTCGGTATTGCCGATTTTGGCAAGCGTCGAGCGGCCGAAGCCGCGAAAGATATCGTTGATGCCCCAGACCGCGAAGCTGCCGGCAAGCAGCGTCATGACCACGGCCATAACGCCGCGACCGAGCCAATTTTCGGAGGCCTTGCGAATACCCCGTAACATGCGTCCAACACTTGATGTAATGCCGATCCTACCGGCGTGGCGCGCACTATAAGGAGCGCCCAAGCGACCGCCAAGTGTCGCTTGAAAATGCCGCAACCGATAGGATTTGCCGGTAGAAAACGCCGCTTTTTCGCGTGCAACGGGTCTGCTAACGGCTCATTGTGGCGGACCAGAGACATGAAAAAACGTTTAGTTAGTATGCCGGCGCCGTATCTGAGGCGCGTCTGGCTTGATCAATCGTTCGTCCGGGATGGCGCGCATACCCCTATTGCTTGCCGTTTCTGCGCCGCGGTTTCGCGATCGCGTTCGAAAAGCCGATCACGATCATCATTGGCGAGAATGGAACGGGAAAGTCTGCGGTGCTGGAAGGTATTGCGGCTCTCGCCGGATATGACGAAGCGGGTGGCGGCAAAGGCTGTCGACCGGTCGATCACGTTTCTCAAGCTGCTTCGGCGCATAGAGAATTCCGGCAATACCCAAGTTGTCATGGCAACGCATTTGCCCTTGCTGATGGCTTAGCCTCCCAGAGGCCTTTTAAAAGCACTGCTAGACAAGGGTTTCTGGGCTGTGGCCCCTGCTGTTGTGCACAACATTGTGCACCCCATGATCAGCCAGCCAGCTTAGAGCTTAGGGCACCCCCTTCAATGGAAGGCCTTTTGCTGACTCTACGGCTGCCGCTGATGCGCGTTTGCTGTGGGGGCTGGTTCGGTACCCCTCAACGCGCGGCCCACGTCATGGAAGGTCCATGCGGACATCCCAAACGCCGTCCAGCTGACCGATCACAGCTGGGCGGCCTTTTTATTACTTCGATTTAGACGAGGATTTTATGGCAACGTGTACTGAGTGTGCGTGGTTGCCGCAAGAGATTTGAGCCTAGCCTAAGTGTCCAAAGACGGTCGCCACCACCATCGCGCCTGTCAACGCAAAGGCAAGCGCGAGGGCTATGAAAATTCTCTTCATCGTCGGGCCTAAGACGGGGGATTAGACGCGTGGCTCCAAGCTGAGGGCGGCAATCACGCCGCCCCCATGCTGTGCTTCGTTCCGGGTCTAATGCCCAAGCCAGTTGAACCGGTACACCAGTTGTGTAGTGACCGTTTGTACGTACGGGTGCAGCGTCTCGCTAAAGATACTTACTGGGCCCGTATCGGTAACCGTTTGCGAATTAAACGACGAGAAGCGGTATTCGGTCTTTAAGAACAGGCCCGGTATCAGCCAGTTGAACGA
>JBAPZR010000443.1:0-1645 GCA_049285335.1 Xanthobacteraceae bacterium | reverse complement strand
CGCGAGCATGTCCCAAACTTCGGCCATGCCCTCCAAGTCTTTCTTGTGTTTTGGGTTCATCGTTTGGGCGGCCATCTCACGACATTTTTTGGCGTGCTGTTCGTATTCCAATGCCCTCTGCATCGTGGTCCCCAATAGGGTCTAAAGCCCTAAATCACGTTTCAAAGTTATCATACTGAACCCCCTCTGTGCGGCTGAAGCGGTTCACTGTGATTACCCCGCATGAGGCCCGGTTCGCCGGGCCTTTTTCCTTCACGAAAGGCAAATTTCACATGCACGAACGCGCTCACCTTGACGCCCCACTGAACGCTATCGACGCCTCGCATTGCGCCGCGACAACTGCGGCGACTGGCACATCGCTGGATTCGCGGATGGCCCCGGCTACCTGATTGTGGTCAGTACCAACGCGCTCCTAGCCGTTATAGGCGGGAGCGCAAGTCGTCTCTCAGTCGCCGACGCCCGGAGTTTATTGGCGTCTTTTCTGCCGGTGATCATGAACCCTACGCTCTTATTGGGGGGAGAGCGAGCAATTCCGTCGCGACATTCGACATTGTAGTGCAGTAATTGGATAAGTAGCGTCGGATAGATCACTCACCCCAATCTTCCTCGGCTTCGCGCCGCACCGCTGGCGCTTTCGGGTTTTTGACCTTCACCCAAAGCGCCGAACGCCCGGAGCGACAGGGCTAGCTGAGGGAACGCTCGCACGCTTTCAGAAGCGACACAATCTCGACATCACGGGGCGTTAATTCGCCCTACATGGTGTCGGTGTGGGTGGTCACGACGGCGTTCGTCGTCGCAACGTTCATCACTGTGAAGCAACGCGGCTATAAAAAGATGCCGCATGCATTGCGGGATGCCATTGCCGCAGATGCGATATTTGGCGCGCTTCTTCTTCTACATGCCCTGCTCTAAACGGCTACTGCGCCAGGCGAGGGCAGGCATGGTTCGATAAATCCCAGACCGGGGGCAACACGCAACGACATGCGGGGTTCTTAGGAAGAACGGCTCGATGAGTCGAGTCGGGGCGCTGCGCAGCGGTGGGTCGGCCGTTTTACCCCGCTTACGCCACCACCTTTAACCTCTCGCATACGATTTCCGCGATAGGTTTTGTCCGCCGACTGACTAACCGGCCCACGCAGACGGAAGCCTTGGCCGCCAGCCTAGGAGCACAAGGCCGAGGCTTTTCGCGCCGGGTATGGTTCCCTCATTAGACCAAGGTGTGCCGATGCTCGGAAGTCTGAGTAATCACGTTCGCGAATGCCTTCGCCAAGCAGAAGATTGTATGCAGCAGGCGGCATCACAAACCGACCCCCAACAACGCCGGGATTATTTGATCATAGGCGGATGTTGGCTGAAACTCGGCTACGAACTATCGGATCGGATCGCCGACTTCGCAAAATCGAAAAGCATCGAGTCACCACATAGGATCGCTTCTGCAGCGCGGGAACCTCACGCCACTTCGCGGCAAAGCGCTGGTAGCTGATCGATCTCGCCTTGCAGCGCGCTGGTTTTGGCGTCCGACTATCGGCGGTCTGAGTTCGACGCTAACTGAGTGCCGTCAGTCAGGGGCTGCACGGTTTCACGATTAAGCCGCGCGTGCATCCCCTTTCCCGTCTTGAAGTAGGGAATAGCTTTCTTTGCGACC
>JBAPZR010000442.1:0-3348 GCA_049285335.1 Xanthobacteraceae bacterium | reverse complement strand
CCTTCCCTGGTGGACAGTCGAACAAAACATCCGATTAGCGGCGCCGCAGGCGAGCGCCGAGGCGCTAAGCGCGTTGTTCGCGGCACTCGATCTTACCGAACACCGCCAGCACTATCCCGGCGAACTTTCACTCGGCCTCGCTCGGCGCGTCGCCTTGGCCCGAGCCTTTGCGATCGAGCCGGATCTGCTGATCTTGGACGAGCCGTTCGTCTCCCTCGATGCACCGCTTGCCGAGCGGCTTCGTGCAGAACTCGTCGAACTTGTTTCGCGAAGGCCGGTGACGACCTTGCTCGTTACTCACAGCATGGACGAAGCGATTGGGCTTGCCGATCGCGTGTTTCTGTTCTCCGCATCTCCTGCACGTATTCTTGCCGATGCGCCAATCGAACACCCGCGGAGCGCGCGCTCGGCGGACGACGTCGCCGCTATCGCAAACAGAATCTGGAACGCCACCAGTGCGGCTTGAGATGCCGCGGCCTGGTGATTGGCCTTAAGCCTTTATGCGCCTTGCGGTTGGGGAGCGCGGCGGATCATGCCTCGTTGCGGATTATAGCCGAACACCGCCAGAAGGAAGAATAAGACGGTTGCGCCGCAAACAACAGCTGCCGAAAGAGGTTCAAGCTCGCCATAAAGGGCAAATCGGATTAACTCGACGGCATAGGTGAACGGATTGACGGTCGCAACGAAATAGACCCATTCCGATCCGCTTTGTTGCAGTTTCCATAACGGATAGAGCGCCGAGGAGAAAAAGAACATGGGAAACATGACAAAGTTCATCGCGCCGGCGAAATTCTCGACCTGACGAATGTAAACCGAGAGGAATAGCCACAGTGCGCCCAGCATCAATCCGGATAGAATGAGCGCCGGCAGTACTTCGAGCCAGGCGATCGGGGCAAACTTGACATCGAACGCGATACAAACGGCAAGGAAGGCGTAACAGGTAATGACCGACAGAGCAGTGCCGGCGCATAGCTTGCAGGCCAGCAGCACCCAACGCGGCAACGGCGCCGTCAGCAAAAGCCGCATGACGCCCATTTCGCGGTCATAGACCATCGAGAGAGACGATTGCATGGCGTGAAATAAAAGTATGATGCCAAGCAACCCGGGCACGATATAGACTTGGTAAGTGACGTAGACCTTGTAAGGCGGAATAATCGAAACGCCGAATACGTCGTAGAAACCGGCGGCGAAAACGGCAAGCCACATCAGTGGGCGAACGAGAGCGGAGAGGAGCCGACCGCGTTGTTGCACGAATTTGAGGATTTCACGCGTCGTGACTGCGCGCAGCGCGCGGAGCACGTGAACAAATTGCATGCGGGGATTTTGATACACAGGCTTTGCACGATATGGACGACAAGCCAGCCTACGTCTTAAGAAGACCGGCAAGCAAGCCTGAATTGGGACCAATGACATCCAAACAAAGCGCCCCAGCGCTTCGCCTCGAAAACGTCGTCAAAGCCTATGGCTCCATCCGCGCCGTGGATGGCGTGAGCTTCAATGTAGCCCCCGGCGAATTTGTCGCGCTGCTCGGCCCGAACGGCGCCGGCAAGACGACGCTGTTTCAGCTTCTATCTGGATTGTTCGTGCCGGATTCCGGCCGGGTCGAAATTATGGGCCGGGACATGGCGCGCAATCCGGTTCCGGCATTGGCGATGCTCGGCATCGTTTTTCAGCAGCCGACGCTCGATCTTGAATTGAGCGTGACCGGGAATCTGCTGTTTCACGCCGGGCTGCACGGCATGCCGCGCGCTGCGGCCAAGGAGCGCATTGCGGCCGAACTCGCCCGGCTTGGTCTTGTCGAACGAGCCCATGACAAAGCCGGGCAGTTAAGCGGCGGCAATCGCCGGCGGGTCGAGCTTGCCCGCGCCCTGTTACACGATCCTCGCGTGCTTTTGATGGACGAAGCTACTGTCGGGCTCGATCCGGCCAGCCGTAGCGATCTTCTTAAGTTGATGCTCGCCATGCGCGAAGCGCGCTCGGTAGCGGTGCTATGGGCGACGCATCTATGTGACGAGGTCGAAGGGGCCGATCGGGTGATCGTGCTGCATCGCGGCAAGGTTTTGTCCGATACCACCCCGTCCGAGCTTATTTCCCGCACCGGGGCGACCACGATAGAGCAGGCGTTCCTGTCGATGACAGGTCCGCAATAGGTCTTCAGGCTTGATCGCCGGCCGCCGCGTTCGGGCTATTCCATCAATCGCAAAAGGGCACCACCCGCACGGCTGTGAAACTCCGCCGCGCTTACCGTGCCGTCGTTGTCGGGATCGGCAGCCTTGAAGCGCTGTTCGACCGCCGCAAGGTATTCGTCCTTGGTCAAGGTCTTGTCCTTGTCCGGATCGGCGGACGCGAAGTCCTTGCGGCTCAAACGACCCTGCAATTCCTTGACGTCGATCGTGCCATCTTTGTCTGTATCGAGCTTGTCGAACAGATCGCCCGCTGCCTTTTTTGCTTCGGCAAGGTCTACGGTGCCGTCATGGTCCGTGTCGAACCGCGCCACCGGGGATTGCTGCTTCTTGGCGAAAGCACTCGCCGCTATCATCGTGCCGGCTAGGCCGCCAATAGCGGCCAAGATCGCACTGCGTCTGGATATCATGATGAATCCTCGCTGTGACCCACTTTTCAAGCAGGTACGCTCGCATCTGCGATTCTGCAAGTTCGCTGGGCCTGCTTGTCGCGTCGATCCTTAGTGATGTTCGCAGCTTGTCAGGTCTTTTTCCGCAATCGAGAAGACCGCGCCAGGCTCGATTTTGATCTTCTGTACCGTACAGGTGCGGCCCGTCGTGTCGGTAAATTTGGCGTCGTATATCCCCGGCGGTAAATCGCCGATCTTCAACCGCTCATCGAAATCGACGCTGCCGTCCTTGTCGTTCTTGCATTGGTTTGCGCCCCAGTTCGAAGTACCCGTCGGGGCGAGATAGAATTCCGAAATTGTATTGTTCGTTAAATTCCAGAATCGGGTCGGGCGTTGTTGTGCCGCCGCTTCAGTAGCAGCAGCGGCTACCGCGAGAATGACGAGCACGATTTGGAACGGTTTTTTCAAGTACATTTTACTCCCGCACCTTGCATTGCTGTGCTCGTCGAGGCCCCAATTCATACATTATGGCGCTTATGGCATGCTCGACAAGAGTTGCACGGCGGTGCGGATCAGCTCGGGCAAATTTTCCGCGTCAAGCTTTTGCTTGAGCTGTGAGCTGAGATTGACGACGGTCTTGTAGCTCACATTGAGCTCTTCGGCGATGCGCGTGTACGGTTTGCCCTCCGCCAACAGCGAGAGTGTTTGCAGCTCCCGGTGCGTTAGCCCGGCTAGCGGGCTCTGCTGTCCGGGCGTGTTGGCGAAGGCCACTTGCA
>JBAPZR010000441.1:0-10621 GCA_049285335.1 Xanthobacteraceae bacterium | reverse complement strand
GGCGCGAACAGCAACCGAAGAGCGAAAACAAAGTCAAACCGACCCGCTCGGCACGTGGCTGCGAGGGCTCGGCGGGTGGCTGCGAGGGTTCATTGGTCGCATCTAAAATGTTTTTCGTTTCTCGATCCGCTCACGACGCGGATTCCGGGCGTCGATTCAAGCAAATCGAACGCGCAATGAACCGCGCTGGCGATTGTGCCGTGGCATCGGATTAACTCAAAGACTCTCGAGGCGACGGATTTATCGACCGACTTCCTCGCGCTGCGCGCGGTCCGCAGCCTCGGTGGCGCCGCCGCGCGTGCTGGTGCGGTTAAGCGACATGCGCTGAATGCCGCCGATGGGCGCCTTCTTGGAGCTTAGCGTGCGTGTGTTGACACCGATCCAGGCGATTTCGGACGACAAGCGGCCGTATTCGATTTTCGGGCAACGATTCATGATCACCTTCAATCCGTTCGCTTCGGCGAGCGCTGCGGCCTCGTCGCTACGCACGCCGAGCTGCATCCAGATTACCTGCGGCCGCGGCTTGAGCGACAACGCCTCCTCAACGATCGGCAGCGCATATTGGGAACTGCGGAAGATATCGACCATATCGATCGGGTCCGGAATACCGGTGAGCCCCCCGTAGATCTTCTGTCCGAGCAGCGTCTTGCCGGCAAGCCCAGGATTGACGGGGATCATGCGATAGCCGCGCTCGAGCAGATATTTGAAGGCGAAATAGCTCGGGCGATTTTGCTTCTCCGAAGCGCCGACCATTGCGATCGTTTTCACGGTATTGAGAATGCCGCGGATGTAATTGTCCGGATAAGCATCATGGTTCATGGCCGAGACTCGAAGCATCGCTCTGTCAGCGATCTTGCCATTTGGCATCGCGCTTTTCGATGAAGGCGCTGATGCCTTCTTCGGCGTCGCGCGCCAGCATGTTCTCGACCATGACCGCCGAAGCATAATCGTAAGCGTCGGTGAGCTTCATTTCCGCCTGCCGGTAGAAGGCCTCCTTGCCGATCTTGACCGTCAGCGTCGATTTCGCGGCGATCTTCTCGGCAAGTTTCAGTGCTTCCGCGCGCTCGCGTCCGTCCGCCACCACATAATTGACGAGACCGATGCGGGCGGCGTCATCGGCCGAGATCAACTCGCCGGTCAGCAGCATCTCCATCGCGTGCTTGCGCGAAACGTTGCGCGACAGCGCCACCATCGGCGTCGAGCAGAACAACCCGATATTGACGCCCGGCGTTGCGAATTTCGCCGATTGCGATGCGACCGCCAGATCGCAGCTCGCGACAAGCTGACAGCCCGCGGCCGTGGCGGTGGCGTGCACCGCGGCGATCACCGGCTGCGGCAGGGTAACGATCTGCTGCATCGTGCGGCTGCACAAGTCCATAATGTGCTTGAAATAGCCGCGGCCGCGATCGCCATCGGAGCGGTGCGTGTTAAGCTCCTTCAGGTCATGCCCCGCCGAGAAAGCAGGACCGTTCGCGGCGATGATGACGACGCGCACCGAACGGTCATGCGCGATCGCTTGCAGCGCTTCGCTCAGCGCCTCCAGAAGCGTCTCCGACAGGCTGTTGCGGGCCTGCGGGCGGTTGAGTGTGAGGATCGCGGTCCCGCCATGGTCTTCGCGCAGCAAGACCAGTGACGAGGCAGCGGTTGCAGCGGCGGCTGATTGCGCGTTCATCGGGCTATCCAAAGACTTCACTTTTAAGACCGGACCGGGCCATTGTATCGAACTATGCGGAGGGGCGCATGTGTCATGACTGACGCCGGACAATCGGCCGACAAAAACATGGCGACGGCGAAATTGACGCGCAAGGAGCTTGCCGAGCGCCTGCGTCTCGAGTTCCCGGAGGCCAGCCATACCATCGGAGACTACGAAATCGAAGACCTCTGGCACGGCGGCTGCCGGCTGCGATTGCGCTACGACAGACGCGCTTTGCGTCCGGGCGGCACGCTCGTCGGCGCGGCGATGATGTCGCTCGGCGACTTCGCCATGTATGTCGCGGTGCTCTCGGCAATCGGCTGGGTGCCGCTGGCGGTGACTACAAATCTGACCATCAATTTTCTCAAGAAGCCGACGGCGCGCGACCTGCTGGCGCAAGCGCGCCTGATCAAGCTCGGCAAGCGGCTCGCAGTCGGCGAGATTGCTATTCATTCGGATGGCGACGACGATCTGGTCGCGCATGTCACTTCGACCTACTCAATTCCTGCCGCGAGGTAATATAATACCGCAAATCCAAGACATTGATTTTCTTTAGATTAGTGTCGCAGGTTGACCCGCCTGCCGGTCCTCGATAGAAACGCGCGCGAACGGCGATCGGCCAAGGTGCGACGCCCGAGATGGATGCGAACATGAAAACCTTTTCGGCAAAGCCCGCCGAGGTCGACAAGAAGTGGGTGATGATCGACGCCGACGGCCTCGTGGTCGGGCGGCTCGCCTCGCTCGTGGCGTTGCGGCTGCGCGGCAAGCACAAGCCGACATTCACGCCGCATGTCGATTGCGGCGATAATGTCATTGTCATCAATGCGGCCAAGATCGCGCTCACCGGGCGCAAGGTGCAGCAGAAAATTTACTACAAGCACACCGGTTATATCGGCGGCATCAAGGAACAAAGCGCCAAAGCAATTCTGGCCGGCCGTTTTCCGGAGCGGATCGTCGAAAAAGCGGTGGAGCGGATGCTTCCGCGCGGGCCGCTCGGCCGCCGTCAACTCGGCAATCTGCGGGTCTATCCGAATGCCGAGCATCCGCATGAGGCGCAGCAGCCGGAGAAGCTCGATATCGCCGCGATGAATCGCAAGAATAAGAGGACCGCGTAATGGCCGAGACGATACAGACGCTCGAGGAGCTGTCCTCGCTCAAGCCAGCGGCGGCGCCGCAGCCGCCCAAATATGTCCAGAAGCTCGACAAGCAGGGCCGCGCTTACGCCACCGGCAAGCGTAAGGACGCGGTCGCGCGCGTATGGATCAAGATGGGCGCTGGCAAAATCATCATCAACGATCGTCCGGTGGAAACCTATTTTGCCCGGCCGGTTCTGCGCATGCTCATTCAGCAGCCGCTCGTGGCGTCGAACCGCCAGGGGCAATATGACGTCGTCTGCACGGTTTCGGGCGGCGGCTTGTCGGGTCAAGCCGGCGCCGTGCGTCACGGGCTGTCCAAGGCGCTAATGCGGCACGAACCGGATTTACGCGCCGTGCTCAAACGCGGCGGCTTCCTGACCCGCGACTCGCGTGTCGTCGAACGCAAGAAGTACGGCCGGGCCAAAGCGCGCCGCAGCTTCCAGTTCTCCAAACGCTAAGTCTTTAGAAAAACGCCAGCGTGCGGATTTCGATGCTCTCGCGCGGCCGCGCTTGCGGGGGCGATGTGGGATCAGCGAAGGCGGTGTGCGCGGTCCAGCGCGCACGGCCGTCCTTAAGCGAGTCGAACACCTTGAACACCAGCGCTTCGTCGCGCCGCATGCGCGGAAACCAGAACCATTTGTGGGCCGGATCGTAGGTGATGGCGTAAGTCTGCCCGACACGGTTCGGATAACGCCGCTCCGATATCACCAGGTTCTTTGGTGACAGCGTCGGTGCGTCGCAGATCGCCAGCGGGAAGGTCTCGACCGGATGGCGGATTGGCCGCCACACCTGAATGATGGCGAACCGGTTCTTGAGGAGTTCATCAGCTTCGTCGGGCAGGATGTCGCGCACGCGCTGCGGCGCCGACCATTCGGTATAGTCATTGTGCACGCGGCTGACGACTTCGCGAATCTTTTTGGTCTCGCGAATTTCGGTGTCTGCAGTGCGCAGCGTGTGATCGAATACGACGACGCGCTTGGCTCCGCTTTCTGCTTTGATCAGGACTTCCATCTCCGGGTAGTAGACGCGCCGGATCTGCTCTTCGTCGTAAAAATCGGCGACCTTGGTGTCGTGGCGCACAAAGCGGAAGCCGTCGCCCTCGAGCGTGAAACTTTTTGCGTGGGGCCGGCCGTTATGAATCGTCACCCGCCGTGGATCGGGCGTGCCGCCGCTTCGCACGTCCTGGCCCCCGGGCCCAGCGGTGATGGTGAAGACCTTGCTGCCGTCGCTAACGATGTAATTGAGCGTGGTCTCAATCTGGTCCGGCGCAACGTCGAGTTCGGCGGTTTGTGTTGCTGTGGAAGACATTAGGCGAAACTCCCTGTTCGGACTTAATCTATGGACGAAGCGGCGCGAGGGGAAGCACCGCGGACGAGCGTGCGCGCGATGAAAGCCTCATGCTCTTCCCAGCGGTCCCAGTAAAATCTCATCCCACAATTTTACTTTAGGGCAACAGGAATTGCGCGCTCTCCGCTCGCGACAGCGAGCAAGTCATTTTCATTTGTGCAGAGCATCAGATGGAAAAAGGGCGCCACTGGCGCCCTTTTAAGCTTACATGGTCGCTTACTGCAATGCCGGGAGATACGAGGACGCTTACGCAGAATAATACATTTCGAACTCGACCGGATGCGGAGTGTGTTCGAATTTTATGATCTCGCTCATTTTCAGCTCGATATAGCTGTCGAGGAAGTCGTCGTCGAACACGCTGCCGGCCTTGAGGAAGTCGCGATCCTTTTCGAGATAGCCGAGCGCCTCGCGCAGGCTGCCGCACACGGTCGGAATCTTGCTCAGCTCCTTCGGCGGCAGATCGTAGAGGTCCTTGTCAGTCGGCTCTCCGGGACTGAGCTTGTTCTTGATGCCGTCGAGGCCGGCCATCAGCATCGCCGCGAAGCCGAGATAGGGATTGCAGAGCGGGTCGGGGTAGCGCACCTCGACGCGCTTTCCTTTCGGCGACGAGGCGAGCGGAATGCGGCAGGAGGCCGAACGGTTGCGAACCGAATAAGCGAGCAAAACCGGCGCTTCGAAACCGGGGACGAGGCGCTTGTACGAATTCGTCGTCGGATTGGTGAACGCATTGATCGTCCGGGCATGTTTCAAAATGCCGGCGATATATTGCAAGGCAGTCTCGGAAAGGTCGGCATATTTGTTGCCGGCGAACAGCGGCTTGTCGCCTTTCCAGATCGATTGGTGGCAATGCATGCCGGAGCCATTGTCGCCGTAGACCGGCTTGGGCATGAAGGTCGCGGTCTTGCCGTAGACCTGAGCCACTTGATGGATGCAGTACTTGTAGATCTGCATCTGGTCGGCCATGCGCACCATCGGCGCGAACTTCATGCCGAGTTCATGTTGTGCCGAGCCGACTTCGTGGTGATGCTTCTCCACGCCGACGCCCATCTTCCCCATGGCTGAGAGCATTTCCGAGCGCATGTCTTGCGCCGTGTCGAGCGGCGGTACCGGGAAGTATCCTTTCTTGAAGCCGATGTGGTGGCCGAGATTGCCGCCCTCATATTCGGTATCGGAATTCGTCGGAAACTCGACTGAATCGACGCGGTAAGCGACGTGGTAAGGGGTCACGGCGTATTTCACGTCGTCGAAGATAAAGAACTCGGCTTCCGGTCCGAAGAACACCGTATCGCCGATGCCCATCGACTTCACCAGCCCGGCGGCTTTTTTGCAGATCGAACGTGGATCGCGATTGTAAGGCTCGCCGGTAAGCGGCTCGAGCGTATCGCAGACCAGGACGAGCGTCGTCTCGGCGAAGAACGGATCGATGCAAGCGCTCTCGGGATCGGGCATCAGCTGCATGTCCGACTCATGGATCGCCTTCCAGCCCGCGATCGAGGAGCCGTCGAACATGATGCCTTCGGCGAAAGTATCCTCGTCGACGGTCGAGACATCGGTCGTAACGTGCTGCCATTTCCCGCGCGGATCGGTAAATCGAAAATCGACGTATTTCACGTCGTTATCCTTGATCATTTTCATGACATTCTTTGGCGTCGTCATGGTATGCGTACCCTTTCGTGGTGCTGTTGGATGCCTCGCCGAACTGGTTCAGTTTCCGCTCAGCGCCAGCAGAGGCGCAAGCAGTCCGGACCAGCGATTTAGATGGCGTCTAGTCCGGACTCCCCCGTCCTAATCCGGATTGCTTCTTCGATATTTGAGACGAAAATTTTGCCGTCGCCGATCCGCCCGGTTTGAGCGGCGCGACGGATCGCCTCGATCGCCTTTTCGACCATGTCATCGCCGAGCACAATCTCGATTTTCACTTTCGGCAGAAAATCGACCACGTATTCGGCGCCTCGATAGAGTTCCGTATGGCCCTTCTGGCGGCCGAACCCTTTGGCTTCGGTGACGGTAATGCCTTGCAGGCCGACCTCCTGGAGAGCTTCCTTCACCTCGTCGAGCTTGAACGGCTTAATGATCGCCTCGATTTTTTTCATCTCGTCGCGTCTCCCGGCTCCGGACATGCGGAATCCATCGTAGAACCGACACCTTGGTTAGCAGGTCCCGTGCCAAGGTCCGTCGTTGTGGAAATCCCCAATACGATCAGTGCGGTAGATTGGGGTTTGACCGTGGCTGGCGGGCCTCGAAAAAAGCCTTAGCCGCTAAACTAGGCAGCTTGCCTATAAACTCGTCAACGGCCCGGTCAGGCCATAGCGCGTTGTGCCGTATTTGTGCAACCCGACCTTCGGATATGGTGCGCCTGCATGATCGAAATTCTCACCAACGACGAGATGGCGCAGGCCGACCGGCTGACGATTGCCGGGGGCGTGAGCGGTTTCTCACTCATGGAAAGCGCCGGCAGCGCGGTTGCCGATGCGGTCTCGACGCATCAGGCGCCCGGCGCCCAAATCGCCGTGGTGGCTGGGCCCGGCAACAATGGGGGTGATGGCTTTGTCGCAGCGGGGCTCCTCGCCGAGCGCCACTACGCTGTGAAGGTGCTGCTGGTCGGCGAACCGCAGAAATTGAAAGGCGCCGCCGCTGAGGCCGCCAAAAAGTGGAAGGGTCAAATTGTCGCCGCATGGCCCGCGGAACTGGAGGGGGCCGACATCCTTATCGATGCCCTGTTCGGCGCCGGTCTCGATCGCCCGGTCAGTGGACTGGCGCATGCCATGATCGAGGCGATGAACGCTCAGGCTGCGCCGATCATCGCGGTTGATCTCCCCAGCGGCGTCAACGGCACGTCCGGCGCGGTGATGGGCGCGGCGGTCAACGCGAGGCACACGGTTACGTTCTTCCGTAAAAAAGTAGGCCATCTGGCCTTGCCGGGCCGCGCGCATTGCGGCGCGATCTCAGTTGCCCAGATCGGCATCCCTGACTCGGTGTTGGCCCGCATTAAGCCGCAGACATTCGAAAATGTTCCAGAGCAGTGGCGCGACAAGTTTCCAGTGCCGCGCACACAAAATCACAAATACGATCGCGGCCACGCTGCGATCGTATCAGGGCCAATGTGGTCGACCGGCGCGGCGAGACTAGCGGCGCGTGGCGCGCTGCGCGCGGGAGCGGGTCTCGTGACCATCGCCAGTCCGCGTGATGCGCTGGCCGTCAATGCGGCGGCAAACCTTGCGGTGATGGTGCGGCCGGTGGATGGCGCTGCCCAACTGCGTGAATTGCTTTTCGATCCTCGTTTCAACGCCGTGGCGATCGGTCCTGGAATCGGCGTCAGTGAGGCGACCTGCGAACTGGTTCTCGCCGCGCTTGTGGGTGACCGCGGAGTCGTGCTCGACGCCGATGCCATCACAAGCTTCGCCGAGGCGCCGCAGCGGCTCGCGACGGCCCTTAAGGCGCGCGGCGACCGGGCCACGGTCCTGACACCGCACGAAGGCGAGTTTTCAAGATATTTCCATCGCTTGGACCCGCGCACGGAAGTCGGTTCAAAGCTCGATAGAGCACGGTGCGCGGCGCGCCTCACCGGCGCGACGGTTTTGATCAAGGGAGCCGATACCGTCGTTGCCGTACCGGACGGTCGGGCATCGATCGCGGCGAATGCGCCCGCGTATCTCGCGACGGCGGGCGCGGGCGATGTCCTCAGCGGCATCATTACAGGCTTGCTGGCCCAGCACATGCCCGCCTTTCAAGCCGCCTCGGCCGGGGTCTGGCTTCACGGCGAGGCCGCGCGGGCCTTCGGACCGGGTCTGATCTCTGAGGATTTGCCGGAAATGCTGCCGCGCGTTTACCGCGCCTTGCTCGGCTGATCTCAGGGAACGCTATGGATCGTTCACGGATCGGCGGTCATTTTCGAGCTATTTTTATTAGTGGCATGCGCGATCTGCATGATATAAGCCGCGCCGGCGGGCCGCCCTGCGCGTCGCGGGCGTGGCGGAATTGGTAGACGCGCGGGATTTAGGTTCCCGTGACGAAAGTCGTGGGGGTTCGAGCCCCTCCGCCCGCACCAGCCGGGGCGGATTCTCCGAAATTTGGCGGACACGCCGAAAACTGAGCGATATTATTTTAGCCCGTGAGGGTGGGCTTGAAGAGTAGTGCCGATGGAAGTGACTGAAACCTCTACAGCGGGTCTCAAACGCGAATACCGCGTTGTCGTGCCTGCCACAGACCTTGAAGCTAAGGTGAACGCGCGGCTCGATGATCTCAAAGGCCGCGTCCAGCTCAGGGGCTTTCGCCCAGGGAAGGTGCCTGTAGCCCACCTCAAGCGCCTCTATGGCAAATCTGCCATGGCGGAAGTCATCGAAGCTGCCGTGCGGGAGGCGAATTCGAAGATCGTCACCGATCGCGGGTTCAAATTGGCCACAGAGCCCAAAGTTGTGCTGCCGCCCGAGGAGGGGGCCGTAGAAGGCATCATCGCGGGCAAGGCGGACCTCGCTTACACGGTCGAGATGGAAATCGTACCGCCAATTGCGCTCGCCGATTTCAAGACCATCAAGCTCGAACGCCTCTCGGCGCCGGTCGAGGAGGCCGAGATCGATCAAGCCGTGCAGACCGTCGCCGAGCAGAGCAAGCCGTACATCGATAAGGGGGATGCGTCGGCGGAGAACGGAGACCGCGTCGTTATTTCGTTCGTGGGCATGGTCGACGGGGAGCCGTTCGAGGGTGGCTCAGGCGATGATATCGGCCTAGTCCTGGGCGCAGGCCAGTTTATTCCGGGGTTCGAGCCGCAGCTTGTCGGCGTCAAAGCGGGCGAGAGCCGAACCGTCAACGTCAAATTTCCCGAAAATTACCGGGCGGCCGAACTGGCTGGCAAAGACGCGATTTTCTCGGTCACGGCAAAGAAGCTCGAAACGCCCGGATCGGTGACGCTCGATGACGACTTTGCCAAGACCCTTGGACTGGAATCGCTTGCGAAATTGCGCGAGGCGGTCGGTGAACGGATCGAGCGCGAGCACGCCAGCGCCTCGCGGCAAAAGATCAAGCGTGCGCTGTTGGACCAACTCGACGCGCAACACAAATTTGAGCCGCCGCCGACATTGGTCGAAGAGGAGTTCAAGAACGTCTGGTCGACGATCGAGAACGATCTCAAGCAACAAGGCCGGACCTTTGCCGATGAGGGGACGACTGAGGAAAAAGCCCGAGAGGAGTACCGTGCCATCGCCGAACGTCGCGTACGGCTCGGCCTCGTCCTGGCGGAAATCGGTGAAAAAAATAATATCAAGGTGACTGACGAACAACTGAGCCAGGCCGTGGTCGCCCAGGCGAGAATGGCACCGGGTCAGGAGCAGCAGGTTTGGGAATATTATCGCAACAATCCGGCCGCGCTCGCCTCCCTTCGCGCTCCACTGTTCGAAGACAAAGTTATCGATTTCCTGCTCGAATTGGCGCAGGTCACGGAAAAGCCGGTTTCTCGGGGCGAACTCTTCAAGGAAGACGAGGCCTGAGACGGTTGCGTCGGGACGCCGGCAACGCTCTTGCGTCTTGATCACGGCGATTTCCACGCATATCTGCGATGGCGTAACGGTCCACGTGCAGCCGTGCGCTTCGACGGCGGCTTCGACAAACCGCCCCGACTCAAGCCACATTGAGTGCTGCACGGGAAAGTCCGGCGGTCCGAGCCCGGGCGATCAGAGTCAGGTGAGCTATGCGCGATCCCAAGGACACCTACATGAACTACCTGGTCCCCATGGTGGTCGAACAGACCAATCGTGGCGAAAGGGCCTACGACATCTATTCGCGGCTCCTCAAAGAGCGGATCATCTTTATCACCGGCCCGGTCGAAGATGGCATGGCGTCGCTCATTGTCGCGCAGCTCCTGTTCCTCGAGGCTGAAAATCCGAAAAAGGAAGTCTCGATGTACATCAACTCGCCGGGCGGAGTCGTAACCTCGGGCCTGGCGGTCTACGACACGATGCAATTTATCCGGCCGGCGGTCTCGACGCTGTGCACGGGGCAGGCCGCTTCAATGGGGTCGCTCCTGCTTGCTGCAGGTGCGAAGGATTTACGCTTTGCGCTGCCCAACGCGCGCATCATGGTGCACCAGCCCTCCGGCGGGTTCCAAGGCCAGGCGACCGACATCATGCTACACGCACAAGAGATCCTGAACCTCAAGCGGCGGCTGAACGAAATCTACGTCAAGCACACCGGACAACCGCTGAAGAAGATTGAGGACGCGTTGGAGCGCGATATGTTCCTGACGTCGGAAATGGCCAAGGAATTCGGCCTCATCGACAAGGTCATCGAAAAGCGGCCTGAGGAACCTAGTCTAAAGGAACCCAGTCTAAAGGCCGAACCCCTCCTCAAAGGGGTGAGCTAAGCACTGGGGTGGAGCTTCCAAATCAGGCGATTCGCCAGCCACGAAAGTGTGGTTCCCTCACAGGGTCAAGCGCTTTCTGGCCCTGTGATC
>JBAPZR010000440.1:0-1682 GCA_049285335.1 Xanthobacteraceae bacterium | reverse complement strand
GCCGAGTTCAACGACTCTCTGGTCCTCGGCATGAAGGGCGCCTTCGCCCAAGCGGAACTACATATCATCCGCGCGCGCCTCCATGGCGGTAAGCTGAATAAGGCAAGCAAGGGCGAGTTGCACTTTCCCTTGCCTGTCGGATTTGTCTTTGAAGGCGATAAGATCGTGCTCGATCCCGACCGGGAGGTACAGGGCGCGGTTCGTATGATCTTCTCCCTATTCCAGCAGATGGGATCGGCGTTCGGCGTTGTTCGGCGCTTCCACGAGTTGGGTCTGCGTTTTCCACGGCGCTCCTACGGCGGAGCTTGGGATGGAAAGCTCATATGGGGGCCGCTGATCCATTCCCGCGTGACCAGCATCCTGCTCAATCCCTCCTATGCCGGCAGCTACGTCTTCGGACGCTATCAGTCTTGCAAAGAGATCGGGCCCGCCGGCGAAATTGCCGTCAAATCGCGTCGTACACCGCAAGAGGGGTGGCGCGTGATGATCCGCGATCATCACCAAGCCTATATCGACTGGGACCAGTTCACCGCGAATGGCGCGCGTCTCAGCGCCAACCGAACCAATGCCAATGTGTTACCAGGCCCCGCGAGAGAGGGCCTATGTCTGCTGCAGGGCATGCTTATCTGCGGGACCTGTGGCCACCGGGTGAGCGTGAGATATACCGGAAGCAGAGGCATTTACCCGATGTACCAGTGCGGCTCCAGGCGCCGGGACGGGTTGAAGAAGAGCTGTAACCTCAACCTTCCCGCCGGTCCGATCGACAGCGCCTTCTCTGCGCGGCTAGCCGGCGCGATCACCCCGATGAGGATCGAGTTGGCCTTGATGGCTCTCACCGCGTTGGAGGAGCGAGACCGTGCCATTGGCGCCCAGTGGCGGATGCGGATCGAGCGGGCGCGGTATAACGCGGAGCTCGCCGAGCGCCGCTATGAAGCCGTCGATCCGAGCAACCGGCTGATCGCTGCGACCCTGGAGCAACGTTGGAATGAGGCGTTGCAGCGTTTAGGCGATCTTAAAATCGAGCTAAGCGTCTTCGAAAAACAAAGCCTGCGCGTGGTCACTGCCGAGCAACGGAGCCAAATCCTGGCTCTCGTTAAAGACTTCCCTACACTGTGGGCTGCACCTTCAACAACATCCAAAGATCGAAAAAGGATCCTGCGCCTGCTGGTTCGCGACATCACCGTGTCCAAAGGTCCTGAGGATAAAATCGTCAACCTGCACATTCGCTGGCAAGGCGGTGAAACCGAAACCATCAGGGTCGCCTTGCCGAAAAACCGCGCAGAGGCCATTCGCTATCCAGCGCCGTTCATCGACCGTGTCCGAACACTCGCGCTTGACCATCGCGACAACGAAATCGCCGTGCTGTTGACCGCCGAAGGGCGCAAAAGCTCCACCGGTAAAGCGCTTACCGCAGAAATGATCCGCTGGATAAGGTGGACGCACCGCGTCCCAGGACCCAAGCTCCCTGCCGGTGTCCTGACTGTCCGCGACACCGCCAAGCGATACGGTGTTACTCCCGGCGTCATCTACTACTGGATAGAACGCGGCATCCTCTTTCCTCAGCAACGAAAATGGAATAGTCCCTATGAAATCACCATCGACGACGCCACTGACCAACGTCTTCGCCATTGGGTGGCCAACTCAAGCCGCATCACGCCAACAACCCCAACTCAAACTGTAAG
>JBAPZR010000439.1:0-12843 GCA_049285335.1 Xanthobacteraceae bacterium | reverse complement strand
CGGCGGCCAGAACTTCAAGGTCGGCCAAATTCATCGGTTTTGGTTTCCCAACGCCAGCGGCTTTCTGCAGCCGACGAAGCATGGCGTCTCTGCGGGGGCCAAACTCCTTCAGGAATCTCGCCGTATCTTCGCTGCTCATCAGACCCCTCCGTTGCGTAACTCAAACCGCGGCCCAGGATTTCGCGCAGCGCCCGCTCGTCGAGCAAGACAAAGAACGAAATTTGCAGAATGTTGCCAGGGATGTTGCCAAATGAGCATTTTGAGATTGATAATTTGGACAGGTAAATCGCATAAGTCTTTGATTTAGCTTGGCTCCCCGGGCCGGATTCGAACCAGCGACCAACCGGTTAACAGCCGGTTGCTCTACCGCTGAGCTACCGGGGAAAAGCCTGCTCGGCGCGACGGAAGCCGCATATAACAAAGCCCGTCCCACTTTGAAAGTCATCGCAGGATGGACCGGCATGATTGGATGAGAGCGCCCTAGAGCGGGGCGAGGGCGCAAAGTCGAACGCCGCCCGGCGCTTTACGCCGCTTGCAGCACTAGATGCGCGCATCGGCGCATTTCGACGGGATCGCGAATGCCTTTTTGGGCGCATTCGAGAATGGCTTTCGCGACTAGATCGCGGAGCGCGTCCGTGCTGCGGGCAAGACCGAGCTCGATGCTGACCTGATCGAACACAAACAACATGAGGTCGATGTGTTCCTGGTCGAATGGCGCGTTTTGAAAAATGCGATAGATCGGCATCGGACCTCACGGGGGCTCATGTGAACGCTTGGCTGCTCCATTCGTTTCCGGTTGCAACCAGGGGTTCTCGCACGGGAATGGACACGTCACCCGATTGTCAAAAAAACCTGGCATGGGGATCGAAATGAGGAGCCATGTTGGCCCTGTCGCTAGCAGCGCCCAGTTTGCTCGCCTTGATTCAAGTCAAAGTCGACCGCACCGTAGTTTGCTTTGAATAGGTCTTGCCGCCTTCCGAGAAGGAATGCGGCACAAACGTGTTGCAAACCAGGCCACCGCGTTTGGTGGCTTTTTCACCGTGTGAAAAGGGAGGAAGAAACGATGTTGAAGACCTTTGCTATAGCGCTGTTTGCCATTGTCATGTCTGTCGGATTGGCTAACGCGACCCACGCGCATAAGCACATGCTGGGGGCCTGCGCCGAAGGCAAGCAGGCGACCGCGAGATGTTCTTGCGGTACTGGAGCCGGCGCCGCCCCGACGATCTGCGCGGCAGGCCAATGGTGCCACTCATTTGCCCATGTCTGTTCGAAGTAGGTTCTGTTCGAAGTAAGTTCTGCTCGAAGTAAATTCCGATCGTAGCAACGCTTAAGCTTTAGGCCGTCAGAATTCTGGCGGCCTTCTTCTTGGCGGCGACGCGCCGAGGAGCTAGCGGGAGTGGGCGTCGCGCGCTCTTAGGCGCGGCTGCCGATGGGACATTCGAGCAAATTGAACGTGCAGAAACCCAATGTGAGGGCTTGGTTGTGCGCGCGGTCGCCGGCACGCTCAAGCACCTCATCGGAAATGTCGCGCATCAAAACCTGCTCGTCGCGGTCGCTTGAGCGGGCGGTTGCAGGATGCGGTTGTTTTATGTGCCGACGGATCACCGATTTGCTTACCGACTTGCTCATGGGCTTGTCGACCATGCGATTTCAGCACACGCCAAGCCGTTGATTTTGCTGGAGGCCACGCCCGGAATTGAACCGGGGTAAACGGTTTTGCAGACCGCTGCGTAACCACTCCGCCACGTGGCCATCCTCTCGCAATACCTAAATGGCTCCAATCGATTAAGCAACTCCAGCGGAATTGTCGCTTCCCTCATTCGAAATGAGAGAAATCCAATTCGAGAGCGCGCCTCAGATCGTCGACGGAGCGGTCATGGCCGCCCTTGGCTTTGTACGCACGACCACGGTTCCCCTAGGCCACCGCAAATTTCGGATCGACCGCGATCACCTGCGTGTAGTCGGCGATAGCGCGGTCGGTATCTTCCTTGGTTTGGTACGCGTTGCCGCGCCCGTACGCAAAGGGATCGAGACGGCATTGGGTACATAGGCACCGAGCGAATGCGACGGCCTTGTTCGGGCTCGATCGCCTCATAAGCCGGCATGAGCTGATCCGACGCGCTTGCGTTTTGCGAGGACGTGTCGCAAAAGGCTGCGGTCTCGCAGTCAATCGGGATGCCTCATGATGTTCGATGCCGCCGCTGCGCGCCGCATGATGGTGGACGGGCAGATCCGCACCGCCGACATTACCAATCTTGAGCTCTTGGCGGCCATGCAGGCGGTGCCGCGCGAACTGTTCGTGCCACAGGCGCTTGCCGCTCAAGCCTATAGCGACGGCGAAATCAGGCTCGGCAATGGACGCGTGCTGCTGCGGCCGATGACTCTGGCGAAGCTCATCCAAGCCACCAATGTGCGGCCCGGCGACCACGTCCTCGATGTCGGCTGCGGCACCGGCTATTCCTCGGCGGTGCTGTCGCACCTTGGAGCCTTTGTCGTAGCGCTTGAAGAGGATACCGCACTGGCGCGCACCGCCGAAGCGGCGCTGAGTGCCGCCGGCGCTCCGCTGGTCCGATTCGTCGAGAGTCCCTTGACCGCGGGCTGGCCGGCGGACGCTCCATTCGACGTCATCCTGTTCGAGGGCGCCACAGAAGTCGTGCCGAACGAATTGGGCAGCCAGCTCAAGCCCCAGGGGCGCCTGGCCGCCATATTCGGTAGCGGGCCAGCCGGTAAGGCGATGATTTATCGGCGGATTGAGGGAAAGCTCGTCGGACGGCCCGTTTTTGATGCTGCCGCACCCGTTCTGCCGGGCTTCGCCGCTCTTCCAGCCTTCGTTTTCTAAGGCGCGGGCCGCCAACCTCTGATTTGCCTGGGCAATTTGAGCTTGGTCTACGCAACGTCCGGCCGCGGGGTCGCGTATACCCCGGCCTGGCTTTCCCCACCTGTGGCACAGAAGTGGCAATGGCCAGGATTCTGCATTCCGTCCACAAATGTGGGGTTTTGGCTTCTCTGCCAGCGGCTTAAGGTTGATTTGATTTCCGGCGAGCACGGATGGTCGGTGGGGAACTGTGACAAGCATTCATCCGTGCAATGAGGGCTGAGGGGCAGCGTCTGCGTCATGAGGGGACGAAGACTACGGGCGTTTGTTTGGAGGCCGGCGCTGTTGGCGGCAGGTTGCGCCGTCATCGCAAGCGTCGTCGCGGAGGCACGCGCCGATACGCTCGAATGGGCGATCGTCCAAGCTTACCAAAACAATCCTTCACTCAATGCGCAGCGCGCGGCTCTGCGCGCGACCGACGAAAACGTGCCGCAAGCGTTGTCCGGCTATCGGCCGAAACTCAGCCTCAACGCCAACGGCGGCTACAATTATTTTAGTCAGCTCAACAAGGCCGTTAATCAGCAAACATTTCCCAACACTGTTTCCTATTCCCAAATAAACGAATCGCTTGGCACCCGCGGCTTCGGCGCAACAGCGACGGAAACGCTGTACAACGGATTCCAAACCGCCAATCGCACGCGTCAGGCGGAAAGCCAGGTGATGGCCGCGCGCGAGACGCTCCGCGTCACCGAGCAGCAAGTGCTGCTCGATGCGGCGACGGCGTACATGAATTTGCTGCGCGACCAGGCGATCCTCGATCTCAATCGCCGCAACGTCGAAGTCCTCACCGAACAGCTCAAGCAAACGCGCGACCGCTTCAATGTCGGCGAAGTAACGCGCACCGACGTCGCTCAGGCGGAATCGCGTTTGGCGGCGGGACGATCGGCGCTGCTTGGCGCGCAATCAAACTTCGTGACGTCGCAAGCCAATTATCGGCGCGTGATCGGAGTCGATCCCGGCCGGCTTGACCCTGGAACGCCGGTTGACCGGCTTTCGCCAGTGGTGTTGTCCAAGGCAATCGTCGAGGGCGAGACGCAGAGCCCTTCGGTGCTCGCGGCCATGTACGGCGTGGACATCGCCGAACTGACGGTGAAGGTCAGCGAGGGCGCGCTTTATCCCAATCTCGGCGTTACGGCGAGCGTCCAGCAGGCCTACGACAGCCTCCCGCAAACGCTCAAGCAGACCAATGTCTCGGTTCTTGGACAATTAACGGTGCCGATCTATCAAGGCGGCGCCGAATATTCGGCCATTCGCCAGTCCAAGGAAACTGTCGGCCAGCAACGCCTCAACCTCGACGTCAACCGTGATCAGGCGCGCGCGACGGTCGTCCAGAGCTGGGGGCAATTGGACGCCGCCAAAGCGCAGATCGAAGCAACAACTGCTCAAGTGAATGCTGCCGAGATCGCGCTCAACGGCGTGCGCGAAGAAGCGCGCGTCGGGCAGCGGACCACGCTCGACGTCCTCAATGCGCAGCAGGAATTGGTCAATGCGCGCGTCGCATTGGTCACGGCGCAGCACGATCGCGTGGTGGCGTCCTACACGTTGCTGGCGGCGGTCGGCGGGCTGTCGATGCAGCATCTAGGCCTTAATGTCATGATCTACGACCCGCAGGTGCATTATCAGCAGGTCCGGGACGCTTGGATCGGCGTGCGCACGCCGGACGGCAGATAGCGGCGGCGGGCGCAATGGGCGCAAGGCGGCCGCGCCCCTGCGCGGGTCCATAAAGTGGGGATTGTCTTTTGTTTGTAGGGTGACAGAGCGACCGGCAACCCTGCATAGTGGAGAGGCCGAGATTCGGCGCTGCGTAGCAGCGTCCACGCTGCTCCACGGGCGCCGGGAACGAGTTCAGCCGAGCGGGGATTGGCGCATGGCGCAGACGGCGAAAACGCCAGAATCGAAAACGTCGGAATCGAAATTGGAGGCGAGTATCCGCGAGCCGTCGATGGAGGAAATACTCGCCTCCATTCGCCGCATCATCGCCGACGAGGACGGCTATGCGTCCACGCATGGTTCGATCAAGGCGGAAAAAGTCGCAGCTAAGCTCGATGCTGATCCCGAAGCGGAACCTGAAGCCAACTCCATGACCCCCGCGCCGGCCATCGAGGAACGCTGGGAAAGATCGCATTCCACACCGCCGGCAACCGCGCGGTGGCGCGATTATGAGTCGCTTTCGGTGTCTGAGGAGCCGACGGAGAGCACGGCAGAGTCTTCTCTCGATCTCACCGGCTCACCGGCAAGCCCAGCAGCAAAATCGTCCGCACCGGAGCCACTCTCCGAACCGATCGAACCGAAGACTGCCGCGACGTCGCGATCGCACTTCGGCGATTCCGATAGCGAATCGGAATTTGAGCAAGCGGGTGATCGGATGCCGATGCCGTCGTTCGCGGGCGCGGCGCTTGGGGGAGGCGACCCGCTGATTTCGGAAGAAACCACTGCCGCGGTCGATTCCGCGTTCAACGCTCTCGCCCAAACCGTTCTGGTTCAGAACGCCAGGACGCTCGAAGATTTGGTCCGGGAAATGCTCCGCCCGCTCTTGAAATCCTGGCTTGACGACAATCTGCCGAGTCTCGTCGAGCGATTGGTGCGCGCCGAAATCGAGCGGGTCTCCCGCGGTCGGTCGAGCTAAAGCGGTCGTTATCCCTTCAGCGCCGCGGCAAGCTGCAAAGCCTGGTCGGACAGCACCGCGGGGTCTTCCTTGAAGCTCGCGGGCGGCTTTAAGGCGACGCCGATTTTGCGCGGGATGATGTGCACATGCAGGTGAAACACGACCTGGCCGCCGGCCGGCTCGTTGAACTGCTGGATCGTCAGCCCGTCGGCCGCAAAGACACTCGCGGCAGTGCGCGCGATCTTTTGCGCCACCATCATCAGATAGGCGAGGTCTTCCGGCGCGATGTCGATAATGGTGCGAGCGGGCACCTTTGGAATAACCAGCGTGTGCCCGGGTGCGCGCGGCATGATGTCGAGAAAGGCAAAGACCCGATCGTCCTCGAACACTTTGTGTGCCGGCAGCTCGCCGCGCAAAATCTTGGCGAATATGTTGTTGGGATCATAGCTCGGCATCGCGATCTCCGCTTGTAAACTGGTCCTCAAAAGACGACGGGATTTGATCCAAAGGCAGAAGAACTATTCCGGCTCGGCACCCAAATTCTTGCGGAACGGCGCCAGCGTGGCAAGTTCGGCGCCGGCGGCGGCCACGTAGGCGCGTTCGCGCTTGAGGTAGTCGGCAATGGCGCGCCGCAGCCCAGGGTCGGCAATGTAATGCGCCGAGTAGGTCGTCCTCGGCATATAGCCGCGCGCGATCTTGTGCTCGCCCTGCGCGCCGGCCTCGACGCGCGCCACCTTATGAGTGATCGCGTAATCGATGGCCTGGTAGTAGCAAAGCTCGAAATGCAGGAAAGGATGGTGCTCGATCGCTCCCCAATGACGGCCGAATAACGCGTGTGAACCGAGGAAATTGATGGCTCCGGCGATCCAACGTCCGGCGCGCTTGGCCATGATCAAGACAATCCGGTCGCGCATGGTCTCGCCGACCAGCGAATAGAACGGACGCGTCAGATAGGGACGGCCCCATTTGCGCGCGCCGGTCTCCATGTAAAATTGGAAGAACGCATCCCAGACCTCCTCGGTGAGGTCGCTGCCGGTCAGCCAATGCACTGTGATGCCGTTTGCCAGAGCACCATGACGCTCTCGACGAATGGTCTTGCGCTTGCGCGCCGTAAGGGCTGCAAGAAAATCGTCAAAGCTCGCGAAGCCTTGATTGTCCCAGTGAAACTGCTGATCGGTGCGTTGCAGATAGCCGAGCTCGCCGAGCAAACGGAATTCGGCTTCCGTGGCGAAAGTCACGTGAACGCCCGACACATCGCAAATCTTGCAGATCTCGATCAAGCCATTCGCCAGTGCTCGCGCGACGGCAGGCGATTGGGCGTCGGCGCGAACCAGCAGCCGCCGGCCGCTTGCCGGAGTGAACGGGACTGCGACCTGGAGCTTCGGATAATAGCTGCCGCCGGCGCGCTCATAAGCATCGGCCCAGCCGTGGTCGAACACGTATTCTCCGCGCGAATGCGTTTTGGCGTAGCACGGTGCAGCCGCGACCAAATCTCCGTCGGACGTTCGCGCCAGCACATGTTGCGGTTGCCAGCCGGTGCGCGGACCGACCGATTTCGATTCCTCCAAGGCCGACAGGAAGGCGTGAGATAAAAAAGGATTGTAAGCCCGGTCTTTATTTTCGACGGCATCAAGAGCAGGGCTGGAGGCGTCCCGATCGTCGGATGGATCGGGCTTGGGGTTAGCGCACAAATCCCAGGCCGTCGCATCGACCGCTTTCATCGACTCGACGACGGTCAAGCGCAACTCCCGACTGGCCAGTGGTTGCAAATTCTGCGCATCGCTCACGGCCGAAATCCTTCGAAAATCATCTGGTCGGCCCAGCGCATCGCGCGTTGCCGCTCGGCTTCGGTCCGCACGGTCCACGCAAGCAGCGGCAATCCCAAGCCCCGCCGCGCGAACAGGGGCGCGAGCGCCGGTAGATCAGCCACCGCATAGGCTACGAATTGCGGTCGCGCCACCAAGCCCGTCAGCAAATAGCCCATTCCTTGCCGCATCCAAATTGGCATCAAATCCCAATATGGATGCGGGTGGTATTTGGCTGCAACGATCCCACACGGAATGTGTGGCGCCTTATGCCGCAGCACACGGATTTGATGCGGATCGAATGACATAGGCGCGGCGGGTCCGCTATAGCGCGCAAGCACCTCCGCTACCCGGCTGGCAAGCCGATCGTCGCCGTCGAACTGGCTCTTCAATTCGATCGCGATTGTGGCGCGCTCGGCTACGAGATCGCACAAATCGGAAAGCGTCATCATGCGCTCGGAGCTGCCGCGGAAAGGCGCCTGTTTGAGCGCCGCCGCGGTGAGACGATCGAGCCGTTCGATGCCCTCGGTCAGGCGCCCGAGAGCATCGTCGTGATAGACCATGGCCTCACCATCGCCGCTGACTTGCACATCGACCTCGACGCCAAAGCCGGCCGCTATTGCTGCCTCAACCGCGCCTGCAGTGTTTTCGATCAGACCGCGGGCGGCATCGTGCAGGCCGCGATGCGCAATCGGGCGCGCCGTCAGCCAGCTGAAGGGGGTCGACACGGCCCGCGCGGGTGAATTCAGGAGACTTCGAAAAGCCCCTCGACCTCGACAGCGGCGTCGGCCGGCAATGCGGCGACCCCGACTGTGGATCGTGCGTGCTTGCCCTTGTCGCCGAACGCCGCAACCATGAGATCGGAAGCACCATTCATTACCTTCGGTCCGTCGCCGAAACCCGTCGCCGAATTGATGAAACCGCCAAGCCGCACTACGCGCACGACACGGTCGAGATCGCCGAGCGCGACTTTGACCTGAGCGAGAAGGTTGATGGCGCAGGCGCGCGCGGCTTTCTGCCCGTCCTCGATTGAAACAGAACCTCCGAGCTGGCCCTTGGCGACGAGCTTGCCATCGCCGTCAAAGCAAACCTGACCCGAGACGGTTAGAAAGTTGCCGGTGCGCACGAAGGGAACGTAATTTGCAATCGGCGCCGGTGGCTTGGGGAGGCTGATACCAAGCTCCTGCAACTTCTTTTCCGCTGATCCCGTCATTGTGACCTCCACAATCGCTTCCTGCGCAAATGGCTGCGCTCCCAGTCCGCCGCTTGCAGCGGGGTCTTCTTGGCTGATCACGTCAACGCATGCAAGGGATCGATGACAGTTGCGAGACAAGCGCGCGCTGCCTATCCTCTTCACAATGATCGGTTAAAGCCGAAAAAGCTGGCGCAACCAGCCAGAATAGGGGAGAACGACAGGCGGGGGCCACAGCGGAAGCAACCAGTTATGGGATGGGTGATGGTCGTGAATGACATAGTGGCATCACGCATCGCAATGCTCGGGGTCGGCCTGGTTTTCCTCACGGCAATCTCGGTGGCGCACGGGGACGATGCTCCCAAGGCGCCCGTCAAGCTTGTTCCGCATCGCGCTATCTACGATCTCTCGCTTGGCGAGACGCGTGGCAATTCGCAAGTCGCGGGCGTGCGCGGCCGCATCCTCTACGATTTCGACGGCAATAGCTGCCAAGGCTACTCGCTCGACTTTCGCCAAGTTTCGGAACTCGATACCGGCGAAGGCAAAGTCTCGACAAGCGATCTGCGATCGACGACATGGGAGGGCGCCGACGCCAAGAGCTTCAAATTCACGTCGCAGAACTTTATCGACGAGAGCCTTGTCGACTCGGTGGACGGACATGCCGAACACGACCTAGCGAAGACAGCGGTCGCGCTCGAAAAACCCGGACCGAAAAGCCTCAGTCTTGCTGCTGGCGTTGTGTTCCCGACTGAACATATGGTGCGCGTGATCAATGCCGCGCGCGCAGGGCAGAACATTCTTAACTTTCCCGTCTATGACGGATCCGAAACCGGCGACAAAGTGTTCGACACACTCACGGTGATCGGACATCAGATCGCGCCGGGAGAGCGCGATCACGATGATGCGGCCGCCAAAGAACCCAAACTAGCCAAGGTGCCGCGCTGGCCTGTCACCATCAGCTATTTCGAGCGCGACAAACCGGAAGACAGTGCCGAACAGACCCCTGCCTACGCGATCGGCTTCGAACTTTACGACGACGGGATTTCGCGCGATTTGTCGCTCGACTACAACGACTTCGTCGTGAAGGGAAAACTGACGTCGTTGGAAATCAAAGATACGAAGCCTTGCCGCTAGTGTGGTGGATCGGAAGGGCGGGCTCCGCGGCCCTATTCGTCGGCCGCATCGAAGGCGAGGCCGCGCATCAGCACCCCATCGCCGAACCGCGCGCGCAGATGATCGACCGCATGTTCGGCGAGCGCGGAACGGCCATCGACCAGATCGGCAGGATCGGCATCCAACGCGCTGGCAATCGCGCTTACGCCGACGCCGAGGAGGCGAAATCGCGTACCGTCGATCTCGCGCTCGAGAAGAACGCGCGCGGCGGCAAAGATGCGGCCGGCCAATTGTGTCGGCGATTCCAGCGATTGCGCACGGGTGCGGATTTTAAAGTTCGCGGTCTTGAGCTTGACGGTCACGGTGGCCCCGGCCAATTCCTTGTCCTTTAGCCGTGCCGAAACCTCCTCCGCCAAGCTCCAGAGAACGCGTTCCAAAGTCCGCAGATCGGAAATGTCGTGCTCGAACGTCGTCTCCGAGGAAACGCTCTTGGTTTCGCGCGCGGCGTCTACCTTGCGCTCGTCGATGCCGCGCGCCAGTCGCGAAAGCCGTCGACCTTCTTCGCCATAGCGCCGCATCAGCTCGATCTCGCTCAACCTTTGCAGATCGGCGATGCGATGAAGCCCGTCGCGCGCATAACGCGCCGCGCTGATGGCGCCGACGCCGAAGATGAAGCCGATCGGCTTGGGAGCGAGAAAAGCCGCGGCTTCGTCGGCGCCAAGCACGGCGAAGCCGCGCGGTTTGTCGAGATCGGAGGCAACCTTGGCCAGGAATTTGTTGCAGGAAAGACCGATGGAAACGGTGATGCGCAGCTTGCGTTCGACGTCGGTTGCAAAACGCGCCAAGGCCTTGGCAGGCGACATGCCATGCAGCCGCGCGGTGCCGGAAAGATCGAGAAAGGCTTCGTCGATCGATAGCGGCTCGACGAGCGGCGTAAGCTCAAACATCATCTGCCGGACCTCGCGCCCGGCCTTGGCATATTTTTCGATGTTGGGTCTGATGACTTTGGCATGCGGACACAGCCGCAACGCTTCGAACATCGGCATCGCCGACCGTACGCCGTAAATGCGTGCGACATAGCAGGCTGCCGCGACCACGCCGCGCTTGCCGCCGCCGACAATAACCGGTTCGGCAGCGAGCGAGGGGTCGTCACGCTTCTCGACCGTGGCATAGAAGGCATCACAATCGATATGGGCGACGGCAAGCGTCTCGAGCTCTTTATGACGCACCAGGCGCGGCGAGCCACAAGCGCCGCAGCGCCCGCCCTCGCGTGTGGCATCGGCAAGACAGTCGCGGCAGAAGCTCGTGCTCACAGCGCTCCATCAAAGCAAATCGCGCTCCCAGGCCTTGCCAAGAACACCATGAGCGCGGGCGATTTCGGCCGGATCAATTCCGGCGCCGTCCGCAAATGCGACCAGGAGATTCTCGTCGCCAAGCATATGCTCGAGCACGCCCGCGAGAAAGTCGGGGCTGCGGGCGGCGTCGCGAATCCGGTCAGGCGCGATGCCGGTCGCCGCAATGAAGGAGCCTAGTCGCTCGGGCTCTTCGGCGATAAAGACAAGCGCCTGAATGGCCAGCGTTTCCGCTGTCGGGCGCGACGGTTGCGCGAGCTTTTTCATCGGTTCAATTTGCGTTTCCGTAAGAACAGCAAAGCCGCTGATTCTTCAAGTTCTTACGCTGGCAAACCCGCATCAAACCCGCAATGGGATCATTAGGCTATTTGCCAAAACTGGCAAACCAAAAACCTGTGGGCAAGGAGGGCGACTTGGCTAGAAAGCGACAACGCGAGAGGGGCGATCATTTTGAAATCGAGGGATACATCCCCGGCGAGCATCATGCGTGGATTTGTACGCCGCGGGGCGTGGATGAGGCGACCGACTCTTTGGCTTGGCTTCTGAAAAAGTTTCCAGGCGTCACCAAGGTCACGATGTATCGCTTCAGTTCGCCCTACGAATCGGTCGCTGACATTGAGAATGCTATCGGAATTGGTGGAGCGATGCCGCCAGCCAAACATTGAATCAGAAACAGCAAGGCCGGACCCCCTGTCATTAGGTCCGGCCCGCCTCAGTCCACGAAGGACCGCTTTAGATAAGTAGCTAGCATGACGAAATATATACGAGCTGACGGCAAAAACAAGTCGAGATTTGATTTTCGTGGTTATCCGAAGGGATTGCCCGGTCGTTTGTTGTTATTTAGCCGTATCCTTACGCCATTGGATCGCACGGATTGGATTTATGCGGCGTCAAGCGACCAATATTTGACCGAACCCGAGCGGCTACTGGCGCTAAATGTTGTCAATCACCTGAACCTTGAAAAACAAGAATGCTATCCCGATCAAAACATCCTGGGCTGGCGGATTGGGCGCTGCCGCAACACCATTTCAGATCGTCTCAGGATTATTAGACGTGCTGGATGGCTCGCTGTGCGTCCCCAGGCCAAAACTGCGCCCAAGGGCAAGGGCAGGCCAGCAAATGAATATGTTCCGACCATTCCCGCGGAGCTTCTCAGCGCTATCCGAGCTGCATTCCCCGATCTGATTAATGTGGAGCCTAGAGCCGACATAAATGCCAGGGATTTAAGTGGAGTGAGAGGGGGTATTTATGTGGAGCCTAGACTGGGCACCTTTAGGGAAGGAATAGATAATAAGAAAGAAAGAGAGTCTGGCGAGGTAGTGAAGATGAAAGAACCTAACCAAGACGGAAAGCTATTCATTGCTGCCGATACTCCTGAGCATGCGGCTTGGTCGAAGATTAGACGTTGGCCGCATCGAGAGTTCCGAGTTGACGGCCGAATTCAAACTGGTTGGTGGTTTCCGAGTCTTTGGCCAGACTCAGAAAAGCCTGAACCCAATGATTGTTCCGCCGCCGAATATCTACGCTCTTGGCCGCGAGACCTTACGATAGGCACTGAGGTTGGGTGACCGTGATTAATCCCTGCGGTGAATGAGACAAACACTCGATCAGCAAAAGGAACACATTTGGGGAAATCAGCGTTCCCCGAGCCTAAGGATGCGATCCGAATCCTCCTCCACTAGGACACCGTGCGCATCGTCAAACGTGACATTCGTCCCGCCATTAGGGGATGGCCGGAGAACACGAACTTCATCGAGATTCACCTGAATAGTCAGTTTCTGATCGCCACGCAGCGTAAGTGGAACGAACTTCGCCATGGAGCTTCTCCCGAATGGACCAACTGAACACATTAATCGGGGCCGCGCCGCTCCGTCGAGGGCATCGCCGCTCGATCGATACAG
>JBAPZR010000438.1:0-1651 GCA_049285335.1 Xanthobacteraceae bacterium | reverse complement strand
GCCGGTTCGGCGAGGATGGCCAGCTCGAAGCCCGAGCATGCTTCGCTCGACACCATGAGTCGGCAATGTTCGGTCAGTGGAAAAGTATGCGATCTCTCATGAGCGTTGCCGGAAAGTCACGTAGTCTATTATTTGATGAGCAACAATGTCCCGCAACACAATCCATTGCGAAAGACGTTAGCGTACGGAGCTGCCGTGATCGGCTTCGCCACCCTTGGCGCGGTCGTCCTCTACTTCGCCACAGTGGGGTTGCTCTACTTGCGCAGCAATATCTGCCATAGCGATAGGTCGTCTACTTGGTGCAGTGAAGCGAATATCGCCAAGCTGCCAGATTTACCTAAAGCCAAAGACCAGAATGCCCACAAATGACTCACAAATGGCAGTTGATTCGTTTTTTTGGCTGGCCAATGTCTAGGCTGCCCGAGAGCAAATGCGAATCCTGGGCCTCTGCGCTGTGACCTCGGTAGAACCCTGCGTTTGAACGCCATCAGGGAAGTGGCAACCCACCTAAAACAAAGGCCGCGAATAACGACACGGCAGACGCCAACGCGGTGCCGAGAGCGATGTAATCGAAGACGTACATGGAGTGATCCATTCCAAAGAAAATGCCGGGAAGCTTCGGGGCCCCCCGGCACTGCGCGCAAAGAAAACGCCTCGACCCGATCAGCATCCCCCCCGAGAGCTAGGCGACTCGAAGCAACGGCATGTTTCATTTACAGCCCAAGAGTCGTCAAGCTGCGTCGGTGGACAACTATGCGATCTCTCATGTGCGTTGCCGTAAAGTCACAAAGAAAAAAGCCACCGGTTTGGAGATCCCGATGGCCCAGTAGTTCACCAATGATGCCGCGAAACCCTTTGAGCTTGGCAGAGCTAAGACAGGCGGACGCCTGAAGGGCTCGCGAAATCTTATCAGCGAAGCCTTCCTGAAAGACCTTAAGGCGGAATGGGAAGTCAGTGGCGCCGCCGCATTAAAGGTCATGGCCAAGCTTGACTGCTCGGGCTTTGTGAAAGTCACGGCGGCATTACTGCCCAAGGAATTTGAAATCACGCAAACCGCACTTATGGAAATTTCGGATGAACAGCTCGATCTCCTCACCAAGTTTGCTGAACGAGAACTTGCCGGACGTGCTTTCAGCACTTCGGGCGGAGAAGGATCGGAGACACACCACTAACCGGCTGCAATATTATAAGCCGTATAAAAAGCAGGCCGACTTTCATGCCGCTGGCGCCAAGTTTCGCGAGAGAATTTGCTGCGCTGGCAACCAGCTCGGCAAAACGACGGCTGGCAGTTTCGAGGTCGCCTATCATGCCACAGGCAGGTATCCAGATGACTGGCAGGGCAAGCGGTTTGATAGGCCCACTGTAGGCTGGGCGTGCTCGGGCGAGGTGGTCAAGGATACTGTTCAACGCCTTCTGGTCGGGCGACCTGGCAGTCTTGGCACTGGCGCTATTCCTAAAGACGCCATCCTTGAGACTGTGACTGCTCGCGGCATTGCTGATTTGATGGCCAGCATCAAGGTTCAGCATGTCTCGGGCGGCGTATCGCTGATTGGACTCAAATCGTATCTGGCCGGCCGCGAACCCTTCCAGGGCGAGACGCTCGACTATTGTTGGTGCGATGAAGAGCCGCCAATCGATATTTACACCGAGA
>JBAPZR010000437.1:0-7495 GCA_049285335.1 Xanthobacteraceae bacterium | reverse complement strand
TTGTGCTGCCGCATGTTGTGGTGATGGGCTTCGACGATGCCGGTCGCGTCGCGTACGAGCACATCTATTGGGATCAGGCGTCGCTGCTCGTGCAAGTCGGTCTACTCGATCCGAAATTGATTCCCGTGTCCGGCGCCGAGCAAGCTCGCCGGCTGCTCGATCCCGAGCATCCTGCGAATGAATTGATCGAGCGCTGGCAATTGAAATCGAAATAATCAGAACCGCCGGCCGCGCCGCAGAACGAACCTCACTGCATCTTCCAGATCGCTCTCCCGAGCCGATGTTCAGGGCCCGAATGCGGCAGCATTCCGGCGCCCGCAGCGGCTGGGCAATCACGGCTTCATCGAGGTCGCCGACAGGGCAATGCACGTCAATGTCCTGGTGGCAAATACTCTACAGTCGTAGCCTTTTTGATTGCTCGGTCCATCTCATCTGTCGTGATGAGGACGATTATTTTACTCGTTACAAAGCCGCTTTGGTTTGCCGCCACTGAGAGAGCGGCAGCAGAAGCGTTGTCCGGAGCGTCAAAAATTATGAAAAAGTCAGCATCTCCAAACGCGAAGTAGACCGCTTCCAATTTCCCTCCGGCACTTTCAACTGTCTTTGCGATGTCGGCACGGCGACGCGAACCGCCTTCGTGTGCAAGGCCCTTGACACCATCTGAAGTGTAACGCCCTTCGGCAAGATATTTTGGCATGACGTTTAGTCCTCTCGGAGCAATTCGGTGCGCCCCCTCACTCGCCCAACACGCCGTTCAGATAAACTTCAGTGGGCGCGCGGTGCGTTGATCTAAATCAAGGTCGCGCTCCGTTGTTTGCTGCGTGTCACAGCATTGTGATTGAGCGAGATCATATTCGGCGCGCATCATAAGAATGCTAGGTCGTACGTAAGACGGACGGCCTGGCTGTTACGATCGTGATGTCCGCTTTGCGTCAAAAGCTGACATCACGCCCGATCGGCCATGAGGCTATGATGGTTCAGCTCTCTCGGCGAACGATGCTGCTCGCGGGCTCGGCCTGGGCGTTTACTGCGTTCGGCCCGAGCAATGTCCGCGCTCAAGCGGCGAGCGAACGGCCGTCACTACCAATCCCACCCGAGCTGAGAGCCGGTGCAGCGGGCACGATCAAGCTCGACGCGCGGACCGGCACGATGCGGTTTTTGGACGATCGCGATACCGCGACCTACGGCATCAACGGACCCTATCTCGGGCCGGCGCTTCGCTTGCGACGGGGTGAGTTGGTGACCGTGCAGGTCACCAACAACGTGCCAGAAAACATTACCATGCATTGGCACGGACTAATCATTCCCGGATCAACCGATGGCGGACCGCATCAGGTGATCCAGCCAGGCAAGTCGTGGCAAACTCAGCTCGCAATCGACCAACCGGCGGCAACGCTTTGGTTCCATCCTCACTACTACCCATCGACAGCCCGAGAAGTCATCAAGGGCCTCGCCGGCCTCCTGATCGTAAATGATGAAGAATCCGACCGGTTGCCTCTGCCTTCCCGGTGGGGCGTCGATGACATTCCGCTCATCGTTCAGGACCGCCGCTTCACGCCCGACGGACAGTTCTTCGATCGCATGAACGCCATCTCGGTGGTGAATGGCTACGTCGGGGATATGGCGCTCGTGAACGGCGTCTGGTATCCCGAAGCTCGCACGACGCGCGGCTGGATCAGGTTACGCATTCTCAACGGCTCGAACGCCCGCAGCTACAAGCTCAGCGTCTCGGACAATCGCTCGCTTTATATCATCGGGTCGGACGGCGGCTTGCTCGCGAGCCCGGTCGAACTCAAGCAATTGCTGATCCATGTTGGCGAGCGTTTCGAGGTGCTTGTCGATGGGCGCGACGGCCGGGCCTTTGACATCGTCACGCTGCCGGTCACGCAGGACATCATGCGGCTACCGCCCTTCGACGGCCCGCTGCCACTGGTCACGCTTAGGCCAGACGGTGCGGATGGGACGGGGCAACTTCCCGCGTCGCTTGCGACGTTACCAACCCTGCCGCAACAGCTTCCGCCGGTAAGCCAGGAGCTGATGATGAACATGTTCCGCGACATGCAGGGCATGATGCCGCTCAAACAAGCGGGCCTGCCGGAGATGCTCAAAAGCGGCAAGACCGATCCGGCGGTCGTCAACCGCGTCGTCAACCTCATCGTCAACGATCCGGCATTGCCGCAGGCCGACCAACTCTCCTCCAGCGGCGTGAACGGAAAGCCGTTTTCGATCGAGCGCATCGATTTTTCCGCTGCCCGCAACCAGGATCTACGCTGGCGGATCTCAGAGGGAAGCGACCTGATGCTGCATCCCGTGCACGTCCACGGCTGTCAGTTCCGCATCATCTCGCGCGACGGCAAGCCGCCTGAGGCGGAGCGCGCCGGCTGGAAGGACACCGCCCCGATCTCGGCCGGCGGCGTCAGCGAGATCCTGGTGCGATTTCCACACCAGGCGACCCGAGACGATCCCTACATGGCGCACTGCCATATATTGGAACACGAGGATTCAGGTATGATGACCCAGTTCACCGTATGATTCGAAGCCGATGAAAGTGCTACGGCACTGAATCGCCTTCCGACCTTGGGTCATTAGTGCGCATCGAAGCCCATTCGCGTTAGGGCAATGCACTCGCGGCGATCTTCTCGATCATCTTCTCGAGCGGCAGCAAGATGTGACCGCCGAGGCTGGAGGTCACGGGCATTGGCCTGCGCTTCATTGGCGTGGGCCTGCCTATCCAATTGTCTCCCGACGATAGCGTGGGGTCAGGCGATACGTTCCGACAATCCGGCTCCGGCGGGCCAGTCCTATCTGACTGGGGACTGGGGTGGACTGCGGTCCTACCTTGAGAGCCACGGCATCACATTTACCTTCAGCAACACGACCGATCTCTTGGCTAACGTCAACGGCGGGATCAAGACCGGGGCGGTTGGGCTCGGGGCTTTCCAGCCACAACTCGACCTCGACTTGCAAAAACTAGCAGGCTTGGAGGGTGACCGGGTCCACATCCACGGGCTCGTCACCTACGGCCCGCTCTTTAGCGCGAATTATCTCGGCAACATCCTGGCGGTGTCGAATATCGAAGCGGGACCCATGGCACGGCTCTACGCGTTCTGGTACGAGCACAACGCGCCTGACAACGTCTGGTCCATTCGCTTCGGGCTAATGTTGGCCGATAGCCAGTTCCTGCAGAGCGATACCGCAGCCAACTTCATCAACAACGGCATCAGCTGGCCGACTTTTCTCGCAGCCAACCTGCCGGCCTCAGGACCGGCCTATCCTTTGCCGGCGCCTGGCATCCGGGTGCGCGTGCAGCCGCGCGATAATTTGCAGTTTCAAGCCGCGGTGTTCAGCGGCGATCCGAGCGGCGGCATCGGCTCAAATCAACCGGCCCCCCTTCCAAACGGCACGGTGTTCAGCTTAAGCGGGGGTGCCTTTTTCATCGCCGAGGCGAGCTACTTACCCAATCAGAGCAAGGATGCCTCCGGACTTCCCGGCGCCTACCGCATTGGGGCTTGGTATCACACCAGCACGAATTTCGCAGATCAGCGTTTCGATAACACTGGCGTTTCGCTCGCGAGCCCGCAGTCCACCGGTGTCCCAGAGGAACATGCCGGCGATTCCGGTGTCTATGGCGTGATCGATCAGATGCTCTATCGCGTTCCCGGCACAAACGATCAGGGCCTTTCCGGATTCGCCCGTGCGGGCGGCGTCCCGAACGATCGGAACCTGATCAACTTCTACGCCGATGGCGGGCTCGCCTACAAAGGGTTGGTGCCGGGCCGTCCCGACGACAAGGTCGGAATCGCCGTAGCCTACGCGCGCGTCGGCGACAACGCGCGCGGACTGGACGCAGATATTGGACTGTTCGGAAACTTCTTCTATCCGGTGCGCAGCAGCGAAACTGTGATCGAGATGATGTATAAAGCTCAGCTGGCACCATGGTGGGTGCTGCAACCGGATCTGCAATACGTCTTTAACCCCGGCGGGGGCGTCCTCAATTCTGATGGCAGCCTCCGTAGCAACGCGTTGGTTGTCGGCGTTCGCACAATAGTGAATTTCTGAACTGTGCTTCGGCTGATGTCCGCTTTGTGCATTAACGGACATCCTGCTCTCAGCAGCGCCTCATTGGCCCGTGCCGCTACGTAGGTCCCGAGGAGAGGTCGCTCAAGAGTCATTGTTAGCTATCGCAACGCATAATCGTGCTCTCGGACGACAGAGCAAGCGACGACAGGCGCTCAATTGTCGTCCGTTAGGGAGTGAAAACCAAAAACAGGAACGTGGCGAATACAAGCAGATGAATAAGACCGGCAAGAATATTGGTGCGGCCGGATGCAAAGGTCAGAACGCTTAGGAAAAGCGTCACGCAAGGACGTTGTAAGCCATCATGGGACGGCGAATGCCCTTGAGCGTGAACTCACCGACCGGCTCGACTGTCACAGCATTTTCGACTTTCGTGAGCACCCGGGAATTAATCAAGACTTGGCCGGGCTTTGCTTCATCGCACAGCCGAGAAGCAACATTGGATACCGTACCGATGGCGGCATAATCGAAGCGTCCCTCGAAACCGATGGTGCCCAGCGTGGCAAACCCGTGTGCAATGCCGATGCCGAAACCAATGTCGTGCCCACACCGATGCCAAGTCTCAGTCAATGCTCCGATAGCGTCACGCATTTCGAGCGCCATCAGCACAGCTTGCAGCGCTGGGTTTTCGACGGGAACCGGATCATTGAAGACGACCATTACACCGTCGCCGGCGTAGCGTTCGAGCGTGCCGCTGTATTTGATGATGATCTTGCCGATGGCCGCGTGGTAGTCGCGCAGCAGAGCCATAACGTCTTCTGGGTCCGAGCTTTCCGAAAAGCCGGTAAAGCCGCGCAGGTCGCAGAATAGCGCGGTAATTTCGCGGCGATGGCTTTCAAGCTGCTTTTCCGTTCCCGACGCGACAATCAGATCGGCCACCTGCGGTGGCAGAAAACGGCGCAATCTGCCCATGCGCTCGATCTCGCCGACTTGATCTACAACGCGCTGTTCGAGCTGCTGATTAAGCTTGACGATTTCCTGCGAGCGAATTTCCAGCTGTTCGGTTCGCTCGCGCAGTTCTTTCAATAACTGGGTGTTCTCTATAGCGATTACCGCTTGGGCCGCGAAATTCTGCAGCAGCGCGATCTGCTTATCAGTGAACGGTCGAACCTCTTTGCGGAAGATTGTAATAGCGCCGATCAATTGCTGATCTTTAAGCATCGGGACGGCAGCTATGGTTCGCATGCCGCCGAGCTCCGCTCCAGCAACGAAAATGGGATTGCGCTCGGCATAAAGCCGGTGCGCCGTGATATCGGCGATTTGGGCAACCTGTCTGGTTCTAGCAACGCAGCCCAATGCGGACTCCGGATGTGGTCTTAGTGGGCCACGCCTCATCTCTTCGACATAAGCACGCACGTCGCAGAGTTCGGCCACAGTGTGATAAGCACCTCCGTCGTAGCGAAGCATAAAGCCGAACTTGGCTTGGCAAATTCTGACTGCGTTCTCCAACATCGCTCGAAAGACGGGCTCTAGCTCGCCGGGAGATGAACTGATTACGCTTAGTACATTCGCTGTAGCGGTTTGCTGCTCTAGCGACTCGCGCAGCTCGCTCAGCAGCCGCGCGTTCTCGATGGCGATGACTGCCTGCTTCGCGAAGTTCTCAACCAGTGCAATCTGCTTATCTGAGAACGAACGGACGAGGCTGCGGTAGATTACAACGATGCCGACCGCTTTCTCGTCCCCGATCATCGGAACCATTAAGACGGTACGCAGCCCGCCAAGCTCGACTGCAGCGACCGTCGCTTGGCCGCCGGCCGCGTAGCTCGACGTTTGACTCATGTCGGCAATCTGAACAGGCTTCTTCTGCTCCATTGCCTGGACAGGAGCGGTATCAGGCCCTGGCCGCCATGCCCCGCGCTCGCGCCAATACTGTGCATATTCCGGCCGGCCGCCGCGACTAGCTGCGACAGACAAAGCGCCCGCCTCGGCGCGCAACACATGTCCCGTGTCGGCATCGCAGAGCCGCAGTGCATTTGCGAGGATGGTATCGAAGACAGCCGTAAGTTCGCCGGGCAACGAACTGATGATGCGCAGTACGTCCGCCGACGCGATCTGCTCTTGACGCGCTTGGGCAAGTTCGCGGTTAAGCTGCGCGATATCGGATTCCTGCCCAGCCGCAGATGAGCTTCGCGGCCGAGCCGCTTCAGTTCCGCTGGAGCGCTTTGGCGCTGCGGGTTTGCGGCGTCGCGGCTTTGATGCAGTACCTACTGTGGAACGCCTTTTCATGGCAGCCCGAGTCTCAGGACGGTCATCGTAGCGGGTTACACCTGGGTGCTGGAAGTAGTTGTCGGCTGATGTCGCTTTGGGTCATAAGCGGACACTGAAGCGCGCCAGCCGCAATGTCCGCTTTGCCCCCGAAAGCAGACGTTAGGTGAGTGCTTTCGGATGTCCGTCTAAGTGCCAGCAGCGGACATTTCTAACAACAAGTCCACGCAACCGAGTGAACTGGCGACAGCCGGTCAGGCGGCATTTAATCTTCCATCGTGCTTTTAGTGAGCTTTCGGGAGTTCAACAATTTCCGTAATGTCATCCCCACAGCGTGGACATTCATATGTGCGCTGATCATAGCCGGGCTTGTCGGGGAAGATGCGCACCAGCGACATGCGGGTGCCACACCTGGGACAATTCGGACGCACAACAACAACTCTCGGCGGATTAGCGAAAACCGTCGCCATCAGTCACTTTCGACACAAATACAACAGTGGGTCTCACCGTTTTTAAATTTGAAAAAAAGCTCACGAACCATCACCCTATATGAACGTATAGGCCGCTAATCTTTTTGTATTTGGCCGACGGAAACAACCTATTGGCGCAACGTAACAGAGTAGAGGGAAGAACGCACCGTATATGCATACGCCGCACAGCAAGTTTTTCAGTCATCGTGTCTAACAACGCGGATTAAATGTGCTTCACATGGCTCGGATCTACAGGTCTTATATAGGCTTAAAACTGGCGCCGTTAAGTGAAAGCGGTGCGCGGATGGTACCGATCGCGCACTTTGGAGCTTTCGAAGTGCGATTGGTTGAATTTGCAGAAAGTGATCAACAAGACAGCTTGGTTCTATGGATCGAGCTGTATCGTTACGACACTCAATCGTCAATAGACAGCTGCCTGTGTCGAGATCTCGACGAGGCGGAAAATCTCGGCGATTACTTTATTTCTCAAGCGAGGTTATGAGAATCTAATGACCGAGCCGGAAACGGCAGAAGTAATGCAGAAACCATCGATGACGCCATCTGCGAGGTCGCCCAGGCGGTCCGCAGCGGGTGCCGGCGTCTAGAGCGTTGACACTGCGGTTTGCATCCTCTCGCATCACCTTGGAGTTTGGCACAATGTCCGCTTTGATCATAAGCGGACATTGCAACCGATCCGTCGCGTGTCTGCTTTACCCCCAAAAGCGGACATTGCGCTGGGCGAC
>JBAPZR010000436.1:0-2561 GCA_049285335.1 Xanthobacteraceae bacterium | reverse complement strand
CTCCTCGGTCGGGCCGATCAGGCGATCGAATGAGCGCCGATATGCCGCTATTGATGCTTTGGACGGCTCCTTCGCCCGGCACTTGAGTGCCATGGATGTGGGCGCTGCTGAGGCTCCCACGATTCGGAGGAGCTACCCATGCAAACGGTCACGACAATCGGTTTGGATATCGCGAAGTCGGTTTTTCAGGTCCACGGCGTTGATGCGGCGGGTAATGTAGTCATCCGCCGGCAGATCAAGCGGCGTTACATATTGGCATTCTTCCAGAAGCTGCCGCCGTGCCTGGTCGGTATCGAGGCCTGCGCCTCTGCGCATCATTGGTCGCGAGAGCTCCAGGCGATAGGCCATTCCGTGCGTCTGATGCCGCCAGCCTACGTGAAGCCCTATGTGAAGCGGCATAAGAACGATGCCACGGACGCCGAGGCAATCTGTGAAGCGGTGACCAGGCCGAACATGCGGTTCGTCGCCACCAAGACGCCGGAGCAACAGAGCTGCCTAGCGCTACATCGGACCCGTCACTTGTTCATCCGCCAGCAGACCTCGGTGATCAATGTCATCCGCGCTCTTCTTGCGGAGTTCGGGATCGTCGCGCCGGTTGGACGCAATGGCGTCGAACAACTGCTCGGTATTGTCGCCGATGCAAGTGACAAGCGGTTGCCCGAGGTTGCCCGGGCCTGTGTTACCGCTCTCGGCGCCCAACTGCGGATGCTGAAGGCTCGGATCCTTCAGTTCGATCGTATGATCATGGCCTGGCACAAATCCAGTGAAGCCAGCCGGCGGCTCGACGACATACCCGGCGTCGGTCCGGTTCTCGCAACTGCTCTGGTTGCCAGCATTGCTGACCCGAAGGCTTTTCGGTCAGGTCGGGACTTCTCGGCCTGGATCGGGCTGGTGCCGAAGCAGAACTCGAGCGGAGGCAAGGACAGGCTTGGCAGTATCAGCAAACGAGGCGATCGCTATCTGCGCAGCCTATTCACGACCGGCGCGCTCGCCGTCATCCGTTATGCCAAAGTCCACGGCACCAGGCATCGGCCGTGGCTCACGGCATTGCTGGCGCGGCGACCGACGAAGGTTGCAGCCATCGCGCTCGCCAACAAGATCGCACGGATGGCGTGGGCGATGATGGCGAGGGGCGAACGCTACAAGGAACCGGCCGCACTGACGGCTTGAACGAGATCGCGCCGGAGGTCTGGCGTGATGTGACGGTTGGGAGGGCGAACAGCACGTAATGCAGAGCCGGTCGATCCGGCGATCAGGACAACCCACTTGGGCCACAGCATTGTCGAATGCGAGCTTTTGACCGGGACCTGATCCGCGGAGGGCATTATGGCCAGCGGTCATGTGAACCGCATCAATAGATCCCATGAAGGTGGCGCGAGCCGGCTAGGCTGCCCGCCATCTCAAACTGGAGGATCTTTGATGTCGCAGTCAATCGCCGCGTTGATACCAGCCGCTGTAGACTATGAGAGGACGCTCGTCCTCGCGATTGAAGTTAGTAACAAAAATTGGGTGCTTGCGGCGCAAGTGCCTGGCCTGCCGCATACGAAAGCGAGGCGCACGATCGAGCCCGAAGCCGAGGCATTGCTGGCGGCCATTGTCGGATATCGCGCCCGCGCCACCGCGACGGGCCGCAGCATCGAGCGCGTGATTGCAGTCTACGAGGCCGGATGGTCGGGCTTCTGGCTTGCGCGCTGGCTAACGCGGCATGGGGTCGAAGTGTACGTTGTGCAGCCTTCCAGCGTGCCGGTTGATCGTCGGATGCGCCGCGCAAAGTCTGATGGCATTGATTCCGAGTTGCTGCTTCGGACACTTCTCGCTTGGCTGCGAGGAGAGCCACGCGTGTGCTCGATGGTGCCAGTTCCCGACGAGGCCGATGAGGATGCTCGACGATGCGTTCGCGAACGTACCGAACTCATCTCCGAGCGCGTCGGTCTGACCAACCGGATCGGAGCTATTCTAGCAACGCTTGGCGTGAGCAATTACAACCCATTGCTTCGGAACCGAGATCGTCGTCTAGCCGAATTGCGGACGGCTCTCGGCGAGCCGCTGCCTGCAAACGCGCATGCCAAGATCAAGCGTTTACTTGCTCGGTTGGAGTTGGTGCTCACGCAGATTGCTGAGCTGGAGCGTGCGCGTGATGCGGTGATGGAAACAGAAGCGTCCGACGAAGCTAGTAAGATGATCCAGCAGCTTACGGCCCTGCGTGGCATCGGCATTCAGAGTGCGACCGTGCTGGTACGTGAAGCATTCGTGCGTCGCTTTGCCAATGGCAAAGCACTTGGATCATACGCTGGTTTGGCTTCCTCGCCATACAGCAGCGGTGGGATCGATCGCGAGCAGGGCATCGGAAAGGCCGGCAACCGTCGGGTCAGAACAGTGATGGTCGAGCTTGCGTGGTTATGGACGCGCTACCAGCCCGGCGCCGCTCAGGTCTGCTGGTTCCGCGAACGGGTTGGGTCAACGGGCCGGCGTGTTCGTAAAGTTATGGTGGTGGCCCTCGCCCGTAAACTACTGATCGCGCTGTGGAGGTTCGTCATCGACGGTGTGTTGCCTGAAGGCGC
>JBAPZR010000435.1:0-11067 GCA_049285335.1 Xanthobacteraceae bacterium | reverse complement strand
GGATTAAACGCCGCAAATGAAACGTGTCGAATAAAGCGATGATTGCCGTCGGCAATCGTGTTAAAAACGCAAGGAGAAGACGACCTGCAGGAGCGATCATGCCACGAATGAAAGGCGCCGACCTCATTACGGAATACCTGATCGACAACGGCGTTCCCTACGTGTTCGGCATTTGCGGGCACGGCAACGTTGGCATGCTCGATCCGCTTTACGCCGCCCGCGACCGCATCAAGCTCGTTTCACCGCGACATGAGCAAGTCGCCGCGCACATGGCCGACGCTTATTTTCGGGTACGACACGAGCCAGTGGCGACGCTGACCTCGTGCGGTCCGGGTTCCTGCAATATCATCATGCCGCTTGCTTGTGCGCTCACGGATTCATCGGCACTGCTCGCGATCACTGCGAATGTGCCGACGTCGCAATTCAATCGGAGCCCATTTCAGGAAATCAACCGGCATTATCAAGCCGACTTCGTCAACATCGTTCGGCCCGTCGTCAAACGCAGCTTTCAGCCGACGCGCGTCGATATGCTGCCGCTCGCATTGCGCCAGGCGATGACCACGATGTTGTCCGGTCGGCCGGGGCCGGTGAACGTGGACGTGCCGTTCAACGTCTTCCAGGAGGACGACGAGGTCGAGATGCCTTCGGCGGCGCCGCCGCTCAATGCTCAGCGATGCGGCGCCTCACCCGATGATGTGGCGCGGGCGTTTGCGATGATACTAACGGCGCAGCGACCGGTAATCTTCATCGGTCACGGCGTCACGCTTTCGGAAGCAAGCCGCGAGCTCACCGCCTTCGCCAAGGCGCTCGGCATTCCGGTGATTTCGTCTCCGAACGGCATGGGCTGCATCGATATGAAGGATCCGCTGTCGCTTGGATTTATCGGGCGAAACGGCGCGTTCCCAGCCAACGAGGCCGGCCGCCGCGCCGATCTCGTCGTTGCAATCGGCGCGCGTTTCGATGACCGTTCGGCATCGTCCTGGATGCCCGGCTATTCATGGAATTTCCCTAACACGAAACTCGTCCATGTTGACGTCGATCCGGCTGAACTCGGCCGCAATTATCCGCCCGATCTCGGCATCATCGCCGATGCGCGTACCTTCCTGCGCCAGCTATTTGCCGAACTCGAGCGCCGACCGATCAAGCCGGTAACCGCACAGTGGCTCGCGGACATCGCAAAATGGCGCGCGGAATGGGATGAGTTTGTGCGGCCGAACTTCGAAATGCACGCCTCGCCGATGCGTCCCGAGCGCGTAATCGCCGATTGTCAGGCGGTTATCCCAGCGGACGGAATCATCTGTTGTGACGTCGGCGTGAGCCATAATTGGTACATGCAGTTCTGGAATGCGCGCCGGCCGCAATCGATGCTCAATTCCTGGGGCTTCTCGGGTATGGGTTTCGGCGCAGCGGGTGCGCTCGGTGCGAAGCTCGCAGCACCGGATCGGCCGGTGATCGCGGTTACCGGCGACGGCTGCTTCACCATGGTGCCCCATGTGCTTTGCACGGCGGTGGAATATGACATTCCGGTCGTTTGGGTGATCTGGAACAATTTCGGCTGGGTTTCGATCCGCGACATTCAGCTCGGCATGTTTGGCGGCCGCGAATACGGCACCATGTTCCACCAAGGCGCCAACAAGAAGCCCTTCAACCCGGACTTCGCGGCTTGGGCAAGAGCGAGCGGCGTCGATGCGCTCACGGTCGGCAAGTCGGAAGATTTCCGTGGCGCGCTCGAACACGCAGTCAAGGCCAATAAGCCATTCCTCCTCGACGTCCATGTCGACGCCGAAGTACGGCCGCCGTCGACTGGAGCATGGGAATTACCGCCGACCCCATACAAGGAGCCGGTGTTCGGCCAGCGCTTCATCCCCGACGCCGCGCCGGTAAAATAACGACGAACTGACGGCGGGCCTGCACATTGGTTTTAAGACGGCGATTTATCTGACGCGCCATTTGGCTCGTTATTGTGAAAAACTAGCGAAAGAATCACCGGTGGCCTCTCAGAGCGATCAGGATCCGCAGGAGAACGTTCCGGCTTCGTCCCTGGCGGCCTTCGCCCGTTTCGTGTTTGGCCGGCAGCTTGCCAACCGCGAGATCCAGTCCCGTCAGATTGGCGTTACCGAAGGCGTACCAGCCCTCGGATTGGACGGGTTGAGTTCGACGGCTTATGGCCCGGAAGCGGCGCTGACGATTCTGGTGGCCGCCGGCGCGGCGGGACTGGCCGAGCTCGGCCCGCTGATGTTCGCCATTCTGGTTTTGCTCGGTATTCTGTTCATTTCGTATTGGCAAACCATCGAGGCCTATCCGAAGAGCGGCGGCGCCTACACGGTGTCCCAGGCCAATCTTGGCGTGAATGCTAGCCTGCTCGCCGCAACGGCGCTGATGATCGACTATGTGCTCAACGTCGCGGTAGGTATTTCCGCTGGCGTCGGCGCCTTGGTCTCGGCGGCGCCATCGCTGCATCCTTACATCCTGCCTCTTTGTCTCGGCATTCTCGTTCTTCTCACGCTCGTGAACCTGCGTGGGATAATGGATGCGGGGCGGCTGTTTGCGGTGCCGACTTATCTTTTCGTGGGCTGCTTCGGCATCGTCATCGCGATCGGCGGTTATGCCGTGATTGCAGGCGGCGGCCATCCGCAGCCGATCGTCGCGCCACCGGCGCCGCCAAAGGCGGTAGAAACCGTCGGATTGTGGTTATTGCTGCGCGCGTTCGCGTCCGGCTGCACGGCAATGACGGGGGTGGAAGCTGTCAGCAACGGCGTAAGCGCCTTCCGCCAACCGCAAGTGCGCAACGCGCGCCTGACGCTGAGCATCATCGTCGTAACCTTGGCCATTCTGCTTGCCGGGATCGCTTATCTAGCGATGCGTTATGGCGTCGTGGCCATGGATCAGACGCAGCCCGGTTATCAAAGCGTGTTGTCGCAGCTTGTCGGCGCCGTTGCCGGCCGCGGCATCTTCTACTACGTCGCCATCGGCAGCGCGCTCGTGATCCTTTGTTTGTCGGCCAACACGAGCTTTGTCGGTTTTCCGCAATTGTGCCGCACGGTGGCGCAGGATGGTTTTCTACCGCGGCCATTCGCAGCCGTCGGACGCCGGTTGGTCTATTCGGTCGGCATCTTGTATCTGACGGTGACCGCCGGTGTGCTGTTGATCGCATTCGACGGTATCACCGACCGCCTCATTCCGCTGTTCGCCATCGGTGCGTTCGCAACTTTCACGATGTCGCAAGCGGGCATGGTGGCCCATTGGCGCCACGTGATGAAGGCGCGACGCCCGGGGAGCCAAGGTCAGGGCCAAGTTCAGGGCCAAGGCAAAGCGCAGAGTCAGAGTCCAGGCCAGAGCCCGCAGCAGCGCGCGAATCTCAAACTCATCATCAATGCGGTCGGCGCGACCGCGACCGCCGCCGCCTTGGCGATCATCATCATTGCCAAGTTCACGGAAGGCGGCTGGATCACCCTCGTTGCGATTCCCATCGTCATCCTATTGCTCAAAGGGATTAAAAGTTACTATGAGCGCGTCGATGCGGCCTTGCGGGACGACGCTCAGTTGCAGTTTGTGCCCGGCAAGCCGCCGTTCGTTCTAGTCATGACCAAAGAGTGGAATCGGCTGACCGACCGGGCGCTTTCCTTCGCGATGGAAATTTCTCCCGATGTCATCGCGGTGCACTTGGCGGCGCTCGAAGGCACCGACGTCACCGAGCAGGAAAGAAAATTGCGTGAGCAATGGGCCAAGGATGTCGAGGACGCCGCCGTCGCGGCTGGCGCCGCTCATCCGCCGCGGCTCGCCTTCCTCAGCGCCCCGTTCCGGCGCATTCACGCACCGCTTCTAAAACTCATCGGCGATTTGCAGACTAAAAATCCCGACCGCACGATCGCGGTGCTGATACCGGAGCTCGTCAAACGACATTGGTGGGAATATCTGTTGAGCAATCAGCGCGCCCGGCGGCTGCGAAACGCCGTCCTTGAATATGGCGGTCCACGGGTTGTCGTCGTTGCAGTGCCTTGGCATTTGACGCCGCCGAAGCTTTCGGAAGCGCTCACGGAAGAAGAAATGGCCGAACCGATGCGCCTTCGCAATGTGCTCGGCTTTCGGCGGCGGAGCAGCAAAGGCACGGCCACCCCGGGCGCCGCCTGAGACAAACGGTCTCCAAATCTTTCACCGAATTAATCTGGTCTTCAGGTCGTCGTAAGCCGACTTCCCCAATTGTCCTGGTACGAGCCAGCTTGGCGGAGAGCCGGCGGCAGCGATCAATGGAGATAGTCAATGGCTGAAATCGATAATCCCCCCGGAAAGTCTGTGCGTCTTGCGCCCCGCCGCGTTGTGTTGCTCGCCTCGGTTGCGGGTGTCGGCGCGGCGCTTTTGTTCGCCGGACCGAACGGCTTCTGGCAATCCGCCTTCAACGGCTCGGCTATTGCCGCCGATTCCACGGCGATGCAAGAGCCGATTCAGCATCCCGCCGGCTTCGCCGATCTAGTCGCTAAGGTAAAGCCCGCCGTGATCTCGGTACGGGTCAAAATCGCCGGTTCGGCCGAGCCGACATCCATGCAGGACAACGGCGAAGACCAAGAGCAAATTCCGGCTCAGCCTGGGTCGCCACTCGACAAATTCTTCCAGCAATTCGGTGACCAATTCGGCCGTGGTGTTCCGCAGCAGCGCCATACCATCGTCGGCGAAGGCTCCGGCTTCTTTATTTCGGCCGACGGTTATGCCGTGACCAACAACCACGTCGTCGATCATGCAAAATCGGTTCAAGTGACGACCGACGACGGTACCCTCTATACGGCCAAGGTCATCGGAACTGATCCGAAGACCGATCTTGCTGTCATCAAGGTCGACGGCAAGAATGACTTTCCTTATGTCAAATTCGCTGAGCACCAGCCGAAAGTCGGTGACTGGGTCATCGCCGTCGGCAACCCGTTCGGTCTCGGCGGCACCGTGACGGCCGGCATCGTTTCGGCGCGCGGCCGCGATATTGGCGCCGGACCATACGACGACTATGTGCAGATCGACGCGCCGATCAACAAAGGAAATTCCGGCGGCCCGGCGTTCGACGTCAACGGCAACGTCATCGGCGTCAATACCGCGATCTTCTCGCCGTCGGGCGGCTCTGTCGGGATTGGCTTCGACATCCCGGCCGATACCGCGAAAATGGTGGTGGCTCAGCTGGAGAAGGACGGGCGTGTGACGCGCGGCTGGCTGGGCGTGCAGATCCAGCCGGTGACCGCGGGCATCGCCGACAGCCTCGGCTTGAAGAAAGCGGAGGGCGCGATGGTCGATGAGCCGCAAAACGATAGTCCTGCCGCCAAGGCCGGCATTGAAACCGGTGACGTCATCACCGCCGTCAATGGCACGCCGGTGAAGGATGCGCGGGATCTTGCTCGCACGATCGGCACGATGGCGCCGGGCACTTCGGTGAAGCTCGATATCGTCCGCAAGGCCGAGCCGAGGTCGCTGTCGCTGACCGTAGGGCAGATGCCGAGCGACGAGAAACTCGCAAGCGCCAATTCAGGCAGTGAGGAACCGACGAGCGGCGTGCCGCATCTCGGACTTCAAGTCGCTCCCGCGAACGAGGTCTCGGGTGCCGGCAGCCAGGGCGTTGTCGTCACCGCGGTTGATCCGGACGGTGTGGCCGCCGAGCAAGGATTTCAGACTGGTACTGTGATCCTGGATGTCGGCGGCAAAACCGTAGAGAGTGCCGGCGATGTGCGCCATGCGCTGACAGAGGCCAAGGCCCAGGGCAAGCACGACGTGCTGATGCGGGTGAAAATGGGCGACGGAATCCGGTTCGTGGCAATGCCTTTAGGTAATGCGTGAGGCAGCGACGGTTCGGTGATGCGGGGACGGGCCTATCGCCCGTCCCCCTTTCTTTGATCAAGCGCGATCGCGGCCGGTGCAGCGTGTGTCATCTTTCCGATCCGGGCCTGGCAATTAGTACTCTGTGCGTTGCCCGAAGGGCGCATAGGTCGGCACGTTGAACGGCTGGTTCGCGTATCCCCATGCCAATGCGTCGTCACGCTGCCGCAGTCGCGCCTGCATCGTCTCGCGCTTTCGCTCACGCGCCACTTTGGCGCGCGCAACCTTCTTGGCGTCCTCTCCCGCTTGCGTGGGTTTCTGCGCCTGCTCGGGCTTATTCGGCAGCCTTCTCTTGTTCGGCAACTTTCGTGCGGGGCGCGGCAGGCGTCATTGCGGCGACCGACTCGGCCGGGCGCGGATAGTGCAGCAAGGGGATGGTCCGCATCTGAGAATCGCCAAGCCCGATCAAAATGGCCATGATGGCCACGAAGCCCGCCGCCATCGAGCAGAAGTAAGCGAGAAGTGAAAGCACCATGGGGGTCGCTCCGAGCAGGACGCTGCTCCAGCGCGCTATGGTGGGGTCGCGTGGAACGTTGGAGGAATGAAACGACGGGCCGTACGCCGCTCCGGCCCCACATTTTCCGACGTGCCATCAACGCCGCAGGTTCTCGGCAGGTTCCATGCGATGAAACGGTTCCAAGCCGCTCGAGTTGAGCCGGGAACCAACCCATTGCGGAGCGCGGATGAGGCAGAAAAATGCTGCTGCCACTTTTTTGTCGGGAAGCACTGATTATTCGGTCGCCGACATGACTCATCGGATCACGCTGACGTCGTCTATTGCGTATGCCGAGCGCTCCCGGCACCGGCTCGACATCTGCCGGCCGAACGCGTCGGTGGCGGCGCCGGTGATCATTTTTTTCTACGGCGGCGCCTGGCGGAGCGGCAACAAGGAACTGTATCGCTATGTGGCGAAAGCGCTGGCGCGACGCGGCTACGTGGCGGTGGTGCCCGACTACAGAATTTTTCCTGAAGTCTGTTACCCCGATTTTCTTGACGACGGCGCGCTCGTTGTGCGCTGGGTCAAAGACAATATCGCGAAGTTCGGCGGCGATCCGGAAAAAATTTTCCTCAAAGGCCATTCGGCAGGCGCACACATCGCGGCCATGCTCTCAATCGACGGCCGTTGGCTGGACAAGGTCGGACTAAGACCCGGGCGCGATATTGCGGGTCTCATCGGTATCGCCGGGCCTTACGATTACATGCCGCTGCGCGATGAGACACTCAAGGTGATCTTTGGCGGCGCCGATCGGCCCGAGACGCAGCCGATCTTCCATGTTTCGCCCGGCGCGCCTCCGGCACTGTTGATCACCGGCGGCCGCGACCGGCTGGTGGAACACGGCAATTCGACCAGGCTGGCTGCGCGGCTTGTTGCCGCCGGCAATCATGCAAAAGTGCTGATCTATCGCCCTGTGGGGCATTACGTGGTTATCGCCGCGCTCGCGCCGGTGTTGCGCTTCCTGGTTCCGGTTCTGCGTGACGTCGACGTGTTTATCGCCGGCACTTTGCAATCTCGCTCGCCGAGTGAGGTTTTGGGCGTCGCCGTCGCTTAGCCGATCTTTCGCATTGCAAACCGGGCCGACCACCATTTACCGCGCACTTACCGCGAGGAATGTTGCGGCGCACGTAAGCGCCCTTGCGCAGAGGGTCCAAGAAGTAAAAGCTACTGGCGACGTCGGCATGGCCTGCCGGCCGTTCGAGCGGCGAGCGGTGATCGGCAGCCGAGGCGGAACGTGTAATCGGTTCAATCCGCCGCCTACCGCGTAAAAACAAAGGAACGACGGAGGACGTCCATGGAAACAGCGATCGACCGTTCGGGGCGGCAAGAATCTGTCACGAACGATCTGGTAAAACGCATTCGCAAGCTCCGATGGATGGGAATGGAAGAGGAAGCGAAGCGGCTGCAAGCCGAGCTTACTCGCCGGTCCGCTGGGGAGGGTGACAGCGTGATTGCAACGCCCAGAGAGACGGACTGATAACACATCGGAAGAGACGTTCGACGGACGATCAAAGGGAAGCGCACAGTGTGATTCTCGGAGTTATGTTCGCAATCTGGATCTTGGTGATCTGGGGCTCCAGCTACTTCAATCGAAACGTTCAGTAAGTCCACCAGGATTGTGGCAATGCATCGCGAGCGGTTCTGAGTATTTTTCAGAAACCGCAAAGCGATTGCGACTCGCAAGCACCAGCGGTGTTAGTGCGTCCCACTAACGAGTGTCATCGAGATTGCCGGCACGTAGGTAATCACCAGCAAAGCCGCAAAGTTGACGACAACGAACGGCAGGACGCCGCGGTAGATCATGCCCATCGGTACGTTGAAGATGGCCCGTGCGGCGAAAAGGTTCAGGCCGAACGGCGGCATATAGAGACCGATGCTCAAATTAACCGCCATGATAATTCCGAAGTGTAGGGCGTTGATGCCCGCGGCTTCGACGACAGGAAGAAGAAGCGGCGTCAAGATCAGGATGGCAGCGGGTGGCTCGAGAAAGCTGCCGGCAATCAAAAGCCCGACATTAACATACAAAAGCGTCTGCCAGTTCGGCAGCTGCATGACGCTTACGGTATGGATGAGATTCTGTGGGATGCCGCTTGTGGTCATCAGCCAGGAGTAGATGCCGGCGCCCGTGACAATGATAAGAATCTGCGAGATCAGAGCGACCGAATTCACCACGATTTGCCACAATGCCGTAAGGTCGACCTCGCGATAAATGAACGTCGCTACGAACAGTGAATAAACTACTGCGACTCCGGCCGCTTCCGTCGGCGTGAAGATGCCGCCGTAAATCCCGCCAAAGATCACGACGATGGTGCCAATCGCCCAGCTTGCCTCCTTGGTGGAGATCCAGATGTTCTTCCAGCGCGCGGGGGATGACAACGGCACCATTTTGATACGTGCATAGATCAGCACATAGATGGCGTCTACAATCCCGATCAATATGCTCGGCAGAATGCCGGCAGTGAAGAGCTTGATCGCCGAGACTTGTGCCGTCATTGCATAGAGGATCATTGAGATCGACGGCGGGATAATCACGGCCACCGCGCCCGACGAGGTGATCAGGCTGACGGCAAAGCGCTCGGAATAACCGTGCTTCGTCAACGACGGAAATAACAAGCGCCCGATAGCCACCACGGTGCCGACGGAAGTATGCGCCATAGCGCCGAACAATTCCGAGGATGCCACCGTCGTCACGGCGAGCGAACCTCGTACGCCGCCAATGATAGACACTACCCACGTGACGACCCGATTGGCGATGCCGCCCCGGCCCATGATCTCGCCGGCGAGAACGAAGAACGGAACGGCGAGCAGCGGAAAATTGTCGAGGCTGCCGAACATGTAGGTCTGTATGGCCTGCGTCGGTACGTGAGCAATCAGGAGGATCGCGGCCAGAGAAGTGAGTATGAGGACGACGAAAATTGGCAGGCCGAGGATCAGCAATATCGCGGGCAGCACAAAATAGACGAAGTTGGCGGACATTTCAGCGCTCGGCTTCCTCAGGCGAAAGGACCTCGTCGTGGCGAAGGCCTTGCACAAAGAGGCGAATAGCAATGAGCAGCGCCATCAGCAGGAGCCCGACCGGCAATACGGATTGTGGAATGACCATCGGGATATTGGCGGATTCGCTGCGCTGATCGAGCTCGGCCAGCATGGTCATCACCGGCCAAGCGAAGATCGCAAGCGCGATACAGGTTGCGATCGTAACAAGATCGGACAAGAGATCGAACGCCATCCGCACGCGGCGCGGCAATAGCGTGACGACGACGTCCATCCGGATGTGACGGCCCATCCAGCCAACTGGACCCGCGCCTAGAAAGACACAACCGATCATCAGAAAGAGCATCGCCTCCTCAGCCCAGGATAGCGATACCGACAGGAAATAGCGGCCGATGATGTTGGCGAAGTTGACGCCGACACTGGCAATGAGCATCACGCCAGCTGTTATTCCCAGCGCAGTCAAGAGCACGTTGGCGGCGCGCTGCAAGCCTTGGCGTATCCGATGTAGAGCCATATCGAATTCGTTTGGATAAAGCTGCTATGGCCTCAGCCGTTTTTTCCTTTTGCACAATGCTCCGGGGAAGGGATCAACCCGCGGAGATCATGCTCAGTTCTTTGCCGCCGCGGCACGGACCAATTGCAGCATTTCATGCACGGCCGGCTGATTCTTGGTGGCTTCGTCGCCGACCGGATCGAGGAGCGTTTTCATGCGAGCGAGATCATCGCTTGGCAATGCGTGGACGGTTCCGCCCATTGCGGTCCAGTCACTCGCAAGCTTATTCGTGAAATCGCTTTCCCACGCCTGCGTTTTCGCTTGGATCGCCGCGCCCGAATCGATCACGATCTTCTGCAGATCGGCTGGCAGCGAGTCGAGCCAGGGTTTGCTCACCACCGCCAGTGAAATAATGAACGTGTCGTTGGTCACCGTGACCACTTTGAGGAGATCGTTCATCTTGAAGGCCACGAATACCGAGAGCCCGGAGATTGTACCGTCGATGGCGCCTTGGTCGAGCGCCGGGACCACTTCCGAAAGCGGCATGCCGATTCCAGTAGCGCCGAGCTTCGCCATTTTCTCCCGCTCGAGCTCGGTGCCGTTGATGCGCAGCTTTTTTCCGTTGAAATCGGCAAGCCGCATAATAGGATTCTTCGCGCCATAGTCGGACGCGCCCAAGTCCACGGTTGCAATGCCGACCATGCGCTTCGGTGCGGCAAGGTCGAACATTGCCTTTTGCACCGTGGGATCATGGATCGTCGCGGCCGCATTGGGCTCGTCGCGGAAGAGCATCGGAGTGGAGAACACGCCGAAGCGCGGGTCGACTCCCACGAAAAAGTCGACCGGCCCGATATAGCCTTGGATATTGCCAAGCTGCACACCCTCAATTTCGCGCGGGATCGGACCGAGCTGGCTCGCTGGATAAATTTGCACTTCGATGCGGCCGCCCGACGCTTTCTCGACCTCCTCCTTGTAGAATTTGATGAACTGATGTTGTGTTTCGTTGATCGTCGCAGTGCCGACCTTCATAACGAAATCTGCGGCGGTGGCTGATGAAGTAAAGGCGCAAAATGCAAGTGCGGCCGCGGCGGCAATCGTCGATCCGCCGGCACGCAAGCAACCAGCACCAAGTTGAGATACGCCTGATGACCTCATTACCCGTCCCCTTGTATTCCATCCCTCTGGCGGCGCGCTTGAGTCGAGCGGCCGCGCGCACTTCGTGGGAACTATAGTG
>JBAPZR010000434.1:0-1877 GCA_049285335.1 Xanthobacteraceae bacterium | reverse complement strand
GGTCCATCCTTTTTTTCAGCAACGGCCCGCATACTGGCTAAATTTTCAACGAGCTTGCTCATGAGAGGACTTCGCTGTGAATGGCGCGGACGCGAAGGCGGGCAAGATTGACGTCGCGGGGCAGCTTTCTCCGCGCCATCAGCTCCCGGGCGCGCCTGATGTCGGCGTCGGTGCGGCGTAGCGCGCTCTCCGACACCGCACGCCTGACCGCATAGGCGGCAAGGCTGTCGACACGCCGCGCCAAACTTTGTGCGAGGTCGTGCCATGTGCCCGACCGTTTCGTTTCGAGCATCGCCGGCCGTCGGTTAAAATCAATGGGAATGACGCTCATGGCGTCTCTCCTCATGGCTGTTTTGGCAAATCCGAATCTGCTCCTCGTCGCATATGAATTCGAGACGAAGCCCAAGCCTTTCTCATAAAGGCGGCATAGGAGCTTGAACGGGCGCTAAATCGCCGCTCGCGCGCGTGTGAATCGCGCTCATCTAAAAACGATCAGCTGAAATTGTCGCAGCAGACGGTCCCTTCAGCCGCCGGCGCAACGGACGGGATAGTCGTCGAAGCCTGCCGAAGCGTCGCGGTTCTGCGCCGCGCTTCCAGAAATGCCATCAGGATCGCGAGTGGAAGCGATTCGTGCGTTGCGTCCACGCCATCGTCCAAGCCGTCCGGCAAACATGGCTGACGAGACAGCGAGCACATCCAATCGGTGCCGTCGTAGACCAGCCGATGGACCTGCCATGCCGGCAGCTCGCATTGGACCAAGGCCAATGCGGCTTCCGTCCACGCCTGCGTCTCCAGCAATGCTCCAATCTGCGCGGACCGGCCGGCCCGATCGAGCGCCCGCATCCTGGTGCCAAGACCGGTGATGATTTTGGTAAAGAGGCCCGCGGAGGGCTTCGCCGCTAAGCGAACCTTGTCTTCGAGACAATCGAGCAAAACCGCATGATCGAGGCTAATAGCCATTGAGCGCCTCGGGTTTCCCGCCCCTTCAGATTTCGCTCAAAATGGCAACAAAGCCCGTAAAAATGCCAGATGGATTTGGACGGAAAGATATTAAAAGGGCATAAGCGCATACATAACTTCCCGGTTCTCGGGGGTAGGCGCCTGCGGACGTCGTGAGGCAGACATGAACAGCGCCGGTAACTTGGATCCGAGCACCCTACTCGACCGCCTCATTGCGGCGGCGTCGCAAAACCTGCGGATCGAGAAAATACTGATTCAGCTCGGTCTCGACCCGACTAACGTCACCTTCGATACCATAGTGAACCGGTTGATCGATGTCGGGCTTGCCCACATCAATCTGGCGAACATGCTGGCATTGACGGGCGCGATATTCTTTGTTGCCACCCTGATGGTTCGAACCATCGTGCCGCTGCGCGTGATCGGCATCGTCAGCAATGTTTTCTTTATCGCCTATGGCGCGCTGGCCGGCTCGGCCTCGACCTTCTTTCTTTACTTGCTGTCATTGCCGATCAACGCGATCCGGCTGCGGCAGATGCTCACCCTGGTCAGGAAGGCGCGGGTTTCCGCGCAGGGCGATTTATCGATGGATTGGCTTCGTCCCTTCATGAGTCCGCGCAAGTACCGAAAGGGCGACGTGCTGTTTCACAAAGGCGATACCGCCAAGGAAATGTTCCTTACCGTCACCGGCAAATTTTTGGTGACCGAAATCAACGTCGAATTGCCGCCAGGCCGCATGATGGGCGAACTCGGCTTCGTCGACCCTAAAAATCGCCGCACCCAGACCGTCGAATGCATCGAGGACGGCGACGTTCTGAGTATTACCTATGAAAAATTGCTTGAGCTTTATTTCCAGAATCCAGAATTCGGCTATTACCTTCTGCGCCTGACCACCGAGCGCCTGTTGCAGAACATTTCGC
>JBAPZR010000433.1:0-1845 GCA_049285335.1 Xanthobacteraceae bacterium | reverse complement strand
AGGCATAGGCGCTCAAAGTGGGCCGCAGCAAATGGAGGAAATGTCGCATTAAGCGATACACGAAAGGAGACACGAAGATGGATACCGCCAGAGACAACACCGGATCGCACCGCGGAAGAAATCTTACCGTGAATCGCCGATCCGCATTCACGCTCGGCATAGGAGGTTTGGTAAGTGCTGTCGCTCCAACGGTTGCGTCGGCCTCGGAACTTCCCAGTCTTAAAGCTATCGGACCACAAGGCCAAGTCAGGGCGATCTGCCGGTCGTGCGCCACCTTTGAGGTAACGACGGCGGACGGACGGACAATCGTATTCCAAGAGCCCAATCTGCGTTTCAAGGTCGACACGAGCGACCTTGGCCCGTTGGCCGGCAAGCCGGTCATTTTGCCAAGCGGTCGGATGGGTGATCGAGCAACGGTTTTTTTCGCTTCGCCCGCTGAAATCGGAATGCTCGACAATTAGCCGTTCATTGAGCTGCGACCACAGTTTGCGAAGGCAACTCAGGCAAAGACGATAACTCTAAGTTAGCATAACGAGGACGAAGTTAGGGACGCGATGACCGACGCGATCCTTCGCGCTTTGAGTATGGCGTTCGCCATGGGATGGGAAATCCTGTGGCCGCTTATACTCGGCTTCGCCCTGTCAGGCGTCGTCCAAGCGGTGGTGTCGCACAGTGAGATGAGCCGCCTCCTTCCCGACGACCGCCCGCGTTCAATCGCAACCGCACTTGGTCTCGGAGCCGCTTCCTCGTCGTGTTCCTATGCTGCGGTGGCGCTCGCTCGCTCGATTTTCCGTAAAGGGGCCAATTTCACTGCCGCCATGGCATTCGAGCTGGCTTCAACCAATCTCGTGCTTGAATTGAGCATCATCATAATCGTCCTGATGGGCTGGCAGTTTGCTCTGGCCGAGTTCGTTGGCGCACCGATCATGGTCGTCATCATGGTATTTCTTTTTCGCATTTTTCTCTCGCCGCACCGCGTGCGCGAAGCCAAGGAGCAGGCGGATCGCGGCATTTCGGGCCGTATGGAAGGTCATGCCGAGATGGACATGGCAGTCACCGAGGGTGGCTCGCTTTGGCAGCGGATCACGTCAGACGAGGGGCAGACCGCAATAAGCCATTACTTCGTGATGGATTGGGCGTCGGTCTGGATCGACATTGTGGGTGGTCTGTTGATCGCCGGGGCATTAGCTGCATGGGTTCCCCATGAATTCTGGCAGGGTTTTTTCCTTAGCGATCATCCGCTCTTGGCAAAACTGTGGGGACCGCTGGTAGGCCCACTGGTCGCCATCGTCTCATTCGTCTGCTCCGTCGGAAACATCCCACTGGCAGCCGTGCTGTGGAACAACGGCATCAGCTTCGGCGGGGTGATTGCATTCATCTTCGCGGATTTGATTGTGCTGCCGATCCTGGACATCTATCGGAAGTATTACGGGCTGAGAATGACGGGCTTTATTCTGGCGACATTCTACGCCGCGATGGCAGTGGCGGCCTTCATCGTGGAGGCAGCATTTGCTGCGTTGGGTGTAATTCCTCAGGAACGAAAGGCACTGGTTGTTGAAGCCTCGATCACCTGGAATTACACCACTTGGCTAAATGTCGTTTTTTTAGCTTTGGCAGCGCTGCTGGTCTGGCGCTTTATGAAAACCGGTGGTCCAGAAATGCTGAGGATGATGAATGCGCCAGCCCGACCCAGTGCGAACCCTTGAGAGTCAGGTTAGTGCGGGGGGACTTCGCCTTTAGCCATCATCAAATGATGCAGTTGATGGTGTATGATTCCCATGAAGCCAAGCGCCTTAAGCTTGGTCAGTTCCTTGGGGTCGCTTGTGATGACGGTGAGCTTCACTC
>JBAPZR010000432.1:0-4409 GCA_049285335.1 Xanthobacteraceae bacterium | reverse complement strand
GTCCTGGCGTGCGATTGCGAAAGTGCCGCTCGGATGAACCGCCGCTCGCGCCAACTCGCCAAGACAATTTAGTTCGGCTTCACCACGCGGATATTCAGTTCGCGCAATTGCTTGGGCGTCGCTTCCGACGGCGCGCCCATCATCAGATCTTCCGCGCGCTGGTTCATCGGGAACAACACCACTTCGCGCAAATTCTCCTCGTTGCACAATAGCATCACGATACGGTCGATGCCGGGCGCAATGCCGCCGTGCGGCGGCGCGCCGAGCGAGAGCGCATGCAACATGCCGCCGAATTGCTGCTCCAGCGTGCTCTCATCGTAGCCGGCAATGGCGAAAGCCTTTTTCATCACGTCGGGGCGATGGTTGCGGATCGCACCCGAGGACAGCTCGATGCCGTTGCAGACGATGTCGTATTGAACGGCCTTGAGCGACAGAATCTTGTCGCGGTCCGCCGGATCGAGCGCCAAAAATTCGTCGACCGAGACGTTCGGCATGGAGAACGGATTGTGGGAGAAGTCTATGCGCTTCTCCTCCTCGTTCCATTCGTACATCGGGAAATCGACGATCCAGCACAGCTCGAAACGGTTCTTGTCGACGAGCCCGAGCTCTTCGCCGACCTTAGTGCGTGCGGCGCCAGCGAATTTGACGAAACTTGCCGGCTCGCCGGCTACGAAGAACACGGCATCGCCGTCTTTCAAGTCGAGTTTTGTGCGCAGCGCTGCGGTCTTTTCCGCGCCGAGATTGTTGGCGATCGGACCGCGGCCGACCACCGCATCGTTGTCGAGCGTGAAGAAAATATAGCCGAGCCCCGGCTGGCCTTCGCCCTGCGCCCAGGAATTCATGCGATCGCAGAACGCGCGCGAGCCGCCGCCGGGCGCCGGGATCGCCCACACCGCGCCCTTGGTATTCGTTTCCAATATGCGCGCGAATATCTTGAATCCAGAGCCGCGGAAAATATCCGACACGTCCTCCATGATGATGGGGTTGCGCAGGTCGGGCTTGTCGGTGCCGTATTTGGCCAGCGCTTCGCCATAGGGAATGCGCGGAAATTTTTGCGTCACCGGCTTGCCGCCGCCGAACTCCTCGAACACCCCGCGCAGCACCGGCTCGACCGCCGCAAAGACATCGTCCTGGGTGACGAAGCTCATCTCAATGTCGAGCTGATAGAATTCGCCGGGCGAGCGATCGGAGCGCGCATCCTCGTCGCGAAAGCACGGCGCGATCTGGAAGTAGCGGTCGAAGCCAGCCACCATGATCATCTGCTTGAACTGCTGCGGCGCCTGCGGCAGCGCATAGAACTTGCCGGGATGCAGCCGCGATGGCACGAGATAATCGCGCGCGCCTTCCGGCGAGGAGGCGGTGAGGATGGGCGTCTGGAATTCGAAAAAGCCCTGCGCCTTCATCCGCCGGCGAATGGAATCGATAATTTCGCCGCGCCTCATGATGTTTTGGTGCAAGTGCTCGCGGCGCAGGTCGAGGAAACGGTATTTCAGCCTTGTTTCCTCGGGATATTCCTGCTCGCCGAATACCGGCATCGGCAGCTCACCGGCCGGGCCGAGAACCTCGATGTCGCGGATATAGACCTCGACCGCGCCGGTTGGCAGATCGGGATTTTCGGTGTCGTCGGGGCGGCGGCGCACCTTGCCGTCGACGCGCACCACCCATTCCGAACGCAGTGTCTCGGCGGTCTTGAATGCCGGACTGTCCGGATCGGCCACCACCTGGGTGAGACCGTAATGGTCGCGCAGATCGATGAACAGAACGCCGCCGTGGTCGCGGATGCGATGGCACCAGCCCGAAAGCCGGACCTCGGCGCCGATGTCGTTTTCGCGGAGCGCGCCGCAAGTATGGGTGCGATAGCGATGCATCCTTGTTCCGCCAACCATGAAATGGATGAAAGGTGGCGCACAAGCACATGGCCGCGCTCGACTTGTCAAGCGCCTGTGGGCATGTCTCCACCGCGCGCGGCTCGGCTCGACACGATAGCGTCGATCTCGGCACACTCGCACCGCCCGGGAGCGATTATGGCGTCAAAAACGGCACGCAATGCGACCCCAGCGCCCTCACCGATGACGGCGGCCGAAGCAGTCGTGGCCACGCTCGTTGCCCATGGCCTCGACAACATCTATGCGCTGCCGGGGGTGCAGAACGACCTCCTGTTCGAGGCGTTCTTTCGCTTTTCCGACCGGCTGCGCACCATCCACACCCGCCATGAGGCGGCCGCGGCCTACATGGCGCTCGGCGCCGCGCTCGCGACCGGCAAGGCGCAGGCCTACGCCGTGGTGCCGGGACCGGGCTTTCTCAATTCCGCCGCTGCGCTCCTCACCGCATTTTCCATGAATGCCCCCGTACTGGCCTTGATCGGGCAAATTCCCGACGCCGATATCGGCCGCGGCCTCGGCCATCTGCACGAAATTCGCGACCAAGCCGGCATCATCAAACGGCTCGTCGACCATGCGGTGCGCATCCGCAAACCGCAGGACGCTTCGCGCACCACCGCGCTGGCGTTGCGGACGATGCGCACGGGCCGGCCGGGACCGGCTGCGCTCGAAGCCGCCATCGACATTTGGGGCCAATCGGCGCGCATCGCCGTGCAGGGACCCCTGCCGATTGCCGCGCCGAAGATCGACGCCGCCGCGATCCGGCGCGCAGCTAAGCGGCTAGGCTCGGCAAAGCGTCCGATGATCGTTTGCGGCGGCGGCGCGCAGGACGCCGCCGAAGAAGTGGCTGCGCTTTCGGCGATGCTGCAGGCGCCGGTGCTCGGCTATCGCCGCGGTCGCGGCGTGCTCGACAGCCGCGATCCTTTGAGCGTGACGCTACCGCTCGGCCGCGATCTGTGGGGCGAGGCCGAGGTCGTTTTGGCCGTCGGCACACGGCTTCTCACGCAGTTTCGGCAATGGGGCGTCGATCGCGACCTTGCTATCGTTCGCGTCGATGCCGACGCGCAAGAGCATGACCGCCTGCACAAGCCGGCGGTGGCGCTGACCGGCGACGCCAAGCCGATCCTGCAGCGGCTGATCGCCGAACTGCCCGCTCACAATATCAAGCGCGCCTCGCGCGGCGAAGAAATGCGCGAGCGTCAGGCGCGCTGGCGTAAGCGCCTCGAGAAGCTCTCGCCGCAGATCGCGTTCCTCGAAGCTATCCGCGCCGAATTGCCGGAGGACGGCATTTTCGTCGACGAAGTCACGCAGGTCGGCTTTGCGGCACGCTTATTGTTTCCCGTCTACCGGCCGCGCACCTTTCTGTCGCCCGGCTACCAGGACAATCTCGGTTGGGGCTTTGCCACCGCGCTTGGCGCGCAGCACGCCCGGCCCGACGTGCCGGTGGTGGCAATCACCGGGGACGGCGGCTTCATGTATACGGCGAGCGAGCTCGCAACCGCGATGCTTCACCGCATTCCGCTGACGACGATCGTGTTCAACGATGGCGCTTACGGCAATGTGCGGCGTATTCAACAGGAGCACTACGGCAACCGGCTGATCGGCAGCGAACTAGCCAATCCGGATTTCGTCGCCTTTGCCAAAAGCTTCGGCGCCGAAGCCACGCGTGCCAGCACGCCGGACGACCTGCGCCGCGCGTTGCGGCGCACCCTCGCCGATCGCTCCGGTCCAAGCGTGATCGAAGTCCCGGTCGGTCGGATGCCAAGCCCGTGGGAGTTCATCTTCATGGACAAAATCCGCGGAAAATGAGGACTTTTCACACCGGCTTTCGGGCTTGCCCCCGCGTGGCCGCTGAACGACACTACCCTTCACCAATGCAAGTTAATTCCGTCCTCAGCGCTTCGAACCATCCGATCACGTCGACATCTACGCTTGCCGACGCGTGCCAGCGGATGGCGAAGCACGCCTACATCACGGTCGACACCGAATTTCTCCGCGAAACCACCTACTATCCATTGCTGTGCGTCGCGCAAATGGCCTCGGCCGACGAAGCCGTCGTCGTCGACGCGCTGGCGCCGGACATCGATCTTTCGCCGTTCTACAAATTGATGGCGGACGAGAAGGTGATGAAAGTCTTCCACGCCGCGCGCCAGGACATCGAAATCGTATGGCATGAGGCCGAGTTCATTCCGCATCCGATCTTCGACACACAAGTCGCGGCGATGGTGCTCGGTTACGGCGATTCGATTTCCTACGATCAGCTGGTGCAGCGCATCACCGGCGACATGCTCGACAAATCGCACCGGTTCACCGACTGGACGCGGCGGCCGCTCTCGGACGCCCAATTGCGCTACGCGGTGTCCGACGTCACGCATCTGCGCGACGTCTATCTGCGGCTCGTCGAGGATCTCAAGCAGCGCGGTCGCGCCAACTGGGTCGAGGACGAGATGCGGATTTTGACTTCACCCGAGACCTACCGCATGGAGCCGAAGAATGCCTGGCAGCGTCTGAGAACGCGCGTGCGCAAGC
>JBAPZR010000431.1:0-3168 GCA_049285335.1 Xanthobacteraceae bacterium | reverse complement strand
AGTCTATATTGTCCGAGAATTCGCCATGTTCCTTCCGGGCGACGCCGCTAGAAACGAAGATCCCCAAATGGCCGATTCTATCATGGATCGTGTAAACGATTGTTTGACCATAGGCGCGGATCTCGTCGACATTCTCGTACAAATCGAGAAGCCATCCTAACGCCTGCTGCGGCGGTGTGATGTTATCACCCTTCGAGCAAAACACGACGATTGGCGAGCGGATGCAGCGAAGGTCAATGGCTGTCCCGTCGGAGACTTGAATCTTCCCGGCGGCGAGATTGTTTCCGACAAAAAGCTGGTCGGCGATAAACTGGATTTCCTCAGCGTTCAGATTGACGTGACCGCCCCACCAGCGCTCAAAGCTAAGATAACGGGAAGCCTCAGTGTCGATCTTCGAATACAAATTGTACTGCTTGGTCCAGAGGGTATTGGAGGGGTTTAGATTCTCGAAATTCTGCACCAGCCACGCACCGTCAAATTTGCCATTACCGAGATCGCTCGCGAAGGCTGCGAGCCAGCTGCCGCCGAGTAGACCGCCTGTATAACGCATCGGGTTCTTGCCGTGGACGCCCTGCCAATAGGAAAGCGGCGAGCCGGCAACAATGATCGGGCCGAAAAGTTCGGGGCGAAGGGCGGCGAGCATCATTACTGCCCAACCGGCCTGGCAATTTCCGATCACACAAGGTTTGCCGTCCGCCAGCGGATGTAAGTCGATGACCTTTTCGAGAAAGATCGCTTCGGCGCGCCCGATATCCTCGATGGTCTGACCCGGCATGGGCTCCGGAAGAAACCCGATGAAGTAGCACGGATGACCAGCCTTGAGCGCGACGCCAATCTCGCTGTCAGCCTTGAAGCCGCCGATTCCGGGGCCATGGCCGGCGCGAGGATCGACGACAACAAACGGCCGCCGCATTGGGTCGACCTCGACACCAGCTGGCGGAACGACCCGCACCAGAGCGTAGTTGACGGGTCGCGGCAGTCGACGACCATCGACAACCAGTTCAACTTTGTAATCCAGCACATGCGGAGCCGTCTCGGCGAGATGTTCGCGATATTGATTGCCGCGCTGGCGCATGACATCCAGGAACAGCAGATTTCGTTGCGCAGCGTCGACGACGTAGTCCATCATGGGAGCAAAGGCGCCATAGAACGGCGCAAAAATGCTCGTCAGGCTTTGCGACTGTTTGGATGGCATTACTGACGTTGACGGCATTGTTCCTCGCTTCTTAATTTCTCGGTGGGCGCCTTTACGCGAGCGCGGCCCGCATTCAGCGTGATGCTGCCAAGGCTTAGCTCGAAGAGGCTATTGAGTGCCGCGTACACTAGTCCAGCAAGAAGTGTGGTCCTTGACCTACATCAATGGCGCTAAATAACTGCTGCTATTGAGTTTCGCACGCAAGGAGCCTACCGAATATTTTTGACAACGATGTAAAGCGTTGATCATAAAGAGGCGCGCAGCGACAGTGGATACGACGTCTTCGAGTGACTCAGGCGACCAGTCAACGAACGCGAGGCCTTCCGAAAGGGAACAATCGGCCAAGCACAAAAGTAAGGCAGCACTTTTTCGGTGTCTTCCGCCTGTGCAGTGGGTGGCCGGGTACCAGGCAGGCTGGTTGACCGGCGATCTGGTCGCCGGGGTTACGCTCGCGGCCTATGCGATTCCGGTCTCTTTGGCCTATGCCGGCCTAGCAGGGTTACCCCCGCAGGTTGGTATATATGGCTATCTGCTTGGGGGGCTCGGCTATGCCCTCCTAGGCTCCTCTCGTCAGCTTGCCATCGGCCCGACCTCTGCGATCTCGTTGATGATTGCGGGAACAGTTGGAGGGATGGCTGGCGGCGATACGGCACATTACGCGCAGATTGCCAGCCTTGCGGGATTTACCGTTGCGTTGCTGTGTTTAATAGCATGGTGCCTGCGATTGAGCGTTCTTGTGCGCCCGATCAGCGACAGCATATTGGTGGGATTCAAAGCTGGCGCCGGGCTGACGATCATTATGACGCAATTGCCGAGCCTGCTCGGGGTTTCCGGCGGCGGCCATAATTTCTTTGAGCGCGCAGCAATCATCATTGGCCAGTTTGGCCAAATCAACTTCCTCGTACTCGCGATCGCAGTTATTGCAACTTTGGCGTTGCTCCTCGGCGAGCGCTTCTTTCCTGGACGACCGTTTGCCTTGGGTGTTGTTGCGCTCGGTATCATAACGGCCACATTATTAGGACTTCCCGCTCTCGGGGTGCCCACCACCGGCTTTGTTCCAGCGGGGCTTCCACACCTCGCTGGGCCTGCACTGCGCCTGCGTGACATTGATGGGATCTTCCCGCTTGCGGCGGGCTGTCTGCTCCTAGCCTACATTGAAAGTGTCTCTGCCGCGCGAACATTTGCCGCTAAGCACGGTTATGAGCTTGATCCCAGCCAAGAGTTTTTGGGACTCGGCGCGGCGAACCTCGCGGCCGCGCTCGGCCACGGCTATCCCGTCGCGGGGGGCCTGTCGCAAACGGCGGTGAACGACAAAGCGGGCGCGCGAACGCCGCTCTCACTCGTGTTCGCTTCAGTCACACTCGCGTTCTGCTTGCTGTTTCTCACGACCTTGCTGGACGATCTTCCGAAAGCTGTATTGGCCGCTGTCGTGCTGACCGCGGTCCTTGGTTTGATCGACGTCCGGTCTTTGCAGCGGATGTGGCGCATCAGCAAGACCGACTTTTATGCTGCGGTAATTGCTCTTGTCGCCGTGCTGCTGCTCGGCATCCTGCAGGGGATCTTGTTGGCCGCGTTAGCTTCAGTTTTGATAATGCTCGCCCGGGCTTCGCAGCCGCATGTTGCATTTCTCGGCCGAGTCCCAGGCACGAACAGCTATTCCGACATAGCGCGGCACCCCGAGAACGAGAAATTGTCAAACGCAATTGTGTTTCGACCGGAAGCCTCGCTGCTCTACGTGAACGCTGAATCGGTTTTAGGTTCAGTTGTAGCGCAGTTACGAGAGCCCGATACCTCGACCCTGCGTATAGTGATCTGCGACCTGTCCGCATCGCCCTTTATCGATCTCGCCGGATCGCGAATGTTGCGTCAACTCCATGGTGAATTGGCACGCCGCGGGATCGATTTGCGCATTGTTGGAGCGCGCGGACGCGTGCGCGATTTGCTTCGTGCCGATGGTGTCGCCGATCTCGTAG
>JBAPZR010000430.1:0-1819 GCA_049285335.1 Xanthobacteraceae bacterium | reverse complement strand
ACGCAGGGCGCGGAGGAACACGTCAATCATCCAGACAGACTTGCCTGGAAATCAATGTGCGTCACCGATGAGGGCAAAGAGAAAGGAGAAAAGTGGTGTAAGCGAGCAATCTGGGAAAATACACTTCCTGAAGTCAAACACGTTTGGAAGTCCGTCGACAATCTGACTTCCGGCGACTTTGTGAAGATGTGGCACGATCAGGTTGGTCGTTTTTGTGCCCGCTACTCCGAGGCGACGACAAAATAAGACTGAATAAGCGCCACTTATCGCGTCGAGATTTAGACTTTCGCTGGTGCGATTATCAAGCGATTGCCTCAACGAACAAGGCCTGAACTGACGGCGTTGGGTAGGACTCAAGCATGGGCGATAGTCGCGACGGACGGAATAACCACATTTGTAAAGGGCGCTGGGCAGGCGCGCATCTTGGCCATCCGAGCCGCATCTCCAGGTTTACGCTTTCGCGACGCGATTACGCCTGCAATAAATTCGCAAAGCGTGCATTTTAATTCTCGACATTAGGGCTCACCGCCTCAGGCGTTGTGAGCGCCGCAACAAATGCCGCTGACGCCGCCAATCGCATGTCGCCGAACGATTTACGGGTCGGAATTGCGTACAAATTTGGCTGTGATCCGGTCGTCGACACATACAAGATGCCGGTTGCCAGAATGGAACGGCAGATTTAGTGCATAGTTTCCGTTGCGGGTTGGACCTTGCAAGGAGGTAGGACGATGAGGAAAGCAGCCATAGCGGCCGTTACGGCGGCCATCCTTTTTGGCGCGCCAGACATAGCGGCGCTTGCGGCAAGTCCGTTCCGAAGGCGTGTGGAAGGTGAAGGACCCGGCCGGACACCCGTTCGAAATCACGCTGTCGAGCGGCGGCGCAGCAAAGGCCACCCGAGGCGAAGGAATGACCGGCACCTGGAAGCAACAAGACGATACAGCCGTGATTATGTGGAGCACCGGCTGGACGACTAAGATAACGAAGCAGGGCAATCAATTTGTCAAAGCGGCGTACCGCAAGGGCCAGTCGCTGACCGCGGCACCGGCGAACACCTCGGACGCCGAAAAGGCTCAGTGACCCCCCGGCGGCGCGCTGGCCGGACTGGGCCACCCTTTAAGCAGCGAATCCCCGAGGAACATCTCGATCGCGTCGCACTCGTCAGGGCGGTCGCCGGGGTCGAGGTAGCCGCACACTTCGAGCGCATCGAGCTGCGCGTCGGTGACGTCGATCGAGCGGCGATGGATGCCATGGCGCCGCCGGTAGCGGTGTAGTCGCATCCGCTGCACGGTGAGGAGACGGCGTAGGCGAAGCATTGTTGCACTGTCACACGAATATGTTGCGCTGTTACCCGCGTCGATGCCGTTGTCCGGCCCACAGGGTGGTCATAAGGCTTGACCGGCGGGTCCCATTCGTCCGGGCGGCGCTCCTTGCGGGCGATGTGGAGCTGCCCATCGACGTTGCGGTTGAGGATCACCTTCGGATCAGTCCAAAGCGTTGAAGTCACGCGGATTTTGCCGCCGTCCTCGCGTTTGAAGACAACGTCGCGCCGTCAGTCGTCCCCAGGCGCTCGTTTCCGGCATGGACTGCAAGCCCCCTAGCCGCAACCTTGGCGATCGGCGCCGTCGGTCAAAGTCGCGAACAGCGTCGTGGTAAAATAGCCTGTCAGTCGATGCCGACAGGCTGATTGACAATGTGGGAGAACATCATGGCGCGAGACGACAACATCTCGTTCGCGGATTGGATAGCTACGGTCAAGGAGTACGCGGCAGCGGAGGGCTTTGATTATGAGGAGCTAGCCGAACACTATTCCTTCCGCCAA
>JBAPZR010000429.1:0-5801 GCA_049285335.1 Xanthobacteraceae bacterium | reverse complement strand
CCTGCTTGACCTCGTACGAAAGCTTAATGCCGACCCGGCGGTGCATGGCATTCTGGTGCAGATGCCGCTGCCGCCACGGATCGACGCCAAGCGTGTGATCGGGTGCATCGATCCGGGCAAGGACGTCGACGGTTTTCACCCGCTCAATATCGGGCGGTTGATGACCGGCCTGCCCGCGCTCGTGCCATGCACCCCGATGGGCTGCATCAAGCTGATCAAGACGGTTCACGAATCGATCGCGGGCTACGACGCGCTGATGATCGGCCGCTCGCACATTGTCGGCAGCCCGCTCGCGCAGCTTCTGCTCAAGGAGAATGCGACCGTCACGGTCGTGCATACGCATACCCGCGATCTGCCCGCGCATTGCCGCCGTGCCGATCTTCTGTGCGTTGCCATCGGCTGCGCCGAATTCATCCGCGGCGACTGGATCAAGCCGGGGGCAACCGTGATCGATGTCGGCATCAATCGCGTGAGCGAGGGCGGCGAGGGCGGCAAGTCGCGGATCACGGGCGACGTGCATTTTGCCGAAGCGCTGGCCGTTGCCGGCGCCATAACGCCGGTGCCCGGTGGCGTCGGACCGATGACGATCGCGTACCTGCTCGTCAATACGTTGCGCGCGGCCTACATGCAGGCCAGATTGCCGACGCCGGCGATGTGAGGAGGGGAGGCGGCGGCCTAGTTGCTCCAGCCGAACGCGACCTTGTCGAGCACCCGTGCGCCGAATTTCTCCGAGGAGCGCGCCACCGCCTTGCCGCCGAGCGCGCGATAGAATTCGACCGCGTTCTCGTTCTCCGACAGCGCCCAGACGACGAGCGACTTCAACGCGCTTTGCGCCAAGTCCCGCCGGGCGGCGGTGAACAGCCGGCGGCCGAAGCCGAGGCCCTGGAATTCCGGACGCAGGTAAAGCTCGTAAATCTCGCCATCATAGTAAAGGCTGCGCGCGCGGTTGCGGCCGTAATTGGCGTAGCCGGCGATCTTGTCGCCGAATTGCAACAGCGCGATGCGGCTGCCCTTGCGAATTGCGCTTTCCCACCATGCCGGTCCGCGGCGATTGATCAGTCGCTCGAGCTCGGCGCCTGGAATGATTCCTTGATACGCCGTTCGCCATGCCTCGTCGTGGGCGTCCGCAATCGCACCGGCATCATTGGCGCGGGCGCGACGGATTTCGATAAGGATGGTGCTCATGATGCGAAGCTCGTATCGACGTTTCCTTGAAGCGACGTTCTATGGTTCCGGACGCTGTTCGTGTTTGCCCTAATACGAAGTTCGTGCTCGTCTTCGTTTCACGGTATGGATTATTATCGAAAAGACCTAGCTGGTGCCAGAATTGCAAACAGGAAAATGCATGGCTGAGGCGCTTTTCCGGGCCCGCTGTTGCAATAGCGTCACGGTTTTGGATTTTTGGCCCGACGGTGCGCCGCACGCCGTGATTTGTGACAAGATGCTATCGGAATCACGCCGCCCGAAGCGGCGTTGCGGCCAAGGCGCCGGCGCGTTTAAACGCGCTCAGCCTCTTTGCGCCGCTCGTCGCGTTTGCGCTCGATCGGGTCGAGGAGTTTCTTGCGCAATCGAACCGATTTCGGCGTCACCTCGACGAGTTCATCGTCTTCGATATAGGCTAACGCCTTTTCCAGCGTCATGCGAAGCGGCGGCGTGAGCCGGATCGCTTCGTCCTTGGCATGCGTGCGGATATTGGTGAGCTTCTTGCCCTTGAGCACGTTTACTTCAAGATCGTTGCCCCGGGTATGTTCGCCCACGATCATGCCGCGGTAGACCTTCCAGCCGGGCTCGATCATCATCGGCCCGCGATCTTCCAGATTCCACATAGCGTAGGCCACGGCGTCGCCCTGATCCGTCGAGATCAGCACGCCGTTGCGCCGACCCGTAATCTCGCCGCGATGCGGACCATAGGCGTGGAACAGCCGGTTCATCACCGCCGTGCCGCGCGTGTCGGTCAGGAGGTCGCCATGATAGCCAATGAGCCCGCGTGTCGGCGCGTAGAAGATCAGCCGCACGCGCCCGCCGCCGGATGGCCGCATCTCGATCATCTCGCCCTTGCGCTCGGCGAGTTTCTGCACGACCACGCCGGCGTGCTCTTCGTCAACGTCGATGACGACCTCCTCGATCGGTTCGAGACGCTCGCCGGATGCATCGTGGCGAAACAGCACTTTCGGCCGAGACACCGAAAGCTCGAATCCCTCGCGCCGCATTGTCTCGATGAGAATTCCGAGCTGCAATTCGCCGCGCCCGGCGACTTCCATGGAATCTTTCTCCGTCGATTCAGAAATCCGCAGCGCGACATTGCCTTCGGCCTCGCGCAACAGGCGATCGCGGATCACTCGGCTTTGCACCTTGTCGCCCTCGGTGCCGGCGAGCGGCGAATCGTTGATGCGAAACGTCATGGTCAGCGTCGGCGGGTCGATCGGTTGCGCCGGCAACGGCTCGGTCACTTCGGGCGCGCAGAGCGTGTGCGAGACCGTTGCCTCCGGCAGCCCGGCAATGGCGACGATATCGCCGGCAAAGCCCTCGTCGATCGGCGCCCGCTCGAGGCCGCGAAAAGCGAGGACCTTGGTGACACGGTCTTCTTCGACCAGCTCGCCGTTGCGATCGAGCACCTTGATCGGCTGATTGGCTTTTACTGATCCCGAGGTGATGCGGCCGGTGACGACGCGACCGAGATACGGGTTGGCTTCGAGAATGGTGCCCAGCATGCGGAATGGGCCGTCCTCGGTCGGCGGCGGCGGTACGTGCCGGACGACAAGGTCGAACAGGGGCGCCATGCCCCGGTCTTTCGGGCCCGCGGCGTCCGCCGCCATCCAGCCCTGCTTGGCTGACCCGTAAAGAATGGGGAAGTCGAGCTGCTCCTCGGTTGCGTCCAGCGCGGCGAACAAGTCGAACACCGCGTTGACCACCTCGGTCGGGCGCGCATCGGACCGGTCGACTTTGTTGATGACCACGATGGGCTTGAGCCCCATCTTGAGCGCTTTGGAGACGACAAATTTGGTCTGTGGTAACGGACCTTCGGCCGCGTCAACCAGGACCAATGCGCCATCGACCATATTGAGGATGCGTTCGACCTCGCCGCCGAAATCTGCGTGGCCCGGGGTATCGACGATGTTGATGCGAACGTCTTTCCATACCAGCGACGTCGCCTTGGCGAGGATGGTGATGCCGCGCTCACGTTCGAGGTCGTTGGAATCGAGTGCGCGCTCGACCACGCGCTGGTTCTCGCGAAACGAGCCGGACTGCTGCAAAAGCCTGTCGACCAGGGTGGTTTTGCCGTGGTCGACATGCGCGATTATGGCGATGTTGCGCAGGTTCATGGATCGGCAGCTTTTTGGGTCGCAGCTTTTTGGATCAATCGTGAAACCGTTACGGGCCCCGAAGGGCCCGCGATTCGCAAGCGGTATATAGGCAGGGATACCCCGGAAGCAATCGCGCCGTGCGCACTTGAATGGCGCTTATGCGGCGGCGGCTTTGGCGGGAGTGCCGGCGGCCCCTGCATGGTCGAGAATGGCGGTGCGACGCGCGGCGATCGCGAAACGAAGCTGGTCGAGCGCGAAGGCAAAGGACATGCGCACGGTTTCGTCGAACTCCTCGTGTTCGCCTTGGTGGACGATCGCGATCACGAGATTATCCGCCTCCAGCTGAAGCTGCTCGAGGGAGTCGAGCGTCTGAGCGGCATGGGCTTTGCGAACGAGATCCAACACCTGCTGCAACAGCCGCAGCCGTCGCGTGCGCGTATTGCTGCGCAGATAACCCGCTACGCCGGCGATGCACGATCCGAACACCGGGAAGATCAGCATGCCGTAGAAAATGTCATCGCCGTATCTGTCGAAGAATGACTGCTGGCTGTCGCCAAGGTAGGCCAACGTCCCCGGATGGACGACGACGTCGGCATCCTTGTCCGTCGATGGCGCCGAGATCTTGATCTCGCCCGGCACTGCCGCGGCAAGCGCCTGCCGCGACGAATAGATGAACTTTGACAGACTTCCGATTGTGGAGTCGCTGTAGGATTTTTGCGCCACCAGATATTCGCCGAAGCTGAGGCTCTTGAGGCTATCGTCCGGCGTCGGCGGGTTGCCGCCGAAAGTACCGGCATCCACGTCCTCGGAGTCAAATATCGGATTGCGTTTGGCGATGCCGTCGGCTTGATCGATGGCGAGGAAGGTGGGCGCACCGTCATTTTGGGTGACCGCTTTCACCGCCTGGGAAATCGCCGCGCCCGTCGCCGCGCCGGCGACGAAAAGCACGTCCACCTGATTATTCTTGATCGCGTCGGCGATGTTCTTCGGGTCGATGTTAGACACGATCACCTTGTTGCGCGGCACGCCGTAATGATCGAGCACGACGTTAAGAAGATCGGCAGTCGCCTCGTTGCCGGTCACGATCCCGACGCGCCGGCCGACCAGTTGGCCGATCTTTTCGATCTTTTCGGCTTTGCCGGACTTCTTTGTTTTCTTCGCCGCAGGGACAATCAGCGCCATCACGTTTTGGCGGAGAATGGCGACCACCGGCCATTTCATCGAACCGTCGGCGGGGCCGGGCAGAATCGCGAGATCGGCTTGCCCGTTGCTGATCGCTGCGATGGTGGCTTGCGTGTCCTGCATCGGAACAGGCTTCAACGTGAAATCCTTGTTGGCGTGCTTAATCTGATCGGACAGGGCTCTGGCAAATTCGATATCGTTTGGGCCGGCGGCGATCCGCATGCGATCGGATTCAATGCCGTAATAGAATGCGGCCGAGACGACGCCGCCAAGGACGAGTGTGCCGACGACGGCGACCGCCCATGTGCGTCGGAACAACATTCGCACGCGATTGCGCACGACGTGTTCGAGCGATCCAAAACTCATGGCTCTATCCGATGCATGACCCGTATCGGCCGGCGCCGAACCCGAAATCCATCGGAACAGCCATAATTTCATGGCGAGGGGATGTCGGAGGGGCCCGGGGATCATGGTTAAATCCTATCACGGCTTGGCGGTTTTGAGGCGATGGCCGAGATATGCATTCTTGAAAGGGCCACTGCATTTTGGTTAACAAAGTCAGGCCCCGGCGGCCCGGCTCCACGGCCCGAAGCGGAACCCGGCGGGCATGGCCCGGTGCACCATCAGCATTTCGCCGATGGTCGCGGAGGTCACGAGACCGATCAGCCGCTGCGAGCCGTCGATAATGCCCACGGCCGGTGCCGATTTTTCCCGCAGCAAGCGAAAGGCCTCATCGAGACAATGACGATGCCCGAGCGTCGGCATCGCGCCCGTCATGGTGTCGCCGACCTTGGCGTCCGGGCCGCGCTCTTTCAGCGCGCGAATGAGATCGTTGCGCGCCAGCAAGCCGACCGGCCGGCCCACCGAGTCGACCACCGGAAACTCGGTTTGGCTCGTGCGCAGCAGTGTTTCTACGGCGGCGTCGATATGTTCGTCGGGCGTGAGGGTGGCGAATTCCGTCATCATTGCCGCGGTCACCGGCACGCCCTGCGATATGGCGCGGATCGCCACCAGATGCGCTTCGGCGGCGGCGGCGAGATAAACGAACACGGCAATGAAAATCAGTAGTGGATTGCCGAACAAACCGATGAAGCCGAGCAAAAACGCGACGCCCTGACCGACCGAAGCCGCGATTTCGGTGGCGCGGATATAACCGAAGCGCGTCGCCAGCAACGCGCGTAATACGCGGCCGCCGTCCATCGGGAATGCCGGGATCAAATTGAAAAGCGCCAAGAACACGTTCACGACGGCAAGACGCTGAACGAGACTCATATTGGCGGTTTCGATCGAGGCGATCTGCCTTGGATCAAAATG
>JBAPZR010000428.1:0-2174 GCA_049285335.1 Xanthobacteraceae bacterium | reverse complement strand
GGTGACCAATCCTCCGATCGATCCGATCCGCGAAGAGCTGGTGATGAGCCTCGTTTCCATCATCGGGCCGCGGCCGAACCTGTTCGACCTCGAGGGCACGTCAAGGAAAAAACGACTCGAAGTCCATCAGCCGATTCTCACCAACGCCAACCTGGAAAAGATCCGATCGATTTCCGATCTCGGCGATCATTTCCGATCGTTGACGCTCGATGCAACTTGGCCGGCGGAAGCTGGCAGCGCCGGCATGGAGAACGCAATCGGCGAACTCTGCGGCAAGGCCGAGACCGCGGTCCGCGACGGCGTCAATATTATTATCCTCTCCGACCGGCGCGCCGGCGCGGATCGCATTCCGATTCCCGCGCTGCTCGCCTGCGCGGCCGTGCATCATCATCTCATTCGCGAAGGGCTGCGCACGTCGGTCGGCCTCGTCGTGGAATCGGCCGAGCCGCGCGAGGTGCATCACTTCTGCTGCCTTGCCGGATACGGCGCCGAGGCGATCAATCCCTATCTCGCCTTCGAGACGCTGGTCGCGATGAAGAGCGATCTGCCGCAGAAGCTCGACGACAAGGAAATCATCAAGCGGTACATCAAATCGGTCGACAAGGGATTGCTGAAGGTGATGTCGAAGATGGGCATCTCCACCTATCAGTCCTATTGCGGCGCTCAGATTTTCGACGCCGTGGGTTTGAAGTCCGATTTCGTCGCCAAATATTTCACCGGCACCGCGACCCGGATTGAAGGCGTGGGGCTTAATGAAATCGCGGAAGAGGCGGTGCGACGGCATCGCGACGCGTTCAGTGATGCGCCGATCTATCGCGCGATGCTCGACGTCGGCGGCGAATATGCGTTCCGGGTGCGCGGCGAAGAACACGTTTGGAACGCGGCGACGGTCTCGGCGCTGCAGCACGCCGTGCGCGGCAATTCCTACGAGCAGTACCGGCATTTCGCCCGCGGCGTGAACGAGCAGTCGACGCATCTCTACACGATGCGCGGCCTGTTCCGGATCAAATCCGCCGCGGAGGACGGCCGCCGGCCGGTTCCGATCGACGAGGTAGAGCCGGCAAAGAACATCGTGCGGCGTTTCTCGACCGGCGCCATGTCCTTCGGATCGATCTCGCGCGAGGCCCATACGACGCTCGCCGTCGCCATGAACCGCATCGGCGGCAAATCGAATACCGGCGAGGGCGGCGAGGAAGCCGACCGTTTCAAGCCGCTGCCGAACGGCGATTCCATGCGCTCGGCGATCAAACAGGTGGCCTCCGGCCGTTTCGGCGTCACCGCCGAATATCTCGTCAATTCCGACATGATGCAGATCAAGATCGCCCAGGGCGCCAAGCCCGGCGAAGGCGGTCAGCTTCCCGGACACAAGGTCGACAAGATCATCGCCAAGGTGCGGCACTCGACGCCCGGAGTGGGCCTGATCTCGCCGCCGCCGCATCATGACATCTATTCGATCGAGGACCTGGCGCAGCTGATCTTCGATCTCAAAAACGTCAATCCGGAAGGCGACGTCTCGGTCAAGCTTGTTTCTGAGGTTGGCGTCGGCACCGTCGCCGCGGGCGTTTCCAAGGCGCGCTCCGATCACGTCACCATTGCCGGCTACGAGGGCGGCACCGGCGCCTCCCCGCTCACGTCGATCAAACATGCCGGCTCGCCCTGGGAAATCGGGCTTGCCGAGACCCATCAGACGCTGGTCGCCAATCGGCTGCGCGGCCGCATCGCCGTGCAGGTCGACGGCGGCATCCGCACCGGCCGCGACGTGGTTGTTGGCGCACTCCTTGGCGCCGACGAATTCGGATTTGCCACCGCGCCGTTGATTGCCGCCGGCTGCATCATGATGCGCAAGTGCCACCTCAACACCTGCCCGGTCGGCGTCGCTACCCAGGATCCGGTGCTGCGCAAGCGCTTCCGCGGGCAGCCCGAACACGTCATCAATTATTTCTTCTTCGTGGCCGAGGAAGTTCGCGAACTGATGGCCGAGCTCGGCTATCGAACCTTCAACGAGATGATCGGACAAATGCAGATGCTCGACCGCCGCGAGCTGATCGCGCACGGCAAAGCGAGCGGGCTCGACTTCTCGAAACTGTTCATGAAGCCGGACGTGCCCGCCGACGTCGCAATTTTCAATTGCGAAGCGCAGGATCACAAGATCAGCAAGGTGCTCGACCGCGAGC
>JBAPZR010000427.1:0-42305 GCA_049285335.1 Xanthobacteraceae bacterium | reverse complement strand
TGCAGGACCCCGGGCTCGCCTTCCATCCGCCGCTTCTCTATCTCGGCTATGTCGGGTTCTCGATTGCCTTTTCGTTCGCCATTGCCGCTTTGTTGGAAGGCCGCATCGATGCCGCCTGGGCACGCTGGGTGCGGCCGTGGGCGCTCGGCGCCTGGATGTGCTTGACCCTCGGGGTCGCCGGAGGTTCGTATTGGGCCTATTACGAGCTTGGCTGGGGCGGCTTCTGGTTTTGGGATCCGGTCGAGAATGCATCTTTGATGCCGTGGCTCGCCGGCACCGCGCTGTTGCATTCCGCCGTCGTCATGGAAAAACGCGGCGCTCTGAAAGTGTGGACCATTCTCCTCGCAATCCTCACATTTTCATTGTCGCTGATCGGCACCTTCCTGGTGCGTTCGGGCGTGCTGACATCGGTTCACGCCTTCGCCACCGATCCGACGCGCGGCATCTTCATCCTCGCGATCCTGATGATCTTTATCGGCGGCGCGTTGGCGCTGTTTGCCTGGCGGGCGCCGCTTCTCAAACAAGGCGGATTGTTCGCGCCGATTTCGCGCGAAGGGGCGCTGGTGTTCAACAATCTCTTCCTGACCACGGCATGCGCGACCGTGTTCGTCGGCACGCTCTATCCGCTCGCTCTCGAAGCGCTGACCGGCGAGAAGATTTCCGTCGGCGCTCCATTTTTCAATTCGACCTTCGGCCCGCTGTTCATTCCGCTTTTGATGGTCATGCCGTTTGGGCCGCTGATGGGCTGGAAGCGCGGCGATCTCTTGGGCGCGGCGCAGCGACTCATCGCGGCGGCGCTGCTCGGCGCCTTGGCGATTGCGGCTGCATTCGCCATCGAGCAGGGTGGACCTGTTCTCGCGCCGTTTGGAGCGGGCATCGCGGTCTTTGTAATGGCCGGTGCGATCACCGATATTGCCGAACGGACGCTGTTTATGCGCGTGCCGTTCCGCGCGTCGCTGCAGCGGGCGATCGGTTTGCCGCGCTCGGCCTGGGGCGCGGCCTTTGCGCATTTCGGCATCGGCGTCACGCTTCTTGGCATCGTCGCCGTGACGGCATGGGGAGGCGAGCGTATCGCCGAGGTGAAGATCGGCGATAGCCTGGATATCGCGCACTACCGTCTCACCCTGGATGGGCTGTTCAACCGCGAGGGACCCAACTACCGGGATATGGTGGGGCGCTTCACCGTGCGCCGCATGAACGGTGAGTATATCGGCGTCATGGAGCCGAGCCGACGCAGTTTCCCGGATCGCAATATGACCACCACGGAAGCGGCTCTGATGACGCGCGGCGTAAGTCAGCTTTATCTCTCGCTCGGCGATCCCGGGCCGAACGACCAAGTGGCGGTGCGTCTCTACTTCAAACCGCACGTGCTCCTCATCTGGTTCGGCGCCGCGATCATGTTCGCGGGCGGAGCGCTTTCGCTGTCCGATCGGCGGCTGCGCGTCGGCGCGCCGCGGCCGGCCAAGGCGAGAGCGGTTCTGCAAGCGGCGGAGTAAGGGCGGTGAGAAAGCTGCTCGCGGTTGCGCTCCTGTTCGGACTTCTTTCACCGACGCCATTATTGGCGGTGCAGCCCGACGAGATGCTGGCGAATCCGGTGCAAGAAGCTCGCGCCCGCGCACTGTCGCGAGAGCTGCGTTGCATGGTGTGCCAGAACGAGTCGATCGACGATTCGGAAGCGCCCTTGGCGCACGACTTGCGCGTTCTGGTGCGCGAACGCATTAAGGCCGGCGACAGCGATGCGCAAATCATCGACTTTCTGGTCGCCCGCTACGGCGAGTTCGTGCTGCTCAAGCCGCGGTTGTCGTGGCACACCGCGTTGTTGTGGGGTTTGCCGCCAATGCTTCTGCTTGTCGGCGGCGCGCTTGTGGTTGTGAGCCTGACGCGTCGCAGCCGTGCGGTGGGCGGTGAGAACGCCGAACTCAGCAATGTCGAGGAAAAGCAGCTAGCCGATATCCTGGGCGAGGGACACGGTTCCTAACGGACGTTGCGAAGCAGTCGATCTTAAGATCTTGATATTTCGATGCTATTTTCAGCGCACTGACATTACAAATTTTTAATACCGCCGACAGAGCGCGGTAAGGCTCATCGCCCCATGTTTTGGTGCAAATCGCTCCGTGACGACCATGAACTGCATGGCGCCGCGGACCCCTTGGCGACATGGAACCGATCGGTTTTTGGAGACGATACATGAACGGTAACTTCCGGGCATCGCGCCGCAGTTTATCGACGCGGCGGATAGCGCTCCTGGCGACGACGATCGCGGGCTTTGGCGCGGCGGCACTCGTTTTCGCTCCGGGCATGCCAACGCACAGTGCATTCGGTACTGCGGCGCAAGCGCAAAATCTGAGCGAGAAAGTTCAACAGCTCCCCCAACGCCCCGTTGGGTTTGCCGATATCGTGGAGAAGGTGAAACCGGCCGTGATTTCGGTAAGGGTCAAGATCGACCGTCCGGCCGATTCCGATTCCAACGATGAGGATTTGCCGTTCCCCCCTGGTTCGCCGTTCGAGCGTTTCTTCCGGCGTTTCGGCATGCCGAATACGCACGGTCATGAAGTGATCACCGGCCAGGGCTCGGGCTTTTTCATCTCGCGCGACGGCTACGCCGTGACCAACAATCACGTTGTGCAAGGCGCGGAAAACGTTCAGGTCACCACTGACGACAGCAAGATCCACAACGCCAAGGTCATCGGCACCGATCCGCGCACCGATCTCGCGCTCATCAAGGTCGACGGCGGCGATTTCCCCTTCGTGAAACTTGCGGATAATTCGCCGCGGGTGGGCGATTGGGTTCTTGCGGTCGGCAATCCGTTCGGCCTCGGCGGCACGGTGACCGCAGGCATCGTTTCGGCGCGCGGCCGTGATATCGGTGCCGGCCCCTATGACGATTTCATCCAGATTGACGCTCCGGTCAACAAAGGCAATTCCGGCGGTCCGACATTCGACGTCGACGGCAACGTGATCGGCGTCAATACCGCGATCTTCTCACCCTCCGGCGGTTCGGTGGGAATCGCGTTTGCCATTCCGTCCGACACGGTCAAAAGCGTCGTCGAGCAGCTGCGCGACAAGGGGAGCGTCACGCGCGGCTGGATCGGCGTGCAAATCCAGAAGGTCACGCCCGATATCGCCGATAGCATGGGATTAAAGGAGACGACCGGAGCGCTGGTGTCGGAGCCGCAAAAGGACAGCCCGGCTGCGAAAGCGGGCATCCAGAGCGGCGACGTCATTACCTCCGTGAATGACACGCCGGTTCACGATCCGCGCGAACTCGCCCGCAAGATCGGCACCATGGCGCCCGGCACTTCGGTCAAGCTCGACGTCATTCATCAGGGTCAAACCAAAACGTTGATGCTCACGCTCGGCACCTTGCCGGAGCAAAAAGAGGCGTCGACGGCGCCGGAACAAAATCAGCGCGAGGTGCCGGACGGTGAATTGCCCAAGCTCGGTCTCACCTTGGCGCCTAGCGGCAAAGTGTCAGGTTCGGGCAACGAGGGTGTGGTGGTGACTGCGGTGAACGCCGGTGGCGTCGCGGCCGAACATGGTTTCCAGATTGGCGACGTCATTCTCGAAGTCGGAGGCAAGACAGTGTCGACGCCCGCCGAGGTTCGCAAGAGCCTCGCCGACGCGCGTAGCGAAGGCAAGCATACGGTTTTGTTCAGAGTGAAATCGGGCGACGGCATGAAATTCGTCGCGCTGCCGCTTGGCAACGCCTAGCCATGATCGCAGCGCTTTAAGGGCTCGTGCCTGAGGAAAACGTGGAGCCTGGCGGGTTGTGAATGGGCCAGGATCCAGCAAAAGGGGCATCCGCCGGCATCCGTCGCCCCCGCTGGCGGGCGTACCCTGGGGGCGGATCGCAAGATCCGTCCCCGCCCGATACCAACTCTGCCTCCCGGCATCCGTCGCCCCCGCCGGGGTGGAGTGGTAAGGGGGGTGGCGGGCTATCGCTCGCCACCCCCTCGCTTTTATAACGGCGGCCCAAGGATGTATCATCCCCGCGATTGGCGCTTCGCAGCGCCTGGTTTTAAATGCGGCGACAAGCGACAAACCATGCGTCTTCTCATCATTGAAGATGATCGCGACGCGGCTGACTACCTGGTCAAGGCGTTCCGCGAAGTCGGTCATATGGCCGATCGCGCCGGCGACGGCGAAGAGGGTCTACAACTCGCTCTCGACGGCGAATACGACGTCCTCATCGTAGACCGCATGCTGCCGAAGCGCGACGGCCTCTCCGTGATTGGCGCCTTGCGGGCCAAATCGATCGAAACGCCGGTTTTGATCCTGTCTGCGCTCGGTCAGGTCGACGACCGCGTGAAAGGGCTGCGCACCGGCGGCGACGATTATCTGGCCAAGCCCTACGCGTTCTCGGAATTGCTGGCGCGGGTCGAGGCCTTGGCGCGCCGCCGCGGCAGCCGCGGCGAGGAGACGGTCTATCGCGTCGGCGATCTCGAACTCAACCGATTGTCGCACGAGGTGAGCCGCGCCGGCCAAGAAGTGCAATTGCAGCCGCGCGAATTTCGGCTGCTCGAATATCTCATGCGCCATGCCGGCCAGGTCGTCACCCGAACCATGCTCCTGGAAAATGTCTGGGACTACCATTTCGATCCGCAGACCAATGTCATTGATGTGCATATTTCGCGATTGCGCTCCAAAATCGACAAAGGCTTCGCGCAGCCGCTGCTGCACACCGTGCGCGGCGCCGGCTACATGATTCGCGACGGTGCGCGATAGGCCATGCGTCGAAGTCTGCAGAGAGCGCCGGAATTTCGTCATGCGCGATAATCTCATATTGAACGGTGCTGCCGCCTTTGTTTCGGCGCGCGATTTTTTGCTGCGCCATCGTGCGGATTATGAAACCGCCTATCGTGCTTTCGAGTGGCCCAAGCTCGACCGGTTCAATTGGGCGCTCGACTATTTCGACGTCATGGCGCGCGACAATACGCAGCCGGCGTTGTGGCTCGTCGATGACGACGGCGGCGACATCAAGCTCTCATTTGCCGCCCTGAGCGAGCGCTCAAACCAGATTGCTAATGCGCTGCGCGATCTCGGCGTGCGCCGCGGCGATCGTATTCTCGTCATGCTCGGCAATGTCGCGCCGCTTTGGGAATGCATGCTTGCGGCGATGAAGCTCGGCGCCGTGATCGTTCCGGCGACTACGCTGCTCACGCGCGGGGATCTTAGCGATCGCTTTGCCCGCGGCCGGATTCGCCACGTCATTGCTAGTACCGTCGCCGCGGCGAAATTTGCCGACTTGCCTGGCAACTATACGCGCATCGTCGTCGGCGGCGATGTTCCCGGCTGGATTTCCTTTGAGCGCGGCTACGCGGCGTCCGCGCACTTCGTCCCCGATGCTGAAACCAAGGCGGACGATCCTATGCTTCTTTATTTCACGTCCGGCACCACGGCGATCCCGAAGCTTGTTTTACACAGTCATCAAAGCTATCCGGTCGGGCATTTGTCGACGATGTATTGGCTCGGATTGCGCCCAGGCGATCTACATCTGAATATCTCCTCTCCCGGCTGGGCCAAGCACGCATGGAGCTGTTTCTTTTCGCCCTGGAACGCCCAGGCGGCGGTGTTCATCGTCAACCAGAAGCGCTTCGATGCGCGGGGCCTTCTCGACACGATCGTGCGTTGCGGCGTGACCACCTTTTGCGCGCCGCCGACCGTGTGGCGGATGTTGATCCAGGAGGATCTCTCCGCCTGGCCGGTCCGCATCAGGGAGCCGATCAGCGCTGGCGAGCCGCTCAATCCCGAAGTGATCGAGCGCGTCAATACCGCTTGGGGCATTACGATCCGTGACGGTTACGGGCAAACCGAAACAACGGCTCTGGTCGGCAACACGCCCGCCCAAACGCTCAAGCCCGGCTCGATGGGACGGCCGCTGCCGGGTTACCAAGTGGCGCTCCTTGACCCAAATGGCGCGCGGGTGAAAGAGGGTGAAATCTGCCTCACGCTCGAGCCGCGGCCCACCGGCTTGATGCAGGGCTATCAGGACCGCGACGATACCGGCGCGGCGCGCGCGCATCGCGAAACGCTCTACCGCACGGGCGATGTTGCGACGATCGACGACGACGGCTACCTGACCTATGTCGGTCGGGCGGACGATGTCTTTAAGTCCTCCGATTACCGCATCAGTCCGTTCGAGCTCGAAAGCGCGTTGATCGAACACGAGGCCGTGGCCGAAGCCGCCGTCGTGCCGTCACCCGATCCGATGCGGCTTGCCGTGCCGAAAGCTTTTCTTGCGCTCGTTCCGGGTCATGCGCCGGATCGCGCTACCGCGCTGTCGATCTTCCGCCATTGCCGCACCGTGCTTGCTCCTTTCAAACGCGTGCGGCGGCTCGAATTTGCCGAACTGCCGAAGACCATCTCCGGCAAAATTCGCCGAGTCGAGCTGCGCAAAGCCGAAGCCGCGGCGCAACAGAGCGGCAAGCGGGCAGTGCTTGAATTTTGGGAAGAAGACTTCTCAGAGACCGAGATGAAATAACGTGACCGCGCTCGGCAAACTCCTCCGCACGACGGCTTTCAAGCTGACGCTCGTGTATCTGGGCATTTTCGTGTTATTTGCGGCGTCGCTGCTGGCTTATTTTGCGCTCAATACCCGCCGGCTGATCACCGAGCAGATCACGACGACGGTTGACGGTGAGATCAGCGGCCTGTCCAACATCTACGCGCAAGGCGGCATCCGGCGCCTGGTGCTGGTGGTCGATGCGCGATCGCGCCGTCCCGCCTCGAGCCTCTATCTGGTCACGACTCCGACTGGGGAGGGACTCGCCGGCAATGTCGGCGCGTTGGAACCGGGTGCACTCGATCATCCAGGATGGCTCGAAACCAGCTATCGCCGGCTGGAGGCGCCCGAGGGCATCGACCATCGCGCGCTGGTCAGGGTCGTTCAGCTCCCGGGCGGGTTCCATCTTTTGGTCGGCCGTGACCTCGAAGAACGCGAACGCGTGCTTGGGATCATCGCCAATGCCGGACAGTGGTCGCTCGCGCTGGTGATCGTGCTTGGCTTGCTCGGAGGATTTTTCGTCAGCCGCCGCGTGCTCAGCCGCATCGACGCCATGACCGGCACGGCGCAGACGATCATGGCGGGCGACCTTTCCGGCCGGTTGCCGGTCGCCGGCTCCGGCGACGAGCTCGACCGGCTTGCCCTCAACGTCAACGCCATGCTGGAACGCATCGAAGCGCTGATGCGCGGTTTGAAGGAGGTCTCCGACAATATCGCGCACGATCTGAAAACCCCGCTGACCAGGCTTCGCAATCGCTGTGAACAGGCGCTGCGCAGCAATGCGGGCGACGCCGGCTATCGCGCGGCGTTGGAATCCACCATCGCGGAATCCGACGAGCTGATCCGCACGTTCGACGCCTTGTTGATGATTGCGCGCGCCGAATCCGGGCACGCGCGCGACAACATGGCTGAATTCGACGCCTCCGAGATCGCTCGCGATGTCGGCGAGCTCTATGAGCCACTCGCGGACGAGAAGGGGATTACGCTGAAGGTCGATGCTTCGACAGCCGCGCCGGTGCGCGGCAATCGCGAGCTGGTAAGCCAGGCGCTCGCCAATCTCGTCGACAACGCCATCAAATATGCCGGGCAGAACGGCCAAGCGAACGGCTTACCCGCCGAAATCGTGGTCAAGGCCGGCGACGACGGCGAGCGTATCATGCTCAGCGTTGCCGATCGGGGACCGGGAATTCCCGATGCGGATCGCGGACGCGTGGTGGAGCGGTTTGTCCGCCTGGAACAGAGCCGCTCGGAGCCCGGTTCCGGCCTGGGCCTTAGCCTCGCCTCTGCCGTCGCGCGCTTGCACGGCGGGGAACTTAAGCTTGAGGACAATCATCCGGGGTTGCGAAGCATCATTGCGTTGCCGCGCGCGGGTCCGGCGCAGACGGCAGGCAAGGGATGAAGCGAGCCGCGGCAAAAAAGCGGCCGAAGCAAACACGCGGTGACAGGGCATTCATTGGACGGCTCGCCGGGGTCTTGCCTGAACCTTCTCCGCAGGCGATGGCGCGCGTCGCGGCCTGGCTGCCGCGCGTCAAACCGAAAACTGCCGGAAACGACATCAAAGCGCTCATGCGCCGGTGTCCGCCTTTAGGGCAGATCCTCGGCGGCGTCGCGGAAGCGGCCCCTTATCTCTGGGATCAAATCGAGGCCGACGCCGGGGGCTTCGTCAGACTGCTCGGCAGCGACCCGGATCGGACATTGCCCGCAATCCTTGCAACGATGCAAAGCGAGGCCGCGGCCGCGCCATCGCAGGACGATCTGATGCGGGTTCTTCGCAAGAGCAAGGCGCAGGCCGCGCTTTTGATTGCGCTCGCCGACATTGGCGGTGTTTGGACGGTGGCGCAGGTGACCGCGGCGCTGACCCACGTTGCCGACGCCGCGCTCGGCTCGGCCGTCGACTATCTGCTGCGCGATGCCGCCAAGCGAAAGAAGCTTAAGGTCCCCGAAGGCAAACATCCGGCGCGCGGCTCGGGCTATATCGTTCTTGCGATGGGCAAGATGGGCGCGAATGAGCTCAATTTCTCGAGTGACATTGATCTGATGGTTTTCTTCGACGCCGATGCCGTTCGGTTGGGGCCTAACGTCGAGCCGGGGCGGTTTTACGTGGGACTGACGCGCGAGCTTGTGAAAATCCTGCAGGCGCGCACGGCGGAGGGCTATGTCTTCCGGGTTGATCTGAGATTGCGCCCCGATCCGTCGTCGACGCAAATCGCCATTTCGACGGCCGCAGCGCTCGACTATTACGAGACCCGCGGCCAGAACTGGGAGCGCGCCGCGTTGATCAAGGCGCGCGCCTGCGCCGGCGACATCACGGCCGGCGAGAAATTCATCCAGGATCTCTCGCCGTTCGTCTGGCGAAAATATCTCGATTACGCGACCATCGCTCACGTTCATGAAATGAAGCGACAAATCCATGCCTATTGCGGGCATGGCGAGATCGCGGTCGAAGGCCATAACATCAAACTTGGCCGTGGCGGCATTCGCGAAATCGAATTCTTCGTGCAGACGCAACAATTGATTGCCGGCGGACGGCACAGTCAATTGCGCGGCCGCGGCACGATCGAGATGCTGAGCGCGCTCGCCGCCGATGGATGGATCGACAATACCGCGTGCGACGAGCTTACGGCGGCCTATGATTTTCTGCGCCGGGTCGAGCACCGCTTACAGATGATGGCGGATGAGCAGACCCATACGCTGCCCGCTACCGCCGAAAAACTCAACATTTTTTGCCGCTTTCTCGGATTTCGCTCGCGAGACGCTTTCGCCGATACGCTTGTCTTACATTTGCGCAACGTCGAACGGCACTATGTGAAGCTGTTTGAGCGTGCGCCCGAACTGCTGGCGCAGCGCCAGAGCCTGTCGTTCGATTTGGCGGACGGTCGCGGGGAGACATTCGAGCGGCTCACGCAAATGGGTTTTCGCCAGCCGGCGGCGGTCGTTGACGCCGTGCAAAACTGGCAGGCTGGGCACTACCGTGCGCTGCGCGGCGAGCAGGCGCGATCCAATCTGATCGAGCTCACTCCCGTCATCCTCGATCAATTTTCGCGAGCCGAAAATCCCGACGCGGCATTTGCAGCATTTGACCGGTTTCTCGCCGGGCTGCGGGCCGGCGGGCGTTTTTTCTCCTTGCTGCGGCAAAATCCTGAGCTGATCCGCTTTGTCGCGCTCATTCTCGGAACGGCGCCACGCCTTGCCGATATCCTGGCGCAGAATCCGCATTTCATCGATCCGCTGGTCGAGCCGGGTTTCTTCGGTGCGGTGGCGGATGAGCCGCAACTGCAGGAGACGCTAAAACGGTCCCTTGAGGACGCGCCCAGCTCCGAGACGGTGCTCGATGCCATACGACTTTTCGGGCAAGAGCATATGTTCCTCATCGGCGCGCGGATTCTTTCCGGCTCCCTTAGCGCCGAACAAGCCGGCGACGTATTTGCCCGTCTCGCGGATGTCCTGCTGCGCGCGGTGCACCGCCGAGTCGAAGCCGATTTTGCCGTCACGCATGGCCGCATCCGTGGCGGTGAAAGCGCCGTCATTGCGCTCGGCCGGCTCGGCGCCCGGGAAATGACGGCAGGCTCCGATCTCGATCTTGTCGTCATCTATGATTTCGACCCCGAGCATCCGCTATCCGACGGTGCGCGTCCGCTCCACGGCACACAATATTTCGCTCGCTTGACCCAACGCATGATCAGTGCGCTCACCGTGCAGACCAATTACGGTGTACTCTATCCGGTCGATATGCGGCTGCGACCGTCAGGCCGATCGGGCCCGGTCGCTACCCAGATCGATGGATTTAAGAGCTATCAAGAGGGCGACGCGTGGACCTGGGAGCATATGGCGCTCACGCGGGCGCGAGTCGTGTCCGGTTCGCCGGATTTCGCAAAGCGGGTCGAGATCACGATCCGCGACGTTCTGTGCCGCAAGCGCGACAGCGAGGCGACGGCCGCCGATGTTGTCGAAATGCGCGGCGCAATTGCCAATGAAAAGGGCGATGCCGAACCCTGGGATCTCAAATATGCTTCCGGCGGATTAATCGACATCGAATTCATCGCGCAATATCTGCAATTGGTCCATGCGGCGGCCACGCCGGAGATTTTGGATACATCGACGGCGCGTGTGTTGGAAAGGGCGGCGCGCTTTGGCTTGCTCGAACCGGACGATACCGAAGTGCTCCGGCCGGCGGTCCGGCTATTTCATGATTTGACGCAAATACTGCGGCTTTGCCTGCCTACAGCTTTCGATCCGAAGACCGCAAGCCCGGGCGTGCTGGAACTCTTGGCGCGCGCCGCCGACTTGCCGGATTTCGCAGCGCTGTCGGCGCATCTTGCGGAAACGCAGCGCGCGGTGCGCGCACGTTTCGTCCGCATTCTTGGAAAAGCCCCGTAAGCCCGCGAGAGATCAGGCAGCGGCGCCAAGCCTATCCACCCGCATTGACGCCCTTGCCGCGGCCGGCAATCGTACCACGACCATCGTGCCGTGATCGAGTTTCGAGCGTATGCGCATGGTGCCGCCGTGCATTTCCACGAGCGATTTTGCGATGGCGAGCCCAAGGCCCGAACCCTGGTGCCGCTTGGTCAGTTGGCTTTCCACCTGTTCGAAGGGCCGGCCAAGCTTGCGCAGCGCTTCTCGCGGAATGCCGATGCCATTATCTTCGATGGCGATGATGATGGCGCCGGCGCGCGAGCGACCGCGCACCGTCACCGTGCCGCCGTCCGGCGTGAACTTGACCGCGTTGGAAAGCAGATTGAGCGCGATCTGCTTGATGGCGCGCCGATCGGCGTCGAGATGGATTGCCGGATCGACATCGGCGCTAACCGAGAGATTTTTTTCACCAGCGCGCGTCGAGACCACGCGAAGGCAGTCGGCGAGCAGGGGATGGAGTTCCACGGTCTCGGGAACGAGCCGAATTCCGCCGGCCTCGATTTTCGACATGTCGAGGATGTCGTTGATGACGTCGAGCAAATATTGGCCGCTTTCGCGAATGTCGCGGCAATATTCGGCATATTTCTCGGCACCAAGCGGTCCGAACATTCCAGATTCCATGATCTCGGAGAAACCGATAATGGCGTTAAGCGGCGTGCGTAATTCGTGGCTCATATTGGCGAGGAATTTAGACTTCGCCTGATTTGCCTCTTCAGCGCGGGTTTTTTCGTCGGCGTATTTTCCCGCAAGGTCGGCAAGCTCCGCGGTTTGCCGTTCCAGCGCTTGCTGGGATTTGCGCAAGTCGACGATGGTGGCGATCTGGCGCTTTTCTCCCTCGATGAGCTTTTGCTCGTGCCGTTTGAGCTTGGTGATGTCCGTGCCGACGGAGACATAGCCGCCGTCCTTGGTGCGACGCTCGCTGATATGCATCCAACGGCCGTCGTCGAGCTGCGCCTCGAAAGTGCGTGCGCCGCGCGGCTCGCCGTCATGTGTAACGGTGGTGCGGATGAGCGGTTTTCTGCCGGCCGCCACGACTGTTTCATATGGGGTTCCGGAAACGACCACTTCGTCGGGCAGTTGATGCAATGCTTGGAAATTCGAGTTGCAAAGCACGAGGCGATTTTCCTCATCCCATAGCACGAAGGCTTCCGGTATCGTCTCGATGGCATCGCGCAATCGCACGTCGGCGGTCATGGTGCGCTCGACGAGATTTTTCTGCTCGGTAATGTCGACGGCAATGCCGATGAGATGCGCGCCGGCTTCGCCTTCCTGGCGCGTTAATTCGCAGCGCACGCGCAGCCACAACCATTTGCCGTTCGCGTGACGCATGCGAAAGGCGTGGTCGATCGACTGCACCTTGGCGTCAACCAGCTGACTGGCGAGCTCGTAAAGATCGATATCGTCCTTGTGGACCAGCGCATCGAGTTCGCCGAATGTGAGAAGTTCTTCCTTCTGCGGCAGGCCGAGCATCTCGTACATCGAATGTGACCAGAACACACGGCCGCGTGCGAGATCCCAATCCCACAAACCGCAGCGTCCACGATTGAGCGCGGTATCGACGCGGCTGCGCACGGTGTCGTGAATGAGATCGGCTTCGCGCGCCCGCGTCGCCTGCCAGTGGAAGGCGAAGCCAAGGATCAGCACCACAAAGCCGGTCGTTGTCGACAGGGTGACCGTAAGCGCCGTGGTGGAGCGCCAATTGGCGAGCGCGTCATCACGTTCCTGGATAACGGCCAATAGGCCGGTCGGGTTTTTCAAGGCCCGCACCGTGGCGAACGCGGATTTGCCGTTGCCGAGCACAATCTCGCGGGTGCCAGCTTCGGCGCCGAAGGTGGTGAGTGGTTGGAGCGGTCCGAGCACCTCAAGCAGCGAGCGTCCCATCGCCTGCGGCTCATCCGGCAGGCTAGCGACGATATTGCCATCGCCGTCGGCGACCACGATGTGCCGCTCTGCGTCCGTAGCCCAGGCCGGCATCGCCTCCGCCAGCGCATCGGACGTGCGCGGCCAGTGTGATCGGCCGTCGCGGCTGCGCCGGTCGAAGACCGCGGCGAAATGGTCGGCGAGCGCTTCGATGTTCTGTTTGGCATCGAATACCACCTGGCGGTGCTGTTCGAGCACTTCCACTGCCGCGCCGATGCAAATCGTGACCATAAAGGCAATGATGAGAACGGGAACGGCGCGGCGCAAAAGCGGTTCAGCGCTCAGAAGACGCCGATAGGCAGGATCGGCGATCGACTCCGCCAACCCTTTGATCGAATCGGACCGTAAAGACGCACTCGCCGCATCGGCGCGCGCCATCGCCTTCCCCCGTTCGGATTAATCGTCCCGACCCGTTCGGAGATTGTGCCGCCGCTCTCCGAATCAATATCAATAGAATCGATGCGCGCTGATTTGTCGAGAGTCCCGAGTCAATATTTTTTTAAGAAATGTCCAAAGCTTTTTGCATTGCGGGACAAGCGGTTTTGCCTGTTTCGGCACATGGGCTCTCCCGCCGCAGGCAGCCATCACTCGAAAGGGAGTCAAATCAGGGCGCTGACTGACGCTCTAGCTATCGGCCAGCGTGCGCGCGACAATGTCGTTAACATCGCGCGACAACGATGGCGCTGCCGCAACGCGACGTAACGTTGCTTCCGCGCGCTGACGGCGCTCGGCCTCTAGCGCCCGCCACGAACGGAACGCACCCATCAGGCGCGCCGCCACTTGCGGGTTCTTCGGATCAAGCTTGAGGACGAAATCGGCGACAAAGTCATAACCGGCGCCGTCGCGGCGATTGAACTGGGTGTGATTGCCTTGCGCGAAGGCGCCGATCAGCGCGCGGATGCGGTTGGGATTGCCGGCCGAGAAGGCCGCATGCTTGGTCAAGGCGCGCACGCGATCGAGCGTCGCCGGCTCGGGGATCATCGCCTGAAGCGCAAACCACTTGTCGATGACCAGGGGGTCGTCGGCGTAGCGGCGATAGAAATCGGCGAGCGCGTCGGTGCGTTCGGGCCGATCATGCGTCGCAAGCGTTTCGAGGGCGGCCATGCGGTCGGTCATATTGTCGGCGGCGCGGTATTGCGCAAAGGCGCGCGCGATGGCTTCCGCGCTCGCGGTCGTCGCCAAAAGGCTCAGGCAAACGTTCTTAAGCGCGCGGCGGCCCGCGTTCTGCGCGTCTGGTCGGTAGGGACCGGGCGTGATCATGCGCCGATAGGTTTCGGCCAGCGCCGCGCCGTGCCGTTCGCCGATGGCCCCTTGCAATCCCCGCCGCGCGGCGAAGACGGCGTCCGGATCGACGTCGCTGCCGATCTCGCGCGCGATGTCCGCCTCGCTCGGCGGCGAAAGCGCCAGCGCAATGAAGGCAGGCTCAAGCGCGGGATCTTCGACGATGGCGCCGAGCGCCGCCATCAATCCGTCGTCGACATTCGGTCGCACGCTCGAATGCAACGCCGCGACATTGGCTTTGAGCAATGCCATCGCCAAAGTCTGTATCGATTGCCACCGGTTGAACGGGTCGCGATCGTGAGCGGCGAGAAAGCGCAGATCGTTGGGTTCGATCGGTACCGCTAACTTGACCGGCGCGGAAAACCCGCGGTTCAGCGATGGGATCGGCCGCTGGTTCACGTTCGTGAAGACGAAGGACTGAGCCGGCCGCGTCAGCTCAATCACGCCGTGCGGCAGCGGCGCGCCGTCGAGCAAAAGTGGCAAATCCGCGCCGTCGGCGCCGACAAGGCCGAATGCGAGCGGAATGACCATCGGCTTCTTGTCGGGTTGGCCGGGCGTCGGCGGCACAGTCTGCGTAATGTCGAGCCGGTAGATGCCGGCGCGCGCGTCATAGTGCGGCGCCACCTTGATCTCGGGCGTGCCGGCTTGCGAGTACCAGCGCATGAATTCGGTCATGTCGCGGTCGCCCACGTCGGCGAAACATTGCACGAATTGCTCGACTGTCGCCGCCTGTCCGTCATGACGTTCGAAATAAAGGTCCATTCCCTTGCGGAAGGCTTCGGCGCCCAACAGCGTGCGGATCATGCGCACTACCTCGGCGCCTTTTTCGTAAACGGTCGAGGTGTAGAAGTTGTTGATCTCGTGATAGAGCTCCGGTCGTACCGGATGGGCCAGTGGCCCGGCATCCTCGACGAATTGATGCGAACGCAGCCCGCGCACGTCGCTGATCCGCTCGACCGCGCGCGAGCGCTGGTCGGCGGTGAATTCCTGGTCGCGGAAAACGGTCAGGCCCTCCTTGAGGCAGAGCTGAAACCAGTCGCGGCAGGTGATGCGATCGCCGGTCCAATTGTGAAAATATTCGTGGGCGATCACCGCTTCGATCGACGTATAATCGGTGTCGGTTGCGGTCGCCGGCGATGCCAGAACGTATTTGTCGTTGAAGATATTCAGCCCCTTGTTCTCCATCGCCCCCATATTGAAGGCGGAGACCGCAACGATCATGAAAATGTCGAGGTCATATTCGCGCCCGAACGCCACCTCGTCCCAGCGCATGGCGCGCTTGAGGCTGTCCATGGCGTGCGAGCAACGGTCCTCCTTGCCGGGCTCGACATAGATGGCAAGGGCGACATTGCGCCCGGACATCGTGGTGAAACTGTCCTTCACGCAAGCGAGATTGCCGCCGACCAGAGCGAACAGGTAGGAGGGTTTTGGAAACGGATCGTGCCAAACGACGAAGTGGCGCGACGTGCCCGGAACGTCGCCCTGCGCGACGAGATTGCCGTTGGAAAGAAGCACCGCGGCTTCGCTTTTGTCGGCCTCGATCCGCGTCGTGTAGACCGCCATCACGTCAGGCCGGTCGAGAAAGTAGGTGATGCGGCGAAATCCCTCGGCTTCGCACTGCGTGCAAAACGTTGCGCCGGCGCGATAGAGACCCATCAGTTTCGTGTTGTTTGCCGGATCGACGAGCGTTTCGATCTCGAGCTCAAAGGGACGATGCGGCACTTGCGCGATAGTGAGCCGATCGGGCGTGGCCACGAAGCTGTCGCGGGGCAGGGGCTTGCCGTCGAGCAGCACGGAGCGGAGCTGCAATTCATCGCCGTCGAGCACAAGCGGCGCCGGCGCGCCCGCGGTATTCGGCGTAAGCTTGAGCTTCGCGCGAACCGTGGTCGCGGTCGGATGCAGCGAAATATCGAGCTCGACGGTCTCGATGAGCCAATCGGGGGGATGGTAGTCCTTGAGGCGGACCGGCCTTGGTTCTTCGGTGCGCATGGTCCGAATGTGTAGAAGTTTTGCGCACGGAATAAAAGACACCGGTCTGATGTTCCAGGCCGGCGTCGTCAATCGTTCTATCGAAGCTCCCTTGTTATTTTGCCGGGCGAGTTTCGGCCGTCGTCACGTAGCGCCCGCCACGGAACCGGTGTCACTTTGACCTCCGCGCCGAGGCAGTTCGAGCTTTCAGCGTCGCGGCTCAGCGTGGCCGATGACGCGCCGGATGGTAGGAAAGTGCCGGCGCAGCCGGCGTTCGAGCGCATCGACCATATCGTGGACGGCGCTGACCGAGAGCGCCGGATCGACGCTGCAATGGAAGTTCACGATTTCGCCGGCGGGGGTTTCTCGCACACGTACATCGTGCACCTCGCCAAGGTCGGGAATCTCGACGGCGAGCGATGTTAAAAATTGCCGCACTTCGGCGATCCGCGCCGGGTCGGCATCGCGGCCGGCTAAAAGGTCGGCCGGTAACGGCTCGATATGGGTCTCGACTTCGACATCCGGCCCGAGTTCTTCGCGTATCGCCTCTTCCAGGCGGCTTGCGGTTTCGTGAGCGCCAGCGAGCGGCTGGTTGCCGTCGACTTCAAGGTCCGCCGACACTGACAATCGGCCGGCGACGGTCTGCACCGCGATGTGATGGATCGCAAGCCCGAGGTCGCGCGCGATCACCATGACCCGCTCGCGGACGGTTTCGTCGTCGAGTGCCCGCGGCTCGGTGGTGATGGTGAGTTCGGCCGCGGGCACATCGGCGCGGATCGCGCGGGTCAGTTGTTCCTTGATCGCGGTGACGCGATCAAGCGCCGCGGTGCGGCTGACGCTCACGCCAAGTTCGATGAACAGCACGGCGCCCGCCGGGCGCGCCCGTACGCGTTCCACCGCGACGACGCCCGGAACCTGCCGCGCGATGGCGGCGACGCGATCGCTGACGCCCGCCGGCGCGGTGTCGGTCAGGGTGTCGATGGTGCGGCGGCCGAGCCGGTAGCCGGCAATGCCGATAAAGACCGCGACGACGAGCGCCGCCGCGGCGTCGGCCCAGGAATAGCCGAGCGCGACGCCGACGAGGCCGATCAGCACGGCAAGCGACGACCACATATCGGAACGAAAATGCAGCGCGTCGGCTTCGAGCGCTTCGCTCGACGTCGCTTTAGCGACGCGATCGAGCGTGCGCGCCCGGAAGAAGTCGACCGCGATAGAGCCGATGATGATGACGAACGCCGCGACGCTCGCTTCGACGGCGTGCGCGCTCGCGCCGATGAGCCGCTGCACGGCCTCGAAGACCACGATGGCGGTGAGCACGAATAAAAGCGCTGTTTCGGCAAGCGCGGTGACGCTTTCCATCTTGCCGTGGCCGTACTGATGTTCTGCGTCGGCGGGTTTCCCGGAAATCCGCACTGCGAAATAAGTCAGCACGGTAGCGGAAAGATCGAGTAACGAGTGGCCGGCCTCGGAGAGGATCGCGAGCGAACCGGTGAGCAGGCCGACAATCCCCTTGGCGGCGGTCAAGCCGGCCGACGCGGCAATCGATGCGAGCGCGACCTTTTCCTTGTCATTCATCTTGGGGGGCCCGGCTTTTCGCGGGGAGAATGGATCAATTTTACCGGGACGACAATTTTGTCACGCCATGGCAGGCATGGCATTCCGATCTCGGTCTTCAAAAATCTTAGAACAGCTACAAAACGTCGGCTTTGGGATCAAGAGGACATGTAGGTCCGCCGATACCCAGCATCGCGAATGAGACCGGCTTGAAGGATGACGTTGACGTTCTTTTCACGAGCGGTCGGCCGCCGGCCGTCGCCAGCGCAAAGCGCCGCGCCTGCGTCATGGGTCCGTCTTCGTCGATTGGCCCCACTGCCCGCTGACGCGCCGGTTCCAGACGGAGAAGTGTGCCGGGTCGGCCGAGTCAATGTCGATCAGTGGCGGCCATGTAAGGATCGACGAAGGGTTCAGCATGTCGCGGCTTGTCGAGCCCGGCATCAGCTCGGGGAAGACCGTCGTCTTCGGGCTCAGCGGAAACGAAATTCGTACAGGATCGCTTCCCATCGGGGATGTCGGCTCGCCGAACGGCGTCGCGGAGGTCGAAGTGGAAGTCAGCGGGCGGGGTCGCTCGGGAGCGGCGTCGTCCCAGCACCTCGCTGAGCCGTGCCAATAAAGATGAGCTTGGGGCCATAGCTTTCGAGCCTCGTCGTGGGTGTAGCAGGATGCTGCCCCGACCTGGCTACTTGAGAGGAGGAGGAGCCAAGCGAGCGCGGCGATCCCGGCGCAACAAGGCGCCGAGACCGTGTGTTGCCATTTCGCCATTTTTATTTTCGACTTGGCGAAAGCACTTGGTTGATGCCAACAGATCCGCTTGGCTCGGAAATTGGCATGATACGCACTCCTTACGCTTACAATCGTTGTATATGTAGAATCGAAAAATATTTGTTTGATATTGTCGTTAAGTGTTTTATTTGTTTGTGACTGTTTTGTGGCGAACTATGAGCAACATTTTTACCTATGGAACCAAAATCATCAGAGTTTTTTATTGTTTCGTTGAATACAGAAAAATCTGTTGCCTAGCTCAGAATGCCCACTGCTCGTGAAGCCACTATCGCAATCGTGCAAAGAGAAATCGCGGCTTCAGCCATCATCAAAAGCTTCGCTCTTGACGTAAGTGGGAAGGTATCAGCCGGAGAAAAGGCCGTTGCGTTTGTGAAAGCAAGAAATAGATAATCGATAAATCCGGGCGACCAATCCTTGAATTGGTCGCGGTCGACGACGCCCGCTTGTTGTTGGGTAAACAGGAAGTCGCTTTTGTTTTCGGATATCAGGCCTCTTGCGGCCTGCCCGCCGCGATCGAGCGACCAGAACCAGAGCGCAAAGACGACCACGTTCGTGGCCCAAATATTTGCGGCATCCAGCAGCAGCGCCTTGCCGCCGCCCGCATGCCCAGCCAAGATCGCAACGATCAAGCGAATGAGCGCGCCGAAATTCATCAAGGTGCAGATTGCCGTCAAAATCAGGGCTAGCCGCCGCACCATTCGGCGGTTGCGGCCGATACTGGCCCATTGGGCATCGGTCGATGCACCACGCGCCCGTCGCTGCGTCCATGCGGTCGCGGCCGACAGCGGAACTAACAGGGCAAGCTCAAGGCCGGGCGCGAGCCAGCGCGGTCCAACCGCGAGATCATTTACGATCCCGATTTGAAGCAGGACAATCACGAGAATAGCGCCCCGAGCCAGCCAGAAATCAGTCGACTGCGCCGCGACATGTCTATGTGAGCGATCCATGGGCTATTGAAGACCCCCCCGCGTTGCTGATTGCGCGCTTACCCATCAAGGAAACAAGCTGTGAGTGTTTGTCCTCCGAACAGATGATCGAGTCACGTCCGCTTATTATCACGGCTAAATAAATCGTCCTTGACAAGGGGATTTCGCAAAGCGTCGTGGGTCGGCCTCACCCTCGCGCTCTTTTGAATTGAGTGGTTGTCCCGTCTTGTTAGGCTCAGGAAAACAGCTGGATCAACCTGACGCAATCGCACCGGCCGCGCATCCGAAAGGAGATTCCAATGCCATCAAGCAATTAACCTACCGGAACAAGTTCGCACGTCCATAGGCCAGGCTGTGGTCATACAGCCGTTCGACATCTGGTCATGTGGATTATCTCGATCACGGTCATTTGCAGCATGTCGATGCTGAGCGTACCGAGGAACATGTGATTGAAGTGACTGAAACGAACCCCGATCGGTGTTCCCCCGAGCACCGGGCGCGTGGACACGAATCAACTCATCAGCACGGCCCGAGCTGCGGACACGAGCCTGTTCCACACGGCGACCACATTGATTACCTGGTCGACGGTCGGCTGCATCATCCGCATGGAGACCATTGCGACGACCACGGTCCTTTGTCCGTTGTGTCGCATTAAGGGCCGGTGAAACCGAACATTCGGTGGTTTGGCGGGATGTGAAAAGATTGGCGGGGTATTTTTATGCCGTACACCGTCGCCAGTGACCCGTAGGTCTTGCCATAGGCCCCGTGACAGAAACAGCAAACGAAGTCCATGAGGCGCTTGGCAAGGCACGTCAGATGTACGAAGCGGGCTTGGCGAGCATTTCGATCACAGATCATGCAGGGCACAAAATCGAGGGCGACGAGCTGCTGGCATGCCTAACGGGAAAAAAGAAGATCACTCCAGAGCTAGGGGCGGTTTAGGAAAAGAGCGTCGCGGTGTCGGGCAAATAATCCCATGAGGCAGCGGGTTCGTTTGACGCTCGCAGGGTCGAACGTCGGTCGTCCGGTCACATCCTCGTGCGGTCGGTCTCGACAGCTTTTTCGAGGTAATGATCGGCCCAGGACGCAATCAAATGCGCCACGTACGCCGCGTCACCAGCTTCGCTCAAAAGATGATCGGCGCCGGCAAGCGAGATGAAACTCTTGGGATGGTTGGCGGCTCCAAAGATGTGATTGGCATTCTCGATATCCACCGTGTCGTCGATTGGAGAGTGGAAAACGAGCAACGCTTTTTGCAACCCCTTGAGGTGATTTTCCAAATTCTGCTTTTTGACATCCTCAAGAAATGTCCGGCGAACCCTAAAGTGCCGGCCGGCCAGTGTTACTTCGACGTCATCTTTATCGCCAATCTCCGCGATCTTTTCTCCGAACAGGCCAATCACATGCGCGGGATCGAACGGCGCACCGACGGTCACAACGGCTCGCGCTTCGTGGATCGCGCGGGCGGCGGCGAGCACGGCAGCGACGCCGAGACTGTGGCCGATCAAGAGCGCAGGCGCCGCGAGCGTCAACCGCAGATGATCGGCCGCCGCGATCAGATCTTCGACGTTCGAGGAGAACGTCGTATTGGCGAACTCTCCCTCGCTGGCGCCAAGCCCGGTGAAATCGAAGCGCAGTACGCCGATGCCACTGACCTTCAGTCCCTCCGCGATACGCCGCGCAGCTCTGTTGCTCTTGCCGCAGGTGAAGCAATGCGCAAAGAGAGCCACCGTGCGCATGGGGCCGTCCGGTCGGTCGAGCAGCGCGGCGAGCTTCTGGCCCGCGGCATTTGGAAAATCGAATCTTTCGGCTGGCATCGATCGTTTCCTTGCGAAGCTTCCAAAAACTACTGGTGAGAAGCCCGTCTCAAGCGAGCCGCGATCGGATTCGCTTGGCGTCGTCACGTTCCCATGGGTTGTGCCGTAATTTAGCGAAGTCCCCTCATGACACAGAGCGGTGATCCTATCCTTCGGGCATTTTTTCCTTCTGGGGACTGAAAGGACATATCGCATGTCCGCGCTCGCGCGTTCAAGGATACAACTGCAAGTGACCGGCTCCATCAGAACGAGGTCATGATGATTTGGCCAGCCGCTACTGAAGCTGAATTATTTTTGACACAAGATGTCTACCTCGCGTCATTGTGATATTTTACCGGACATCGGCAGCGATATCCTGGCGCAAGCCTACCCACCGCCTAAGGCAGGAGATGTCGTATTCAACAATTGACGCATTTGGTCATGCGCGGTGTGTCGATAAGCGATCCAGATCTTATGTCTTCTTCGATTAACGGAGAGGCGAGTGTCAAACCGCATTCGAATTAACGTCGACCGGCCTTAGCGCAGACAAATCTCAAATGCGGCATGCTGTACTCGCCCTTGTCTTAACTTGCGCCACAGTGCTCGGCGGCTGCTCCCAAGGTGTGCTCGATCCGCAGGGCCCGATCGCGGCGGCGGAGCGGCTTCTCTTGATCAACTCGACGGCGATCATGCTTGTCGTCGTGATTCCCGTAATCGTGGCCACCCTGGCGTTCGCGTGGTGGTACCGCGCATCCAACGCCCACGCCACCCGCAGCCTGGACGAGTCCTACGAAGGGCGTGTGGAGTTTGTCGTCTGGTCGATCCCGGCGCTGACCGTGATCTTGCTGGGCGGAGTTATTTGGATCGGCTCCCATCAGCTCGATCCACGCGCACCGATCCCAACGAATTCCGACCCGTTACGCGTGGACGTGGCGTCGCTCGATTGGAAATGGCTGTTCATCTACCCCGATCACGGCGTCGCCGCAGTCAATCAGTTGGTCATTCCGGCCGCGACTCCCATTGCATTCCGGCTCACCTCCGCGACGGTGATGAATTCGTTCTTCGTGCCGCAACTCGGCAGCCAGATCTACACGATGGGCGGCATGACCACCCACCTTAATCTCCTCGCGGATAAGCCGGGCGAGTATCCCGGCTTTTCGGCTAATTACAGCGGCGACGGCTTTTCCGAGATGCGGTTTACCGTCAAGTCGGTGACGTCCGCCGATTTCAACGCTTGGCTCGAGCAGGCGCGAGGCAGCGGCTCCGCTCTCGATGATGCTGGCTATGCCGCGTTGGCAAAGCCGAGCACGGCCGTTCCGCCGACAACCTACCATGCGGTGGATCCGCAATTGTTTGAGCGCATCGTCAACAAGACGATCGCGGGTCCCGGAAAGGCGGACGCCGCTGGTGCGTCGCCTCCGCCCGGTCACGCGGGAGGCTGACATGCTGGGAAAGCTGAGCTGGGACGCAATTCCGTTCAACGAGCCACTTCCTATCATCAGTATGGCGGTGGTCCTCGTCATCATTTTTGCCGTGCTCGTGCTCGTCACCATCAAGGGCTGGTGGCCGTATCTCTGGCGCGAGTGGCTGACCAGCGTCGACCACAAGCGCATCGGCGCCATGTACATGACGCTCGGCCTGGTCATGCTGCTGCGCGGTTTTTCCGATGCGATCATGATGCGCACGCAGCAGGCGATCGCGGTCGGCGGTGCGCAGGGATACCTGCCGCCGGAGCACTACGATCAGATTTTCTCGGCACACGGCACAATCATGATTTTTTTCGCCGCAATGCCGCTCGTCATCGGACTGATGAACTTTGTCGTGCCGTTGCAGCTCGGCGTCCGCGATGTTGCCTTTCCGGTGATCAATTCGATCAGCTTTTGGCTCACCGCAACGGGCGCGTTGCTGGTCAACCTGTCACTTGTCATCGGGGTTTTCTCGCGCGCGAGCTGGTGGGGCTATCCGCCACTCTCGGAACTTGCCTTTTCGCCCGATGTCGGGGTCGATTACTACCTGTGGTCTTTGCAGATATCCGGCATTGGCTCGCTGCTGACCGGCGTCAATTTTGTCACCACGATTCTCAAATTGCGCGCGCCGGGCATGACCTATTTCCGTATGCCGGTGTTCTGCTGGACCGCGCTCGCCGCAAATCTGCTGATCGTCGCCGCGTTCCCGGTCCTTACCGCAACCTTCCTGATGCTTCTGCTCGACCGTTACCTCGGCATGCATTTCTTCACCAATGAGGCCGGCGGCAATCAGATGATGTATGTCAATTTGTTCTGGGCGTGGGGCCATCCCGAAGTCTACATCCTGGTCTTGCCGGCGTTCGGCATCTTTTCCGAAGTCGTCGCGACGTTTTCCGGCAAGGGGCTGTTCGGCTACCGCTCGATGGTTTGGGCAACGCTCGGGATTTGTATTCTCTCTTTCATGGTCTGGCTGCATCACTTTTTCACCATGGGCGCGGATTCCAATGTCAACGCGTTCTTCGGGATCATGTCATCGATCATCGCGGTGCCGACGGGCGTCAAAGTCTTCAACTGGCTGTTCACGATGTTCCGCGGCCGGATCGTGTTTACGACGCCGATGCTGTTTGCAGTCGGCTTCATCATCACCTTCGTCCTCGGCGGCTTGACGGGGGTGTTGCTGGCGGTGCCGCCGGTCGATTTCGTGGTCCACAACAGCGCGTTCCTGGTCGCCCATTTTCACAACGTCATCATCGGCGGCGTCGTGTTCGGCGTGCTGGCGGGCATCAACTATTGGTTCCCGAAGGCGTTCGGCTTCACGCTGGACGAACGGCTCGGCAAAGCCAGCTTCTGGTGCTGGCTCGTCGGCTTCTGGCTCGCGTTTGCGCCGCTCTATGTGTTGGGTTTAATGGGAATGACCCGGCGCCTGCAGCACATCGCCGACCCGAGCTGGCAGCCGCTTTTGTGGGTCGCAGAAGTTGGCGCCATCGTCATTTTCTGTGGAATCCTCTGCCAGATAGCGCAGCTCTATGTCAGCATCCGAACGCGCGAGCAGCACCGCGACCTGACGGGTGATCCCTGGAATGGTCGCACGCTGGAATGGTCGACCACTTCGCCGCCGCCCGCGTACAATTTTGCGGTGCTGCCGAGGGTCGAGACGATTGACGCGTTCTGGCACGACAAGCGCACCGGCCGGCCTCCCATCAAGCCGGCCTATGAAGCGCTCGAAATGCCGCACAACAGTCCCGCCGGTTTCATTATCGCTTTCTTTGCGACGGTCATGGGTTTTTCGCTGATCTGGCACATCTGGTGGTTGGCGATCCTTGGCTTCCTCGCCGCCGCTATCGTTGTCCTGACCGCCGGGTGGAGCATCGAGCGGGAGCAGGAAATCTCCGCCGATGAAGTTGCGCAAATGGAGCGCGACCGTCTAGGGCAGCCGGCATGACGATCGCAACACTCGAAAGAGCGCCGATCGAGAGTCGCACCGGACTGGCGCGGGGGCGCGGCGGCGGCGGGCCGGCCGCAAAGCGCGTCGTCGTCGCTTACGGATTCTGGATCTTCATCCTCGGCGACATGGTGATGTTCTCGGCGCTGTTCGCTGCCTATGCCGTCTTGCGAGACAATACCGCGGGCGGACCGACCGGAGCCGAGCTGTTCAATCTGCGCAATGTCTTCATCGAAACGATGTGTTTGTTGTTGTCGAGCTATACATGCGGGCTCGGGGCATTGTCCGCCGAACGGCGGCAGCTGGGGCGATTCTTGATCTTCGCGGTCCTCACATTCGTGCTCGGCGCGGCCTTCCTGTTTATCGAGGCCACGGAATTTGCCCGCATGGTGGGGACGGGCGCTGGGCCCTCGCGCAGCGGTTTTTTGTCCGCCTTCTTCACCTTGGTCGGCACCCACGGCGTCCATGTCGCCGGCGGTTTGATCGCGCTTGTCTATCTGGCAGCGCAGACCATCGCTAAGGGCCTGCAAGCCGCCGTGCTGCGGCGATTGTTGTGCTGGAGTCTGTTCTGGCACGCACTCGACATCGTCTGGGTCGGAGTATTTACGTTGGTCTATCTGATGGGAGCGCACTGATGGACTCAAGCGATCGCTTGTTCGAAGACCGGACGCCCGGCGTCGAAGAGCATGAGCCGACCGCGACCTACCTGTCGTATACGGTTGGGCTGGGGCTTGCGGTCCTGGCGACGATCGCCTCGTTCGTTGTCGCGCAGACCAATTTACTGTGGGCTCCGGGCATTCCGGTCGGGTTGATTGTGCTTGCCTTGGCGCAGATCGGCGTCCACCTCGTGTTCTTCCTGCAGCTGGGCAGTGGACCCGACAGCACGAATAACATTCTGGCCCTGGCCTTCGGCGTGCTGATCGTCTTTCTCGTTATCACCGGCTCGGTCTGGATCATGGCCAATCTTACCAGCAACATGATGCCGATGCCCACGCAATAAGCGGCAAAGCCGTCACGGCGGCCTGATGTCGCGCCGGTGAGCCGCTGAACGTTGATGCTTGCCTCTTTGCGCTTTGTTTTTTCTCTTCGCGCGACGCCGGGCTCTCTTTTTGCGGCACGACGCGCAACCGCAGCCGCCGCTTTTTAAAAAATAGTCTAGATACTCGCGTCCGTAGTCATAAGTGATCTCTTCTCCCGGCTCGATGCGGCGCAACGCGACGATGACAATACCGCCATTGCGCCCCACCGGCTTCGCGTTTGGCCGGCAGGAATGATTGATGTAGCGAGCCACATTCCACCGCGGCGAGCCGTCGATGGTCCATCGCGAGGTCAATTCGAACATATACCTTGCACCACGCGCCTCGCGCCTATCGGCCTCCTCGGTCGATATGCGCCGACCACGATAGGTCGCGATATAAGCGGTGCGTTTGATCGGCCTCGTGGCGAATAAACCGAGACCCGTTGGCGAGCGGCCAATACGGTATGAGCGGGAGGGCATCTGTTGCGACTAACTGGAGGTTGGCGCGATGTTATCCTCAAAGAACTTCGGGCTGCGCTTTCGCAGAAGGTCGGCAATCACCGCCTGCGCCGCGTTATGTCCTGGAGCGCCGGTGACTCCGCCGCCTGGATGCGCTCCAGAACCGCAAAGATAGAGCCCCGGGATCGGCATACGGTAATCGGCGTATCCCCACATCGGTCGCGCGCAAAAAAGCTGATCGAGCGTCAGCGCACCATGAAAAATATCGCCGTTCGGCAAGCCGAAGGTGCGTTCTAGATCGAACGGTGAGAGACTTTGCCGAGCGATGATGCTTGCTTTGAAACCTGGCGCGTAGGTCTCGACCGTGTCAATCATCAAATCAGCCACGGTTTCGCGATGCTCATCCCAGGAGGAACCATCGGCAAATTGCGGAGTAACGTGCTGGCAGAACAGGCTTGCGACATGCGCGCCCGGGGGCGCCAGCGTGTCGTCGAGCGTTGACGGGATCAACATTTCGATAGTCGGCTTGCGGCTCCAGCCATGCTCGACGCAGTCACGATAGGCCTGGTCCATATAGGACAGACTCGGCGCCAGTATAATGCCTGCAGTGAGTTGGTCGCCCGCCGCCGGCAGCGCGGAAAAAACCGGCAGTTTCGACAGCGCGATATTGATGCGAAATGTGCCGGAACCTGCTTTCCACCGCTCCATGCGTTTTATCGTTGCGCGGGAAATGGCTTGGCGCGGAACGAGATCCCGAAACAGATGCTGCGGATTGACATTGGCAACGACAGCCCGCGCGCGAATGGATGTGCCGTCTTCAAGAACCACCCCGGCGGCACGGCCGCGCTCTACGACGATTTCACTGACTTCGCCGCCGACATGAATGTACGCGCCATGGGCGCGCGCCGCTTTCGCAATGGCTTGAGTAACTGTGCCCATGCCGCCGATGGCGTGGCCCCATACGCCGCGCTTGCCATTGACCTCGCCGAGCAAGTGATGCAGCAGCACATAGGCCGAGCCTTTGGTGTAGGGGCTCGCGAGATTCCCCACCACCGCATCGAATCCGAGTACCGCCTTTATTGGGTCGGACTCGAACCAGCCATCGAGCATCTCTCCGGCCGACTTTCGCACAAGACGGACAACGGCCTGAAGGCTGTTGGCATTCCATAACGTTTTTCCGAGGGCAAAAAGCTTTCCGAATTCGCGCCACGCTCGGCTGGCGCTGTCCAGCCGCACATTGGGCGGCGCATCGAGCATGGTGCTTCGCAATACGTCGGCGACATTGCCGATCTCACGTTGATACGCGGAATAGCGTTGCGCGTCTTTGGCGCTGAATTTTGCAATCTCTTGCTCGGTGCGTCCTTCGCCCGTCAGCAGATAGCGACCATCTGGCAGCGGAAGAAAATTCTGCGCACGGCGCTCGACCACGCGCAAACCATGATCGTGCAATCGCAATTCACGGATGATTTTGGGTTGCAGAAGACTGAGCGTGTATGCCGCCGTGGAGTTGCGGAATCCCGGGTGGAACTCCTCCGTGACACACGCGCCGCCGACCACTCGCCGGCGCTCCTGAACGTGGACCTTAAGGCCGGCCATGGCCAGATAGGCCGCACAGGTCAGCCCATTATGGCCGGCTCCAATTATAATTGCATCGAGATCGATCATGACTCAGCGCCGCGACGTTTTTGCAGAGAGCAAGGCGAACCACTAGACGACAATTCACGCCAAGCGTAACACGCCGCCGCCGCCATTTTTCATTCGACCGGCATTCGACGGACAGTCGCGGCAGTCGACATCCTCGATCTGCTCTCTACGTTCCTCGGCAGCCGATCTAGCCTACGGGTGCAGCACGAGCTTTTGTACGCGCCAGTTCAACAGCTCACCCACCCAGAGTACGTTCTCGGACGGGCAGGCAATCAGCTTCAACTTTTCATGTCACCACTAAGCCGTGGAGTGCTTTGTCAAATCGTCCCAGGCGCCACGCTGAACGCCATTCCGGCTATCGACAGCGCCATGACGGCAGTCGCCAGCCAGCCCAGCCAATAAAGCCATCCCTCAATTCTTATGCTGCCCATCACGGCTTTCTTGCGCACCAGCAGCATCATCAGCGCCATCACCGGCGGCGCAAGCATGCCGTTGATGACCGCGCTCCAGTAGAGGGCCTTGATAGGGTCGAGGGGTGTGAAATTAAGGCCGATGCCGATCAGCACCGAGACAGTTAGCACGGCATAGAAGGCGACAGCACCCTTGGGCTTGCGCGAAAGACCGACCGGCCATTTACGGCTTTCTCCGACTGCATAGGCTGTCGAGCCGGCGAGAACCGGTATGGCGAGAAGGCCGGTCCCGATAATTCCGAGAGCAAAGATCAGCTCAGCAAAGACTCCCGCGAGCGGCCTTAAAGCCTCCGCGGCTTGCGCCGAGGTTGCGATGACAGTCTTGCCGTTGGCATGTAGCGTGGCGGCTGTGGTCATGATGATGGCAATCGCGATGATGTTCGAGAAGGCCATGCCGACAAGCGTGTCAACGCGAATACGCGCAAATTCCGCGTCTTTCGTGGAAGGACTTGCTTTCAGCGGCTTTTTATTCCGGTCGATCCGCTGCTCTTCCGCTTCCTGTGAGGATTGCCAGATAAACAGATAGGGCGAGATCGTGGTTCCTAAAATCGCCACCAGCGTCGTGAAAAACGCGCCATCCCATTGGACACTTGGCACCAGCAATCCCCGAAGCGCCTGTGCCCAGGGTACTTTCACGATAGCGAGCGTGATCACATAGGCAAACAGCGCCAGCGTCAGCCACTTCAGGATTGCGACATAGCGTTTGTAGTCAAAAAAAATCTGCGCCAGCACCGACACGCCGCCAAACGCCGCGACATAGAACACTCGCGGACCTCCGACCAGCACCTTGAGCGAATCCCCCATGGCGGCGAGGTCTGCGGCCACATTGAATGTGTTGGCTATCGAAAGCAAAATCACCAGCGACCACATGACCGGCGCCGGAAAATTTCGGCGGACATTGCCCGCAATCCCGTGCCCCGTCACCCGCCCGATGCGCGCCGAGATCTCCTGGATCGCGACCATCAGCGGATAGGTTAGCAGCATCGTCCAGCCGATGCCGAAACCAAGTTGCGCGCCGGCCTGGCTGTACGTGCCAATTCCAGAAGGGTCATCGTCAGACGCCCCAGTAATGAGGCCAGGACCAAGCTTGCTGAAAAAGCCCCTTTGCTTTTCGGAAGTTGTTTTCTTCGTTGTCACAACTAACTCATATTAAATCCCGCAAATAAACTGCAAAAAGGAGAGTAGGTTCCTCGCAGCTCGCATCCTTGGAAACCCGCGGATCGGTTGGCCGTCGCGCGATCACGGCAACAGCCACGCCCATTCAACACAATTTTTTGCGGCGTGAGCTGTTCCGTCGATCGCGGTCAACTTGTCGACGCCTCATGCGAGACGGACGGAAGGAGAGGGGGCATGGCTAATTCTGATGCCCCGCGTCGACCAGGAACATTGACCGTCGCCTCGCGTTTCATCGCTAACCGAAGAGCGGCATCAGGCCGATTCCGTTCACATTGGGAAGGATCGCTCCTATGGATGAAGACCGTCTATACGGCACGGCTAGAAACGTCGGCGGCAAGGTCGAAGAAGGCGTGGGCCGCGCCACAGGTAACGTCAAAACGCAGATTCAAGGAAAACTTGATCAGGCCGCCGGGACCGCTCAGGACCTCTACGGTCAGACCGCGGATGCTGCGCGCGATACGGCCGCAAACCTCGATAAGTGGCTGCGCACGACAATCGAGACCCAGCCCTACACGACTGCACTCGTGGCGCTTGGGATCGGCTGGCTCCTCGGCAGGATGCACAGGCCGCTCTGATCGAACCGATCGAACTCCATGCGTGCGTCGGCGGCGCCGAGGCTCGACCGTCTACGCGCGCCGTCCTGCTATGAAACGAACAAGTTTGTAGACTTCATTTCTGCACAATGACGGTCGCGCCAATCTTGGCACGGTTGTAAAGGTCGATGATGTCATCGTTGGACATACGAATGCAGCCTGAGGACACGCCGCCACCTAGCTTCCAAGGCTCGTTGGTGCCGTGGATGCGGTATAGTGTGTCACCGAGATAGAGCGCGCGTGCGCCTAACGGATTATCCGTTCCTCCTGACATGTGACGGGGAAGGCTCGGAAACCGTTGCAGTTCCCCTGGCGTCGGCGTCCAGTCTGGCCATTCGCGTTTGGCGGTAACCGTGCTGACGCCCGACCAAGCATAGCCCTCCATCCCGACAGCAATACCGTAGCGAATGGCCTTGCCATCGCCGAGTACGTAATAGAGACGCCGTTGGCCGGTGTTGACGACGATGGTTCCTGCGATGCGCGCGGTGGGATAATCCACCACTTCGCGCGGAATGACGCCGTAAACGATGCCAAAGGGGGTCTGAAGCGACCATACCTGGCCGGAATTCTGCGAAAAGAACGGCGCACTATTCGCAGCACAGATGCGAACCAACGTACTGACGATAATTATGGACAGCAGGCCGACCGTTCTCACGAGGCTTCAACTCCGCGCTTATAGGGGCTTAGTGGACATCGGGATCATAACAGGCGACCTCCGTCGCTGCTGTTACCGCTGCGCCACACTGGGGGAATTAATTGGCCTTGCTTTCAGATGCGGTCGAAATATCTTGCTGCGAGCTGCGAACCTCGATGAATTTTCGCCCACTTCCACATTAATTCCGACAAGTCATTCGACGAAGCCATGCCGGTCCAGACGCCAGGTTCGGGCAGCGACGGAGCGATCGTTTCGCGATCCGCTCCCAATCGTTGCGATTGCTAGGGTGCGGCATCCTTGATTCTCACGCTTGGCTGAGCGGATCGTTTAACGGCGCGTTGACTTTGTGTTGCGATCTCCAAATACTGTAAGCGTCACAGTCAATAAGCCGGCATTGGGAGCGGGACCACGGGGAGGGACACACCATGGCGACCTCACGCCGATCGCTGTTGAAGAATACTGCGGCAACCGTTGCCATTTCGGCGCTGGGAGGACGCATTGCCAGAGCCGAGGCCGATGAGGTTCGGATCGGTGTTATCTATGATCTTTCTGGCCCGTTCGCTGCCGGCGGCTCGGTCGCCTCCTCCGTGGGCACGCAGATTGCGATCGACCTCGTCAATGAACGCGGCGGAATTCTCGGCAAGTACAAAATCGTCCCAATTAATGCCGACTCGCAAAGCAAAGCGGACGTTGCGATCAACGAGGTAGAGCGCCTAATAGGCCAAGAGAAGGTCGACATCATCAACGGCGTCTATTCTAGCGCGCACGCAGTGCCGCTCGCCGCCAAGGTCGAAGCGCAAAAGAGGATTCTCTGGATCACGACCGCGGTCGCGACGGCGGTGTTCAAGGACAAGAACTTGCAATACGTCTTCCGCGCGCAGATACATTCCGACCAGTACGGCGAGGCGTTCGCGAAATTCATTAGTGAAAACGCTAAAGCGAAGCTCGGAACCGAGCCTGGCGATGTCAAGGTTGCGATCATTCACGAGGACGGTCCTTACGGTGTCGGTGTGGGCGATGCCAGCGAGCGGTTCGCAAAGGAGCTTGGGCTGCAGGTAGTGATGCGTGAAGGCTATTCAGCCGCTGCACCCGATCTCTCCTCGTTGGTCACCAAACTCAAGCGAGCAGGCGCCGACGTTATTTCCCACGCCGGCTATAATCCCGATATTACGCTCTTTCTGCGTCAATCACGGGAAAGCGGCTTGCGCTTCAAGATGCTCGTCGGGAATGGAGCGGGTTACAGTCAACTCGATAAATTGCGAACCACCTTCGGCCCGGACATCGACAATTTCTGCGACATCGATCCAGTGCCTGCGCAGCTGCTCAATCCCGCCACACTGGCTCCCGGTCTGGGTGATCTGATCAAGACGATGGTCGAGCGCTACAAGGTGAAGACCAACGCAACCGATGTGCCGCCGCATTGCTCAATGGGCTTCAACCAGACCTGGGTCCTGCTCAACAACGTGCTGCCGGTCGCCAAAGAGAAATACGGCGGCTTCGACCCCGAATCGGTGCGCCAAGCGGCCCTCGACGTTGATATCCCGGCCGGCGGCACGATTCAGGGCTACGGCGTGAAATTCTATCGTCCCGGAACGCAGCTCTCCGGTCAGAACGAGCGCTCGACTCCGGTGGTCATGCAGTACGCCGGTGAGCACATTTCCGTGGTTTGGCCGGACAATATCAAAACCCAAGAGCCCGTTCTGCCGTTGCCGGCTACGTCAGTCTACGCCATGCGCTGAAAATGCTCGCGGTCGATGGGCTGAGCAAACGTTTCGGTGGTTTCCTGGCTGTCAATCAGGTGTCCTTCGAAGCACGTCAAGGCGAGATACTCGGCCTGATCGGTCCGAACGGTTCAGGCAAAAGCACGACTTTCAATCTCATCGCTGGCGCACTACGGCCCACGACAGGCTCGATCCGCTTTGGGGGCGCGGAAATCTCAGGGCTCGCTGCGCATATAATCTGCCGGCAGGGTATTGCGCGCACATTTCAGATTCCGCGGCCATTCCGCAAGCTATCGCTGCTTGAGAACGTGACGCTCGCCGCTTATTATGGCGCGACCTGCGGCATATCGCGGACCGAGGCGCGGCATCGTGCCGAAGAAGCGCTCGACCTGGTCGGATTGCCGATCGATCCATCGGCGACAACCAATGGGTTGGGTGCGGCGGCTCTGAAGAAGCTCGAACTCGCCCGCGCACTCGCCACCAGACCGCGGCTTCTCCTCGCTGACGAAAGTCTTGGCGGGCTTGATTCCACCGAGATGGAGCGCGCCGCCGCATTGTTGGAAGTTATCCGTAGCCAAATGGGCGTGACCATCATCTGGGTCGAGCACATTATGGGCGTTCTAATGCGCATCGTCGACCGTGTCATCGTGCTCGATCATGGCGAAAAAATCTTTGATGGCACGCCCATCGGAGCCGCAGTCGATGCCCACGTGACTGAAGTCTATCTCGGGAGGGGACGGGCGTGACGGCGATGCTGTCGCTCGACGGGGTTTCCGCCGGCTATGGCTCGTTCCGCGTCCTGTTCGATGTGTCGCTCAAAGTACTGCAGGGCGAGGCTGTGGCTATCATCGGACCGAACGGCGCTGGCAAGACAACGCTGCTGCGCGTCATTTCGGGGCTCATCCCGCTACGCGGCGGCAGGATGACGCTCGAAGGCCGCTCGGTCTGCGGGCTTCCGGCGCATCGTATTGTGGAGCAAGGCATTGCCCACGTCCCCGAAAACCGACGACTGTTTCCGCGGCTGACGGTCGAGGACAATTTGCGCATCGGAGCTTTCATTCCACAAGCACGACAGCATTTCGCAACGCAGGTCGACCGGGTTTATACGCTGTTTCCTCGACTCAAAGAGCGGCGCCATCAGCTTGCGGGCACGTTGTCCGGCGGCGAGCAGCAAATGTGCGCGATTGGCCGGGCACTGATGTCAGCGCCGAAACTGCTTATGATGGACGAACCTTCCGCCGGATTAGCACCGCTCATCGTGCAGCAGGTATTCGAGTTCGTCCATCGTATCCGCGCCGACGGATTGACCGTGCTAATCGTCGAGCAAAACGTGCAACAAGTGCTCGACGTCGTCGACCGCGCTTACTTACTCGAAGTAGGCAGCATCAAGCTGGCGGGACCGTCAATCGAGCTCAAGGGCAACGATTTTATTCGTAAGTCCTATATGGGACTGTAGTTGGATGGACATTTATCTCGTTGAGGCGATCATCAACGGCATCCTACTCGGTGGCGTGCTGGCGCTGCTGGCGCTCGGGCTCAATCTGATCTTCGGTGTGATCGACGTAGTGTGGATCGCCTATGCCGACATCGTGATGTGCGGCATGTATCTTATCTATTGGCTTTATGTGGTGTTGGGCTGGCCGTTGCTGCTCGCCAGCGCCGTCACTGTCATCAGCCTGGCCTTGTTTGGTGGCTTGGTTCACCTCCTGATCATAGAGCCGATCTTGGGTTCGGCTCCGATCAATCAACTACTTGCCACTGGCGGGCTGCTGTTTTTCCTGCAAAGCTTCGCGACGTTGATGTTCGGCACAGATTTTCGCAACGTCGGTGTGCGCCTGCCAGTCATCGCGTTCGGAGACATTTACATTAGCTGTGCGCGTTTGCTCGCGTTTGCGACGGCGCTTGTCAGCTCGATCGCGCTGTATTTTTTCCTCAAGAGCACGTTCATCGGCACTGCGATCCGCGCTATCGCGCAGGACCGCGACATCATCGGTCTTATGGGCGCCGATCAGCGCCGCATTTATCTCGTCACATCGATGATCGGCGGTGCGCTGGGAGGGCTCGCCGCTTGCCTCTTGGCGTTGCAATACGATGTTCATCCCTTCATCGGCAACACCTTCGGGCCGCTCATTTTTATGATATGCGTGCTCGGTGGGCTCGGCGATATGATCGGCGGGTTCATCGCTGCTTTTGTTATCAGTCAGATCATTGCCATTGGCGGTTATTATTCAAATACCGAACTGTCTTATGTACTGGCGTTCACGTTCTTCATCGTGCTGATGTTTGCGCGCCCGCGGGGAATTCTCAGGCGATGACGGCTAAACACATCGCGTTTGCCGGGGCCTTCGGCGTTCTGATTCTGCTGCCGTTCCTGGCGTCGCCATATGCCATGCATTTGTTAATCCAGATCTTGTTGTGGGGATTTGTCTATACCGCCTGGTCTATTATGGGACGCTTCGGACTTGTATCGCTTGGCCACGGCGCATTCATGGGTGTCGGGGCTTATGTGCCGGCGCTGTTGTGGAACTATTGCGGTGTGACGCCCTGGATCGGCATTCCCCTCGGCGTGGTACTGGCTGTGCTGCTCGGCGTCGTTATCGGCTACCCGTGCTTTCGTCTGCGCGTCGTCGGACATTATTTTGCACTAGTGACGCTCGCACTCAGCCAGGTGGTCTTGCTCTCCATCGTGGCGGCACGCGACATAACCGGCGGATCGCTTGGCCTGACGCAAAGAGCCGTCGGTTTTTCCTGGTTCGCGCTCCAATTTCCTGACAAACGTTATTTTTATGTCGCTGCACTCGTACTATGGCTTGGCGGTCTCGCTGTCTGGCGTTCGATAGACCGCCATATCGGCGGCCAAATGCTCGATGCGATTTCGGAGGATGAAGAAGCCGCAGCGGCGATCGGAATTGATGTATTGCGGGAAAAGCTACGCATCACCACGATCAGCGCTGCACTTACCGCGCTGGGTGGGGCGTTGTTCGTGCAATACTTGATGTATCTCAATCCCGAAACCGTCTCCGGTATCGCCGTCTCGCTGCAAATCGTTTTCGCTGCGATTGTCGGCGGCATGTATTCGATGCTTGGCCCAACCGTCGGTGCTCTTCTCACGATGTCCTTGAATGAAGGTTTGCGTGTCGCGTTTGCTACTAATTTCATCGGCGCGGCAAATACGGTCTACGGTATTCTTCTTATTTTGTGCATCGTGTTTATGCCACGCGGAATTGTGGGCGTGCTCGAAAGCATTAACCTTCGCCGCGCGCAGTCGAAGATGCCAGGACAGGTCGGAACATAAGCACAGAAATGCGTCCGTTGAGTCCACTATCAGGAAAAGTGGATATGGCGGCCGCTCAGCTTGGTGACTAACGACAGAGTTCTCGACCGAAAACTGTGATATCCTTTTCTCACTCGAGATAATTTCCGAGGCCGATCAGCGATCGACTGCTACCTCGAGGGATCAATCTCCGGGTCGACATGAGGTCGACCGAAGGGATCTCGTAACGAAAGCTCATGAAGGCGCTCGTTTACACCAAGCCCAATGCGCTCGAATGGCGGGACGAGCTGGAGCCCTCCTTTGGCAACGATGAAGTCGTCGTTCGTGTCGATGCCGTCGGTATCTGCGGATCTGACATGCACGCCTATCACGGACATGACTCACGCAGGCCTGCGCCCTTCGTACTCGGGCATGAAGCTGCCGGATACGTAATGAGCGGTCCAAAAACAGGTATGCGCGTGGCTGTGAACCCTCTTATTAACTGTGGCGTTTGTGATTGGTGCATTGGCGGTCGTCCGCACCTATGCCCGTCGCGGGAACTCCTGTCGGTACCGCCGCGTCCTGGTGCGTTTGCCGAGCTCGTGCGCGTCCCGGAGCGCAATCTTTATACAGTGCCCGATAAACTCGAAACGGCAAAGGCTGCGCTCACAGAGCCACTCGCCGTGGCCTACCACGCTGCCTGCCTAGGCGTTCGACTTCTCTCCCGACCCGTAACAGCCAGTCACTGCTTGGTGCTTGGAGGTGGCGCTATTGGGCTCGGTTGCGCTTTGGCCTTAAGAATGCAGGGCGCAAGGGAGATCTATATTGGCGAACCCAATGCCGCGCGTCGCCGAACTGCCTCACGAGCCGGTCCTTTTGAATGCTACGCCCCCGGCGAGCGCGGTGAACCGAAGAACTCGTCGATGCATCTCATCATTGATGCGGTCGGGGCGGAAGCGACCCGGGGTGCCGCCTGCCGATTGATAAAACCGGGGGGAGTGATCGTGCATGCCGGATTGCTGCCGGGTTCCGAAGGACTGAACGTCCGCAAGATGACACTGCAAGAAATCATCGTTACTGGCACGTATTGTTATACACCGCTCGAGTTTCACGAGACCCTCGACGCCATTGCAATGGGTCGTTTCGGACCTCTCGACTGGTTTGAAGAACGGCCATTGGCGGATGGACCCCGAGCATTTCGTGATCTTGACGTCGGAGCTACGGCAGCCGCCAAAATCGTTCTACGACCGTAGCGAGGGCCCAACTTGTCGTGCGCCTCAGACGACTTCGCCGTCTAATCTCCGCTTTGGGTCACGGTCGGACATCTGCCACAGGCCAATTGATATCTGCTTCACCCACGGGAGCGCACATCAGTTGAGCGCTATACGATGTCCGCCTTGCGCCACAAGCAGAAATGGCTCGGCCTACTTGATCGCCGGGTCGACAATCGCAGGCAGCGATTGCGTCAAGCTGAAACCCGAACGCCCTTGCGGTCTTGAGATTGATCTCGAACAGAAACCTAGTCGGCTGCTCAGCGGGGCAGGTTGATCGGTTTCTCAACCTTGAACACCTGTCCGGAGTCATCGGGATTGTCGACACCGCCGACGCGAAACCTAAAGTGGCATTTGCTCGTTAGCTCCTGTCACGAGGTGCATTCATGGCTCAGATCTTCGCCCGCAAATCTCTTGAAACATTGAAGGCAGAAGCATCCGACGAGCCTTCACACGACGGTGTGAAACTCGATCGCGCTCTCTCGATGCTCAATCTGATTGCGCTCAGCATCGGCAATATCATAGGGGCCGGGATATTTGTTCTCACCGGCGAGGCCGCCGCAGTAAATGCCGGGCCTGCAATCACGCTGTCCTATGTGGTAGGCGCAATTGTCTGCGGGTTGTCCGGCTTATGCTATGCCGAGCTTGCCTCCACGATTCCGATTGCCGGCAGCTCCTACACCTATGCCTATGCGACCCTGGGCGAGGTGGTGGCGTGGATCATCGGCTGGGATTTGATCCTGGAATATGCGCTTGGGGCGACTACGGTTGCGATCGGCTGGTCGGGATATGTTGTCAGCTTCCTCAAGGATTACGGCATCGTCATTCCCTCTGCTTATGCAGGGTCGCCGTTCACTTACGACGCCGCTCAACACGCGTGGCACACGAGCGGTGCGATCATCAACCTGCCCGCCATGGCGGTGATAGCAATCATCGCGACGTTGCTGGTGCTGGGCATCCGGCAATCCGCGAGGGTCAACAATGTCATTGTCGTGATTAAGCTGGCGATCGTCGTATTATTTCTCGCAGCAACGGCGCCCTATGTGTCGACATCGCACTGGGTGACGGCGAACAACCCTGCTGGGCATTTTATTCCGCCGAGCCTCGGGCCGGACGAATTCGGTTGGGGAGGCATCGTGCGCGGCGCGGCGGTCATTTTCTTCGCCTATCTCGGCTTCGACGCGGTATCGACTACAGCACAGGAGGCGACAAATCCCGAACGTGATATGCCGATCGCCATCCTGGCGCCAATTGGCATCTGCACAGTTCTCTATTTAGCGGTTGGCTTTGTGCTGACCGGCATCGTTGGTTACGACAAGCTCAATGTGCCCGATCCGATTGCGGTCGGCATCGATGCCGTTGGGCTCACCTGGCTCGGACCCATCGTGAAGCTCGGCATCATCCTCGGGCTGACATCAGTCATCCTTGTGGGACTGTTAGGTCAACCGCGCATCTTATATGCGATGGCGCATGACGGGTTGTTTCCAGCAATGGCGGCACGGCTGCATCCCACCTTTCGAACACCTTACGTCACAACGATCATCACGGGTACGCTCGTTGCCGTTCTTGCGGGACTATTGCCGATCGGGCTGGTCGGCGAACTGGTCAGCATCGGTACTTTGCTTGCCTTCGCCATCGTCTGCTTTGGCGTACTTGCGCTGCGTATTCGGCAACCGGACTTGCCGCGAGCCTTCCGGACACCGGCCGTTTACCTCGTAGCGCCGCTCGGCGCCCTGTCGGCATTGTTCCTGATGTGTCAGATGCCTCTCGATACCTGGCTGCGGCTTGGTGCGTGGCTTGCGATCGGCTTTGTCATTTACGTGTTCTATGGAATCCGGCATAGCCACGTTCAAAGATCCGCTCTTGCACCGCCGCGGGCGTAGTGCAAACGCGGGCCGGCCCTAAACTCGAACCACGTGCATGCGGATATTGACATAGGACTGCCAGAGGATCGGTTGTAGGCGACTTGAATAAGCGATTGGCTAGCGTCGCCTTGGTTTCGTCGCTGACCTGGCGTCGTGCAGATTTTGGAGTGCGCTAAGTGCCTGCGGAAACAGATAGTACGAACAATTTCAGCCGATGGCGCTTCTGTGTCGCGCCGATGATGGACGGGTCGTGTTCTGCCAAAATTTGACGATCACTCAATTGTTTAGGGTAGGCGAGGGGATGGCAGTCGTACTAGCTGAAGTACCGCTCGCTCCATAACGGACATTGCCACCGTCGGAAACGATGTCCGCTTCCGGGGGGTAAGGCAGACATCAGACGAACGCGTCCTAATGTCCGCTCATAACCCAGAGCCGACCTGAGTTACCCGCAATTCCACATCGGCCCGATGGGCGTCCAGGTCCAGCATGGGCCAAAACTGCCGCCGTTATAACGGCCGCCGAAAAACCCGGGATGGCCGAAGTAGTAATGGCCGCCACCGTACCAGTGCTCGGAACATAGTCTGGAGTTCCGCCGATTGCTCCTTTGGCACCATAAACTGGCACGTTGTTGTTAGGCGGCTGATGATAGCCAGGGAGGAATCCGTAGCCACGCCAATGGTAATGCCGCTTGTCTGCTGGTGCGGCGAACGCGATGGCTTGCAGCAGCGACAACAGAATTGCAGTTGATGCGGGGAATGTGCGCGACATTGATGCAAGATACGCGGTCTGCGGTTAAAATGCGACAGGTCTCTCACAAGTCGCTTTCCTGGCGATCGGTCTCACCATTCCGGCAACGTTGCTTGCCCGCGCAGATAACGTGATTGAGTAGTGCCGGCCGTTCGCGGCACTACATCAGTCCGCTTTTGGCACAAAGCGGACATGACGGACGTGCTGGAATTTCGCCTACTCACCCGGAGCCGAAACCGACAGGGCGTCAGGCGAATTCATTGAACCTCGATATTCAGTTCCTTTACCAGTCGCGCCACCTCATCGGAATCGCCCTGAAGCAGTCGACTGTACTGCTCAGGCGTGCCACCGGCGGCGTCTTGCGCTTGGTCGGCCAAAATCTTCCGGATCTTCTCGTCGCGCAACGCCGCGTTTATCGCCGAATTGAGACGCGCGACGATGTCGGGCGCTGTACCCTTTGGCACCGAAACGCCGATGCGCTGCTCGATCACGAGATCCTTCATGCCGGATTCCTGAAAGGTCGGCACGTCCGACAACGCCGGCGATCGAGTAGTACCCGACTGCGCCAACAATTTCAGGTTGCCAGATTTATAATAAGGAATGAGAGGCGTCGAGCCGAGTGATCCGAGCTGGACGGTTCCGGCCACCAGATCGTTGATCGCCTGAGCACCGCCGCGATAGGGCACTTGGACGAGCCTGATCCCAGCAAGCTTCGCGTACCATAACGCGGTCAGGGCTTGTAGCGATCCGATCCCGCTGCCCGTACCAAACCGCATACCAGGTTGTTGCTTAGCTTTGGCGGTCAGCTCGGCAAGACTGCTGACGCCGAGTGACGGATGTGCGGCGAGTACGACAGGCTGGTGCGATACCTCGATGACTGGCACCAGGATTTGCATCGGATCGAAGTTCAACGCGTAGATGTGCGGATTGGTGCTGACCGAGTCGGTCGTGATCAATACCGTGTAGCCATCGGGCGTACTTTTTGCGGCATATTCCGTGCCGATATTTCCGTTTGCTCCTGATTTGTCCTCGATCACGACGGGCTGACCGAGTGAGCGAGACACATAGTCGCCGATAAGGCGGGCCGCGACGTCAGTCGAGCCGCCGGCCGGGAACGGAACGATGAAATGGATCGGACGGTTTGGCCAGTCGGCGGCGTGGGCCGGCGGCGCGGCTATCACAAGCGCGACCATCGCCACAATGAGCGGCAGTTTCATCTCAATTTTCTTCCGCCTTTCGTAGTCGGCTTCGCCTATCATGCCGGCGTTCTTCACGCCGACACCTAGCCACGATCGACATGCCGTATTCAAAGTATCTCCCCGAGCATATGGGCTCGATTGCGCTGTCGCCGCCGGGGCCGTTCGTCGCCGGGTCTTATGTCGAGCTTACGCTCCTCTACACGGCGGGCAAGTTCGGCATCGACGACACCGGCATGGTCAAAGTATCGTGGCGCACCACCTCCGATTTTGCGAAGCCGCAATTCACCAAACCAGACGCGCCGAACTTCACGACGGTTGAAGCCAGCAACGGCGCTAAGCTAGAGGTCTGGTTCGATCGCCTCAACGTCCGGCCGTATGGCAACACATTGCTGATCCGCGTCGGCCGCGGTTTCTTGCGCGCAGGCGACACCCTGACGATCAGAATCAGCGACCGCCGGCACGGCTCGCCGGGGCTCCGCTTGCAGACCAATGTAGAGAACAACGTCGAGCTGCGCGCCTCAGTCGATGCGTTTGCGACCTACGAGTTCTGCGAGCTGCCCCGCCAACCGGCGTTTGATCTTGTGGCAGGCCCCGTGGCGCGCTGGAAGGCTATCCTGCCGTCGCTCGCTATGACCGGCGAGCCGTTCCGGCTTGCGATCGTCGCCGAAGACATTTGGGGCAATCCGACGGACGCGAGCGCGGAGCTTGGCTTTGAGACTTCGCGCAAGCTGCGCGGTTTGCCGGACCGGATCGCAATTAGGAAGAGCAACTGCCCGCTCGTCATCGAAAAGCTCGTCGCCGAAAGTGAGGGCGATATCGATTTGAAAGTCGTCACAGGCGGCAAGGTCGTCGCACAAGCCAATCCACTGCGGGTCGTAACGGCCGCGCCGCTCCGACGCTTCTGGGGCGATCTGCATGGCCAAAGCGGCGAGACAATCGGCATGGGGACCGCAGAGGATTATTTTCACTACGCCCGCGACAAAGCCTTCCTCGACATGACTGGGCATCAAGGCAATGATTTTCAGATCACTGATGATTTTTGGCAGGAGCTCAACGCGCTCACTGCGCGGTTTGACGCGCCCGGCAGATTTGTCTGCTTGCCGGGATACGAATGGTCGGGCAACACCGGGATGGGCGGTGATCGAAACATATTTTACCGCAGCGAGGGCCGCCCGATCCGCCGTTCTTCGCACATCCTCGTCGAAGGCAAAACCTCGACAGACGCCATTTACACCGCCGATGAGCTATTCAAATTTCTGAAAAGCGAGGACTGCCGCGTCATCGCGCATGTCGGCGGACGCTATGCCGACTTGAGGTATGCGCACGATGGGTGCGTCGAGCGCACGGTCGAAGTTCATTCGACCTGGGGCACTTTCGAATGGCTTTTGCACGACGCGTTCGAAAAGGGTTACCGTGTCGGCGTGGTCTGCCACAGCGACGACCACAAGGGTCGGCCGGGGGCGACGATGCCGGGTGCCTCGTCGTTCGGCGCGATTGGCGGTCTGACCTGCTACTTCATGCCGGAGCTGACACGCGACGCGCTGTTCGAAGCGTTACGCAAGCGCCGTCATTACGGCACGACCGGAACGCGGATGTTTATCGACGTGCGTGGCACGTTCGAATCCGACGTGACCGGCTTCAGCGATGATCCCAAGCTCGGCCCGGCGCAGGAGTTTGCAC
>JBAPZR010000426.1:0-2757 GCA_049285335.1 Xanthobacteraceae bacterium | reverse complement strand
GCATACCACTGTCCACCCCGAGGCGTTGTGATGCCGCGAGCGTTTAGAGCGTCAGCGATCTGACGCAGCGATGTCGCCCCAGCTCGCCGTATCTCACGAATAACTGGGAGCACATTAGCGGAGTGTTGATCCGCCAGGGCTTTGATTGTCGCGAGAGCACTCTTCCGCGCCTTCGGAAGTTCAGGGCTTCCCAGTGTAACCCCACGCGCTTTAGCCGCTGCCAACGCTGCCTTGGTGCGGGAGCTAATCATCGCCCGTTCCTTCTGAGCGAGCGCCGCGAACAGATGCAGGATGAACGGGTCAACGTCCGCCCCAAGTTCAGCGACCACGAAAGGCACCCTATGTGCCATCAGGCCGCTGATGAAATGCACGTCACGGCTCAGGCGATCGAGCTTAGCCACAGCCACAGCACAGCGCTGACGGCGCGCCTCATTGAGCGCGGCGGCAAGCTGAGGCCGGCGCTCCAAGGCGTCACTTCCCTTGCCTGTCTCTACCTCAACGAACACGCGGCTCAACGTAAAGCCCTCCGACACAGCGAAGCGTTCAAGAGCTTCCTTCTGTGCCTCAATGCCAAGCCCTGAGCGGCCCTGTTGTGACGTAGAAACGCGGACGTAGCCGATGCATGTTTTGCGCTTATCGTGTGCCATTCGGCCCTCCGGCGGCTTGTACAAATTATATACGTTCATTTATATTTTATACAGTCAAATAACGCCATGAGCGTTCGCTTTGGCCCACGCCTCGATACGCGCTGCATCAGCGCGCGCTTGGTTCGCTGCTTTCCCGCCGTACCAAACTGGACCTAATAGTTATTCGGCTGCTGCGGCAGCACTAAACACGTCACGTGGAGTATCCATTTCAAATCACAGCCCTCCCCCATAGAGCAGCGCGCCAAACAGGCCAGCAAAGAAGATCGCCAGGGCAATTCCCCAGGCGTCGAAGTCGAACAATACCCCACCAATAAGAATGGCAAGGATCACTCCTGGAATGTGCATGAGCCCCCTCCTGCTAACTAGTGCTCCCCCCGATCACGCCGTCTTCTGTAGGTCATCAAAGATGGTACCGATCGCGTGGGAATAGTTTACGCCTGTTCGGACAATGCGCGTTCTTTCAACAGTCGACCAACAAAAACTCGCTGTGGCTGGTGAGTCATTTTGACTCACACGTCGCGTCCTCACCGCTTGCTACCAATGTCAGCGAACAGAGAAGCGACGCATGACGTTACGGTCACGCTAGTGCTCGCCACTCTCTTTGTGTTAGACGCATATGAGGCGACGCTCGCGATTTTCATTGCGGCGTTTCTGATCCACCTGTGCGGTAGAAGTCGCACGCTCGTTTTCGATAGGCTTGTAGAGCAAACGCCGCCGACAGGATCGCGCCGCGCGTGAACGTGCGGAAGAAATGGGTCCTTCCCCGCGAAGAATTTCAGGAAATTGCCCCCCATCCCGACTTTCAAAAAACCGCTAAAGGCTCGGTTGTTGTTGTTTGATCTCTTCGTGCAGAGAGTGAGCCCGCGCGATGCTTATGGGTTCTCGCGCACGCATGGTGGGTTGGCTGCAATGTTGCCTCCTGGCATCGAGCGGACTAGCAAGCCATCCGCGCCGATGTCCGCTATTGAGATAAAGTGGACATGGTCTGGACTTCGCGAAATGTCCGCTTATGACCCAAAGCGGACATCGGATCAGGCCGTACGCTCATCTAACTACTGTGTGCTGATCGCGCACCACCAATCCTGCAACGCTGCCTTGTCGGCAGGAAGAAAGAATGTGTGGGGGGCAAAACTGCGCCAAGCATCACAATGTCGGTTCGACACAGTCGTCAGCAGCGGTTTGCCGGCGCTTATCGCGAGTTCGAAAGCCGCAGCCAATCCCTGTCCCATGCCTTCTAGCTTCCCAAATTTATTGAGGACAACGAGATCGCTCATCGGTATGTCGCCGATTACGGCCTCACAGGCGGTGGCGACGCCTGCCGCATCGAGGTGGCATGAAGTCTGAGTGGGTGGGTTTTCCAGATAGATCGCAAAAGGCTTGCCGGAAGCAATATCGCGTAAGAAGCCCGCACCACAGGTTCGGTCAGGCAAACCATGGAGTTCTCCGATCACCCCAGCAATCCTTGTTCCCGATTTGCGCCAATCGGCCACCATCGCTGAAAGCAAGACTTGCGCTGCTGTGCCATCGTCCGTCACGACGGCAGCGACTTTTCCGGGCGGCATGTATTCTCCCTTATTTGAAGTGTGGCTACTTGGGGCACCTCTTCAGAAGCGCAACACCCTGCAACATGGAGGGCGCGGGTTGCACTCTATATTCAAATGAATATAGCGTAGCGACGCCGCTCAACGCCAGCCTCTGGATGCACGGCACGGCGAAAGGATATGCGCCATGACCGAAACTCCCACGCTCCAATACCGAGCGAATTCTTCGGGGACAAAGCCTAAGCTTTTGTCGGTGCAGGGGGCGCAGGCACGTGTTCTCGCAGACCTTCTGCCTACCGCGTCAGAGGACGTCGAGCTAAGCCGCGCGCTTGGTCGTGTATGCAGCGAAGCGGTTTGCGCGAAGATCAGCCACCCGCCCGCCGACGTCTCAGCAATGGACGGCTATGCTTGCCGATCGAGCGATGTCACGCGACTTCCGGTCCAGCTGCGCAAGATCGGGGTTTCGCGTGCGGGAGAGCGCTTCCGCGGGGATCTTTCGGACGGAACCTGTGTCCGCATCTTCACCGGCGGCGTTGTGCCCCCTAGTGCGGACGTCATCGCCCTTCAGG
>JBAPZR010000425.1:0-1698 GCA_049285335.1 Xanthobacteraceae bacterium | reverse complement strand
CGACGTTGCCGAAAGCAGCTACGGAAAAAGGACGAGGCGGAGTTTGGCGCTCAGCGCGCCGCTATCGCGCCAAGCCGTCTCCGAAGCGTGCGAAGGCATGGCTCCACGCGATCAGCGCACGTTGCGGTCATTGTTCCAGCCACATCCGAACCGACATGCTCATGGAAACGACAATGGTCGCGCCAGCGGAGATTTTCTGGCCCGCCTTCATCGAGCAGTGGGCGTCGTGCGACGCCGGTTCGTGGCGTTGGAGCACGATCTTACTCAGACAGTTTCGCCGCTTCCGCGACACCGGCAAGCTGGCGACGCAGTTTCTCGATCCCGCCGACGAGCTACAGAAAAAGGACTTGGACTTTTATAGCGGCCTGCCCGATCTGGTCGAGGTATGGCGCGGCGCGGATCGGCGCACGCTGCGTTGTTTCTCGTGGACGACAAATCCGGCCGTCGCGGAGTTTTCGTTACGGACACGATGATGAAGACTATCGTTCTCGTTGCTTTGACCCGCAGAACATCGTTAGTTAATCCTCACACAATGCATCGAGCTTATTGAATATCAAATCAATCTCCGGACCGACTTGAGAATTTGGGTCCATGTTCTTCAGGGCGTCAGCCAGTGCGACAAATTCAGGACCCAGGTTTGTGCCCAACTCATTTATCTTTTGGGATAACTCCTCAGCTTTTTTGGTGTCTCCATCGTCATTAGCTTCGCCGATTTGATCACTCAATTCGGCAAATTCGCAATACGTCTGTAGCTTATGCTTGTCACTACCGACGATTTCGACCACGTTTTCTGCGTCCGCCTTCAACTTAGCAACGTTTGGCTGATCCTGCACATATGCGGGCGCGGCGGAGATTGCTAAGAGCGCAACCATCAACGTCATGTTCATTGGTACCCCCCGACAGGGAGTCGCCACCCAATCACAGGATAGTAGTTTGCGGCTGCTGAGGGCAGTTACAAAACAGTAAGCTTTAGTTGGCCCCATCGTCGGCCAAGTTAGTTACACTCGATGAGGCGCGGCAGATTGCAGCGAACTTTTGCGAAGCTGCCGGAGCTGTTGGCAAGGCATAGGCGTTAATGTGGATAGCGCTTATGGATCCTAGTAAGCGGATGTGACGCAGGCGATGTTTGGTAGATGCTGTTTTGTATGCAAAACCCAGCTTCGCTCACGGTGGCCAGGCATTGTTGAAATGTTATGAAGCCGCAGTTAGTTCCGCCGAAAGAGCCATCGTAATACGCGCACCACGGTTAGTTTTGAGCCTCTGCGCGATTTCCAATCACGACGAAACCAACCCAAATTCCCAGAATAAAAAGCAAGAGCCTCATGGCCGCCTCCTAGTGGCGCCCTGCTACAAATGCTCACCGTCACGCTTAATTCCCAGTCTATGTCGAAGAAATGTCTAGTCGCACACACTCTCAGTTGCCTGCCCAGACAAGTAGACGAAATCTTCAAACCGATTTCTGCACGCTTCACAGGACCACACGTTACGAACACAATGAACCGACAGATGCTCGGCCCGCGTCGGGGCGATCATATCGGCACCACACTGCGCACATTCATTACCGAATACGCTGTTCATGCAACGCGCTCCCGTCCGCTTATCTCTTGGCGTCCTTTTGAATAGAACTGAGGGGAGCGTACGCAGTGTGACGAAGGTCACACCTTCCGCGCACATCAACTTAATTTGACGACGGAATTT
>JBAPZR010000424.1:0-2069 GCA_049285335.1 Xanthobacteraceae bacterium | reverse complement strand
GAGTGACATTTGCAAAACAAGCCTGCTGCACAACCAACTCTGGCGGTGCGCGTGATGGTGATCCGCTTAATCTCGTTATTGTAGAAAGTAAGCAAGATCCGTTCGTTCCCTTTATTGCCCGTGGCTGGCATCTTGCTAGGCAGCTGGATGTAGGAAGTGCAATCGAAACCGCGCGCGCTTTCATGTTTCGGGATGAGTTTCTGACATCCCCGGTTAGTCCGCTGTACGTATTTGGTCGTAAGGAAGACGTTGTCATACAGAAAGCTCGGTCCACGATAAATGAACGCATTCACGCGCGGTTATGGCTGACGCCATACACATTTGAGGGGCGCAGGGTATGGATCGGGCAAGTGAGTCGAGATATCGGTGTTCGCCTGACCGATCAAACGTGGAATTTGACCACACATAAAATTGCTCCAGACGTCGATTTTGATCGAGCCTATCTCTGCAAGACCTATTAATGTCCGGATACGTCGAACGATATGGTTATGTAGATGGCGTAGGTGCCGCTCCCGCATCTCTGCCGCGCACGAACCTTACTGGCGATCCGTACTACACCGACGGATTGCGAGCCGTCGTTTTCTTGTCAAATGGAACGACACCCATCGGAGATATCGATAGGCTTTCTTGGGAAGTTCCACCGCCTCCAGGCGACGAGGCGCACTGAGCTGTTCTGAGGCAGCAATGTCTGCATGTGATGCTGTGGACGGCTCCTCCACCGACACGTGAGTGCCATGGACGTGGGTGCTGTTGAAGCCCTCACGATTCGGACCGCGCGTGAACGTGTGCGAGAAATGGGACCTTCCCGGGCAGGGAATTTCGGGAAATTACCCCACCTCCACTTTTAAAAATTCTCCTGAAACCCCGGCCGTTCGTGCCGAGTGAGCCGCGTTAGCTCACGGGTTCTCTCGCTCTTCGGGCCAATCCCGAAAAATGCATGTAAATCCCTTCGTTTACACTAAGATTCGTTTACACTAAGAAATGTCGGGAATAGAACCAAAGGAAGAAATTCCGCGACTAAGATTTATAGCGTGCTGTTTGTGAAGCGCCGGGCACAGACACACGTTTTGGGACAACCGCCAGCGCCAGCGTGGTGTAGCGTGTCTGGACAGACAATCGAGTTCCTTCGACAACGATCTAATGCCAACCATTTAACCCGACCACTAATCCCGAGTGCTGAGGCCGAAGCGTTCAACTTGCTGCTTGGCGGCATCGGGGTGAGCGTGTCCGTCGTAACCAAAACACGAATTTTTCACGAGAATGACCCAGCGGAAAGCGTTTACAAAGTCGTTAGCGGATCGGTCTGTACCTGCAAAATCCTGAGTGACGGGCGTCGGCAGATCGTCGCTTTCTATTTGCCGGGCGACTTCTTTGGCTTTGAGTGTGACGACCAACATACGCTGTCAGCGGAAGCGGTCTCGAACGCCAAAGTCCTCGTGATTAAGAAGAGGGTATTGGCGGCGGCAGCCAGCCGCGATGCCGCAATTGAGCGCCAAGCTCTTTTGCTCATGGCCCGCGAACTTGCCCGCTTGCAAGATCGGGTGCTGCTCCTTCTCAAAAATGCGCAGGAGCGCGTCGGCGAGTTTATCCTTGACATGGAAAAACGCGCAGCGATGAGGAAATACGTTGAGCTACCAATGAAGCGCTTAGACATCGCTGATTATCTCGGCCTAACGATCGAAACGATTTCGCGTATTCTAACCGCGTTAGATCACTTTGGTGCGATCGAAATACTGTCGCGACAAGGTATTGCCATTCGTAATCGCTCATTGCTGAAAAATGTTATAGCGGATCAAGACAAAATGTCTGCGTTCTGGTCTTATTTAAGAAAATCACCAGCAGATCGTCGGAGAACACGTCGTAACCATAGGATGACGCGGCGATTGCGCCGCCGATTAGCGCTCCGGCTGCAAGCCCCACTGCGGCCCCGCCCCATCCCCATCCGCCGCCGCGCCAGCCCCAACCAAACGCCTGAGCTGGACTCTTATGAGCGACGGAACGGCAGCGGTCATCAGCGCTGCTGTTAAGGCTGTAGCGCGCAGTAATTTCCATTCAAACGTGTCCAACGG
>JBAPZR010000423.1:0-2155 GCA_049285335.1 Xanthobacteraceae bacterium | reverse complement strand
CAAAAGCGGACATTTAGCCGGGATGATCAAACCGTCGCCACCCGGCGTGCTCCGAATCGGAATAACCCCTGCTCGCGCTCCAGTTCGCGGCGGGATTTAGCCCTTTCAAATCGCCACTGGTCACGACGCCCCAGCCGCCGACCACCTTTACTTCATTCCTTCGATCGGCGGCAGCGACGAGCGCGCCTGCAGCAGCGTTCGCAACGTCGTCTCGAGCCCCCCGCGGATGATCGATTTTGTCCCGTGTTGCCGTTGTTCGCCGCTCTAATGCCGCGAACTGTCCGACAAGCTTTCTGTTGTCCAAAAGGCGCGCCCTGCCAGACGTGAACAGCGGCACGGCGTCCGCGTAGATCGCCGAACGGTCACGGTGGCTATGGTGGTAGGTGATCCCGTTCGCAGCGAAGCTCTGCACCACCCATTGAGCTCCATAGCGGTCGCCTCGGCACTCCGTCAGGCCGTACTCGCGCAATGTCTTCGCCATCTCCACCGTCACCGCAGCGGCGTTGAACGGTGCTGGCTTCTCGACCAGGCAATCGAGGATGACGTTGTCGTCTTCGCGGTGCGCGATTGCCCATGCCATCGAGTCGGATGATCCGCCCGAAGGATCGCAGAAGGCATGATAGTTCACGTTTGGAATGCGCGGCCGGACTACTACTCCGACATCGACCGCCGCCTCGATAAGCGCCCGGTCGATGTAGCTGGCAAGATCTTCGCGCCATTCCGCAAGCCACTCCGCTCGGCCGACGGCGGGATCGCGCTCGATCTCCTAGTCAACCAGCTTTCTGTCCAATGTCGGATTCATCGTCAGCGACGGTGCCCGGATGACCAACACGTCGCTCTTCTGACCGTAATGCTCGCGCCATCGTTCGTAGAGCAGTCCACTTTTCTTATGCGGCGAACTGATGCCAATGATCAGCCCGCCAACCGTCACGGTACCGGGCACGATGGCGTTATAGGTCTCAGTGTCTGGCGCGGTTGAGCGGTCATCGCGCCAGTATGCGACCTCGTCCAAGATTGCCAGCGCAACTGCTCGACCCCGAACGCTCCGGTAGTCATTCGTCGCAACGACGATATCGACCCCGTTCGACAGCTCCAGGCCGTTGATTGTTTCGCTCGTGACCATCCGCTTTAAGTACGGGATCTCGGCGAAGTAGCTCTTGATGTAGCCGAGGACGATTCCCGCTTGCTCGCGGTCTACGGCAAGGCAAAGCACGCTCGCCCTCTCACCGCGCCGTAACTTGCCGCGTGGGTCAAAGAAGGCCGCAGTGTACGTGCCCATCAAGGATGCGACGCTGTCCTTGCCGCCGCGTCTGCCGATAACGAACCAGCATTCGCGCACCGGCTTCCTGGGCGGCTCGCGGCCCGCGATCGTGCGAAACACGTTCCGCTCGGCCTTTGTCATCGGCAACGCGTAGGCACCCTTCAATGCGACGCGCCAGGCGCTCCACGATGATCCGGCGAACCATGCTTCGAACAGCTCGGCGTCGTCCATGGTCTCGACGATGTTCACTGCCCCACTCCCGGAGAACTTCGTTTGGATGCGATGTATTCCGCAAGCGTTGGGCCTAGCTGCTCACGCTTGGCATTGGGTCTGATCCAATGTCGCGCAGTGCGCGGCGCGCTGCTGACGCGGCCCGCACGAGATCATCGAGGCTCACAGAATTATCCCCGGCAAGCCGCCTAGTTTGGGCATCCTCAGCGATGACGCTTAGAGAGGCCGCGGTTTCGATGCGGACGCGCAGGCTGTCGGTGATCTGACCACCGATTTCAGCCGCGAACGCGTCTGCCAGCAACGCGGCACGGCGTGATGCGCGCGTCCTGCGGTCAAGATAGCGGAGCGTCAGAAGCCGAGCTTTCGGCTGCGGATCGGTGCCGGAAACGGAGAACATCGCGGCTGTATCTGCGCGCATTTTTCAGCTTTTTGAAGTTGACTGACAGTTGACGCAACGCAGATGCTAAACTCACATACCATTCCATCATAAGGACTTTTCGCAGTCACGTAAACGGTATCGGTAACCGCTACGGCCTGTTTTACGCAAGTATCGGGGCTGATGAAAAATTGCCCTTCTGAATAAGGGCGACACGGGGCTGCGCCTAAAGCTCCCAAACGTGTCGGGCATCGCAGAGGCTTCTACTGGCGCCGGCACCATACACC
>JBAPZR010000422.1:0-12847 GCA_049285335.1 Xanthobacteraceae bacterium | reverse complement strand
GTCTGGACTCGCCGACGGTTGTGGGGGTTCCAATGTCAGTCGACCGACGTCCGCCTTAATTTGAAAGCAGACGTCCCTCAGTGACCGACGTGGGCATCCACCCTGATGCGCGCAGGTGAAATCGTCGACAGCATTTGGGCGATCAGCAAAGAAGAGAGTTATCTTCGTGCGCCACTTAACCTCAATGACTTAGTTCGGGAGGTTTTGGTGCTTGTCGAGAGTGAGTTGGAGGATCGTCACATTGCCGTGCAAAGTACGTTGAATGAGATGATTCCAAAGGTATTGGCTGACCGAATTCAAGTGCAGCAAGTCATACTTAATTTGATCGAAAATGCCATTGAGGCGATGGGTTCAGTCGTCGACGGTCACCGACTCCTACACGTCGAGACGAAATTTGATAGCTCGCAAAATATAATCCTTACGGTGCAGGACTCCGGAGCGGGTATCGACCCGGAGACTGTCGAGCGAATTTTCGACCGGTTTTTCACAACAAAGACTAGTGGTAAAAGAATGGGTCTTACTATTTGCCGTTCCATAATCGAAGCCCACAATGGTCGCCTTTGGGTGGAACCAGGCATCCATCAAGGCTCGCTTTTTCGGATTTCATTGCCGACTGGATCAGAACAACCCATTGATGCCACTGTCTCTTCGAATGCGGGCTTTTGACAGGGAGTTGATCCGCAGGGGGCATTATGGCCGCCAGCGGTCATGTGAACATGGCTGCACCGACTAACTCTGCAAAACGTGAAAATATCCCTTGCCAACTCGGAGCCGTCCACACATGGCACAAAGCGGACATGGCAGCGTCCGCGTAACATCGTTTATTGAGGGAACTAAATTTCGCTGCTGCTGCCGCGCCGAACCGGGCAACTCGCCATCAGTGGGCATCTTGCTCGTCAGTATACCAGGACGGCTTTTCCGGATAATGCGGTCCATCGTACATCTCAATCACGACGGTCTCGGCGTGAGCGATCGCTGGGCCGTGAACGTTGCCTTTTGGATTCCAGTAGAAACTGCCGGCGGTCAGCGTGACCCCGGTCGAGGTGTATTCGTACTTGCCTTTAAGGCAGAACATGAACTGGTTCGAGGCATGGAAATGAGGCTGCGGAATTCCCGCCCCTTGCGCAAATTTTATCAGCGCGATTGACGCGCCGGTCGTTTCGTCGCGCCACAGCATTTTTTCGGAAATGCCCTTCAGCGACTTCTCGCGCCACGGCAGCGATTCTGATTGGAGAAGGAGTTCTTCGAGCTTAGGCGCGTCTTTGGGCAACACGGCTTTACTCCTGGATCAGCTTGTGATTTCGACGGTCCATCGGACCTTTTTTAATTCGACGAGGCGCGACAAATAACGAATATTAGCGCGGTTTGTCAGACGGTGAACGGCGCGCATCTCGTTAATAAAGACTGTCGAGCCGAGTTCCTCCATGGTCTTGATGCGATCTCCAAAGATCGTCTCAATTTCGTTCTCGCCACCGCCGAGCGAGATGACGAGATAAGGGTGATAGTGAATGTGGAAGTCAATTGTCTCGCCCGGTTCGAGGTTGATCTCCCAAACCCTTACGTGCTCATTTTCAAGAACGATGCGCTGACCGACTTCGCCCAGCTTAATGCTCTGTTTCGCAGCTTCTTGAATTCCAAATTTATCGCCCATGTCGGCTGGTTCCGCGCTTAGTTCGAAAGCACAGCTATTGCGCTGATTTCGATCAGATAGTCGGGTGACGTCATCTTGGTCACTTCGACCATTGTCGAGGCCGGCAACGGCGGTTTGAAGTACTCGGCACGTACTTTGTGGATCGCCTGGAAGTGTTCCATGTTTCGTACATAGACGTCGACGCGGCAGACGTCATCCAGCGTGCCGCCGGCAGCCTCCACCGCGGCTTTGACGTTTTCGCATACTTGACGGGTTTGCTCGGTGATGTCGCCGATTCCGGCAATGGAGCCGTCCGGGCGGCGGGCCGTCATTCCTGAAATGAAAACAATGCGTCCTGCGGCTTCGATGGCAGTTGCGTGCGAGAAAACGCCATTGGGTTGCCGAAGCTTTGCGCTGGATATCTGCACCTTGGGCATGATGTGTTTTTCCTTATGGTGTTCTGACGTCAAAAGGTGTCGGCTGAACCCCGAGTCGTGCGGCGTAGCGTTGCAGCATCGCGACCACGGCGGGATCGACAAGGACCTGACCGCGGGAGCGATCGCGCCGCTGCCATTCCGGCTCTCCCGGGGTGGACAGTTGAGCAACTCCCGTTGCTCGTTTGCTGCTGCGGATGCGGTCCGCGGCATTCGCCGCTTGGGCTCGGAACCAATCGAGATCGCAAAAATGCGCAACATCGATCGCAACGAACAAATGCGAGCAATCGTAAGGTACGCTGAAATCGCCGTAGAGCGGTTGAACTTGTGCCCCACTCGCGCCCTGTGACAGCAGCCCGCACAAGAGGTCGATCAGAAATGAGAGCCCAAAACCTTTGGGACCTCCCGAAGGCAACAACATTCCGGCTATGGCCTCGGTTGGATTGGTAGTGGGGAGCCCCTGGGCGGTCACCGCCCATGTTGGCGGGATAGGCTCCTTGGCTTTTTCGGCCATCCGTATCTTGCCCATGGCAGCTTCGCTCGTCGCCATGTCGAGAACGATGGGAATTTCGCCGTCAGTCGGGACTGCAATCGCGAGCGGATTATTGCCGACAACGCGCTCGGCGCCGCCAGGTGCAGGCATCAGCGGACGCGTGTTGCACATCACGATGCCGACGCAGCCCGCATCGGCCGCCTGGCGGGCGTAACGGCCAGCCGCGCCAAAATGAAAAGCATGACGAACGGCTACGATGCCAGCAGCAAATTGCCTGGCCTTATCGATCGCCAAGTTCATCGCCTGATCGCCGGTTAACTGGCCAAGCGCATTGCCGGCGTCCAGCACGATGGCGCCTTGCCGTTCGACCACAAGAGTTGCGGCAGTTTCCTTCGATGCCGAGCCGCCCTGCAGCCGCTCCATATACATATCGGCCAACATGACGCCGTGCGATGCGAGCCCTTCCAGGTCGGCCTCCACGAGGCCATTCGCAACTTTCTCCGCCGCCGGGGCGGAAAGTCCGGTAGCGGCAAACAGTCTGGCGACAAACGCGGCAAGTTGGTCGGCCGGAATTCTCACCGAATTGGGCGGCACCTGCACATTCATTTGAATGACTTTCTTTTAAGTGCCGTCACGCCATTCTCGGCACTGCGGTTCGCGGCAAGAGACGCTGCGACCTTCTCCAAGGTACGGCTGAGATGCAGGCGATTGAGTTCGATCGTCTTTTCCACGTCGCGGCTAAGCGCCGCTCGCATTAGCTGCTTGTGCTCGCCGACATCGTCGCGCAACGGGGCTTTGGATATGATCGAGAGAGAGACATAGCGTTCAGCTTGCTCAAACAAACGCCCACGGATCGATGTCAGCGTATGCGAACCGCTCGCTGAAACGAGAGCGGCATGAAAGGCCGCGTGCTCGCGGCGCCACGCCTCGTTGATAAATTCCGGATTGCTTGGATCGAGCTTGGTCTGACGTGATAATCGGTGGAAGGTTCCAAGCAAATTGGCTTCCCAGTCGATGCCACCTTTTTTCATCGACCAGCGAAGCGCGATCGATTCGATCTCGACCCTGGCCTGCATTAGGTCGAGCAGGTTCTCGCGTGATACTTCGGATACCCGAAAACCCTTGTTCTGCTCGAGTTGGACGAGCCCTTCGGCTTCGAGGCGCATCAACGCTTCGCGCAGAGGACTTCCTCCCGTGCCGTAACGTTCGCGAAGCGCTTCCAAACGCAGGCGCTCGTTGGGCATGAGCCGGCAGGCAATGATGTCGGAGCGCATGCGGCCCAACACCGACGCAGTCAAAGTCTGTTCGGCAACGTCTTTGGCAGGCAGTGCGGGCATTGTGCTCCCGTTTGAGTGGCCCGATAAGCAACGATAAACGCATATACCACGCATATTCGACAATCAACGGATTTTCGAAAATGTATTGACCGGATGAAAGCAACAATGGCACGATCATTCGTGGAAGGCGTGCCCAAATCATTGCGGAGAGAGGGAATGCGTATTTTTGCAGGCGCAATAGCTGCAGCACTTGCCGCCGCTTCGGTTGCGCTTTTGTGGCCCGATGCAGCGGCAGCTCAAGGCGCTCCACCAGCGCTGACCAAAGTTGTGTTTTCACTCGACTTTATTCCGCTCGGCCGGCACGCCCCCTGGTATGCAGCCACCGCAGAAGGTTTCTTCAGGGCTGAGGGCCTGGACGTCGACATTATTCCCTCGCAAGGCGGCGCGCAGGTCATTCAAAATGTCGCTTCGTGCACCGCGAACCTCGGCTTTATGGGTGTCCCGGAAGTCGCAATCGCCCGCTCGACGGGCGCCAAGCTCAAAATGGTGGCTGTCAACTATCAGAAACAACCGATTGCTGTTTTCAGCCTACAAAGTGGCGCTAACGTAACGACACCAAAGCAGCTTGAGGGACTGGAGCTCGCCAGCGGTTCAGGCAGCTTCACCCCCAAGATTCTGCAGGGCTTCATGGCCGAAAGGGGCCTGAACCCTGCTACGCTTCATGTCACGGACATCGCGCCACCCGCGCGTCCCGGCGCTCTGATCACCAAGAAGGTTCCCTCCATTGAAACCTTCATCATGGGAAAGCCGGGACTAGAGCAAGCGGCCGAAGGGGTCCACGAGAAGCTTCAGACCTTCGTCCCCGCCAACAGTGGCTTACAGCTTTATTCAAACGGGATCGGCGTTACCGAACAGTACCTCTCGCAAAACCCGCAGGTTGTGCGGGGCTTTGTGCGCGCGGCGATGAAGGGATGGAAGTTTGCGCTGGATAATCCGGTCAAGGCGGCGCAGGATCAACTGCAATTTGTCCAAAGCCTCAAGCCCGACGTGATTGTAGCTGAACTCAATATCGTACGCGATCTTGTGGTCACGCCCGATACACAGCAGCACGGACTCGGGTGGTTCGATCCTGCTCAAATCAAAGCGAACGTGGACTTCGTGACGAAGTACATCGGTATCAGCGGCACTCCGCCGGAGCCGGCCGACATGTACGCGACAGGATTCTTACCCGATCCACCGATTAAGCCGTGATCGATTGGGCGGTTCAACGCGATCCAACGCAGCCGAAACCTGACGGCAGGGCGGTTCCTTCTCCGGATTCACACGGGCGCAGTTTCGGTCACTTCGAAAGCGTCCACAAAACGTTCGAACGTCCCGGTCAAGCGCCGCTTGTCGCCATCGATACCGTCTCCTTCGATCTTTACCCTGCGCAGCTGATCAGCCTGTTGGGGCCCAGCGGCTGCGGCAAAACCACTTTTCTTCGCATCGCTGCAGGACTTATCCCGAAGACAAGCGGTATTGTCGAAATCAATGGTTCTAACGTCGAGCGGCCGCAGCCCGATTTCGGAATCGTCTTTCAGCAACCGAATTTGATGCCCTGGCGCACAGTGCTCAAAAACGTCCTCTTCCCGATTGAAATTCAGGGCGATGCCGATGGCGATGCAGCTCACCGCGCAGCCGAACTGTTGTCGCTCGTCGGCCTATCTGGCTTCGAGGAGTCCTACCCTTCACAACTCTCTGGCGGCATGCAGCAACGCGTCGCCTTGTGCCGCGCGCTTGTTCATCAGCCGAAATTACTTCTGATGGACGAACCGCTCGGCGCGCTCGACGAGCTGACGCGCATGGAGATGCAGGACCTGCTGCTGGATATTCGCGCCAAGACCGGAGCGACGGTGATGCTGGTGACGCACAGTATCAGCGAGGCTATTTATCTCTCAGACAAGGTTGCTGTCTTCAGTCCCCGTCCTGCCAAAATCGCCGATTTTATTGCCGTTGATTTGTCCTATCCGAGGCGGCCGGAAATGCGATACGCGCCCGAATTCACCGAGCTTGAACATCGGGCGGGCCGGGCACTCGGGATCACACGATGAATCCGCAAAGCCTCGGACGCTCGCTCTACCCCTTGCTTGGCGTCATGGTGATCCTGGCGATATGGCAGTCATACACTTCCCTATCCGGTATCAGCCCGCTGGTGTTGCCAAGTCCCATGGAAATCGCCTCCGTTTCCATCCAGCGTTACGACCTGCTCCTGCGCCAGACCTGGCCGACTCTCGTCGAGACAATTCTCGGATTCGGCCTAGCGCTTTTGATCGGTATCCCGCTGGCGGTTTTGGTCGTTAACTCGCGCTTACTCAATCTTGCGCTTTATCCGATACTGGTCGCCACACAGTCGATTCCGAAAGTCGCGATCGCGCCGATCATCTTAGTCTGGTTTGGACTTGGGATTAGCTCGAAACTGGCGTTAGCCTTTTTGGTGGCTTTCTTTCCGATTGTCGTAGATACGGCGACTGGCTTGCAGGCAACGCCACCCGGACTGCTAGACCTTGCCCGCGCATTGTGCGCGTCGTCGCGCCAAGTGTTCTTCAAGGTTCAGATGCCGGCGGCTTTGCCCTTCATATTTGCCGGATCAAAAGTAGCCATAACGCTTGCGGTGATCGGCGCAGTCATAGGTGAATTTGTCGGCTCGGTGACTGGGCTTGGCAATCTCGTTCTGGCGGCCAACTCGCAGCTCGACGGGCCGCTCGCCTGGGCAGCGCTCGTCTGGCTGAGCGCACTCGGAATTCTACTGTTTGCCGCGGTCGCGCTGGTCGAGCGCCTGATGATGCCGTGGGAGCGCGCAGCTCAGCATTGATTAGCCCTTTAAAGGCAGTTTCCACAAAGCAAAGGCGGAACGCACACGTGACTCACGGTCCATTTATCGATACCCACCAACATCCGATCCCGGATTATTACAAACGCGCCCTTGAAAAAGTTGGCATTTACGGTAGCGGCGAGAATCCGTGGGCGGACTGGAGTATTTCCGCACAGCTTGAATTGATGGACCGGACTGGCATCGCGGCTGCGGTCAATTCAATTGCATCTCCGGGCGTTTATTTTGGAGACGCCGACTTTGCCATTCGTCTGGCACGCGAGTGCAATGAAGAAACCGCGAGGATGGTCTCGGACCATGCGGATCGCTTCGGCGGGTTTGCGATCTTGCCGCTGCCCGACGTTGGAGCCGCAATCCGTGAGGCAGAACACGCACTCGATACGCTTAAGCTTGAAGGTGTCTGCCTTCTGACCCATGTAGGCGATCATCCTTGTGTCGGCGCGCAATCAGGCGAGCGGGGTGACCCGGAAGGGTCGCGAGCGAGTATCCGACGATCTTGCGACGCTTGATGCGGTGCGCAAGGTCGTGGGCGAGTAGATGCACTTAATGGTCGATTTCAACCAGGGGCTCGATCTCGCCGAAGCGCTAAACCGATGCCACATGATCGACGACCATGGCCTCGCTTGGATCGAAGAGCCAATCGTTTACAACAATCTCGATGGATGTGCGAAGCTTGCAGCCGAGCTGAAAACTCCGCTGCAAATAGGAGAGAACTTCTATGGCCCGAGAGAGATGCACAATGCGCTTCAAAAGAAAGCTTGCGACCTCGTGATGCCCGACTTCATGCGCATTGGCGGCGTGACCGGTTGGATGCGAGCGGCTGCCATCGCCGGTGCAGCGGGAATACCCGTATCGACGCACCTCTACCCGGAGGTCGCCGCCCACATGATGCGCGTCACGGAGACGGCGCATTGGCTGGAGTGGCAAGACTGGGCCGATCCAATTCTCCAGAGGCCATACGAGATCAAGGACGGGCTCCTGCATATACCCGATGTGCCGGGAATAGGACTGGAATGGAACGAGCAAGCGATCGAAACCCATCTCGTCTAGTTTGAGCCGGCGTGTCCGCTTATGGCACAAAGCGGACATTGCCACCGTGCCGAACGATGTCTGCTTTCGGGAGTAAAGCGGACATGGAAGCCGACACGCACCAATGTCCGCTGATGACCCAAAGCGGAGATTCCCGTTCTGATTGATTTGGGGGCCTTATGTCACACGTTGGATCGGTCTCAGCGTGGTAGCCTTTAATCGACGTTGGCGTGGTTCTTTTGCCGGGGGCGGCAGATGCGGCGGCGGGATGTCCTTGCTTTATTGGCTAACGCAGCGGCGTGGCCAACGGTTACCAGCGCACAGCAGCTGGCGATGCCGGTTCTCGGCTTTCTCAACGTCGAATCGGCGCGTAATTATGCCGGCCCATTAGCGGCATTCCTCAAAGGATTGGCTGAGGCCGGATTCATAGACGGGCGAAACGTCATCATCGAGTACCGCTGGGCGAACGGCCGAAGCGAGCAGTTACCCGACCTGGCGGTTGAATTGGTCCAAAGACAAGTAGCGGTGATTGCTGCGACGAGCACCCCGGCAGCAATCGCGGCAAAGGCGGCCACGTCAACCATTCCCGTTGTTTTTGAGACAGCTTCTGATCCTATCCAGCTCGCCCTCGTGCCAAGCCTGAATCGGCCCGGCGGAAACGTCACCGGTGTGACACAGACAAATGTGGAGGTGGCGCCCAAGCGGCTTGAGTTGCTGCACGAGGTACTTCCATCTGCGACCGTGCTGGGGCTGCTGATCAATCCAACAGATCCCGCTCTCGCCAATGCGCAATTAAAGGACTTTCTATCCGCGGCCCACACTCTCAACGTGGAGCTCCATGTACTCAATAGCGGCACCGACTCGGAATTGGATAAAGCGTTTGCCGATTTGAAGGAGTTGCAGGCCAGCGGACTGGTGATCAGTACCGATCCTTTTTTCACGAGCAGGCCCGACAAACTTGCACAGCTGGCGAGTCGATACGCAATTCCTGCTGTCTCGAAGGGACGTGAGTTCGCCGCCGCTGGAGGTCTTCTAAGCTACGGGTCGGACGCCGCGGACAGCTATCGCCTGGCCGGAGCCTATGCCGGCCGCGTGCTCAAAGGCGAAAGCCCGGCCGATTTGCCGGTGCAGCAGGCCACGAAGGTAGAGCTGTTCATCAATATGAGGACTGCCAAGTCGCTCGGCGTCACCCTGCCACTCTCGCTGCTGGGCCGCGCTGACGAGGTGTTCGAATGAGACGGCCCGAGTTTGTCAGGTTTGTCGGTGGGACAGCCGCGACGTGGTCGCTTTGGGCACACGCGCAACGATCGAGCGGTGGGCACTGTTTCTCTCGATACTGGCTACAGTCCTTTGGCAGCGAGATGAATGCAGCGTCTCACCGATGTTGAAGCAGGAAATCCGCGAGACTGCGATGCCGCAGATTGCTAATTGGCTTAAACAGCTTGATATGCAGGAGTACGTTCAGCGTTTTGCTGAAAACGACATTGATTTCTCTATTCTGGGCGAACTGACCGATCAAGACCTCGAAAAGATTGGCGTTACCTCGCTCGGGCATCGCCGAAAGCTGTTACGTGCGATTGCCGATCTCCAAGGCGTCGAGAAAAGGTCACCCACGGCTGCCGTTGTGGCTGCACCAACTCCTGCGCCGCGACTGGCGGACACTGCGGAGCGCCGTCAAGTCACAGTGCTATTCTCGGACCTGGTTGGCTCTACTGCACTTTCCGCCCGCATGGACCCAGAAGATCTGCGCGAGGTCATTTCGGCCTATCAAAAATGCGTCGGTGATGTCGTATGCCGTCTCGGCGGGTACGTGGCGAAATATCTTGGAGATGGGGTGCTCGTGTATTTTGGCTATCCGGTGGCTCATGAGGACGACGCCGAGCGGGCGATACGCGCGGGATTGGAGCTGATCGCTGCGGTGACAGCCCTCAAATCAGATGGTTCTCTGCGGAGCCGCGTTGGCATCGCGACCGGGCTCGTCGTCGTTGGCGATTTGATCGGATCGGGAGAAGCTCGCGAGCGCGCCATTATTGGAGAGACGCCGAACCTCGCGGCGCGGCTGCAAGGCGTTGCCGAGCCCAACCAGGTTGTCATAGCCGAAAGCACTCGAAGACTGCTTGGCAATCTCTTCGAGTTCACAGATCTTGGGTCGAAGGACCTCAAAGGCATCGCGAGCCCCACACGGGTATGGACGGCTCTGCGGCCAAGGTCGATCGAAAGTCGCTTCGAAGCGTTCCACGCAAGCGACGTGGCTGATCTTGTGGGCCGGGAAGAGGAGCTCGAGCTACTCACTCGACGCTGGAAACGGGCGAAAAACGGCGAAGGTCAGATCGTACTCCTTTCGGGCGAACCGGGTATAGGCAAATCTCGCCTTATAGCGGGGCTCTTGGAACGGCTCGCGAGTGAACCGCACGGACGACTGCGCTACTTCTGCTCCCCGCAACATACCGATAGTGCACTTTACCCAATCATTAGCCAGATCGAGCGTGCCGCTGGTTACGCGCAAGACGACTCAGCGCAAACCAAACTCGACAAGCTCGACGCTTTGCTTGCGCAGAGTTTTGCATCACGCCCGGATGCTGCACTCTTTGCTGAAATGCTTTCGGTGCCTAACGACGGGCGCTATCCCGAGCGCGAACTGACGCCGCAACGGCGTCGGCAAAGAATGTTTGAAGCCTTCGCAGCGCAGCTTGAGAAATCAGCAAGCCGGCATCCGGCGTTGATGATCTTCGAGGACATACATTGGATCGATCCGACGAGCCTCGAAGTGCTTAACCTCACCGTTGACAGAATTAAAGCTCTTCCAGTTCTGTTGGTTGTGACTTTCCGTCCCGAGTTCAACGCGCCTTGGACGGGACAATCGCGCGTCACAAACCTCGTGCTCAATCGGCTTGAGGAGCCCGAAGCAGCCGCAATCATCGCGCGCGTGACTGGAAACAACGTGCTGCCAGCAGATTTGATGGCGGAAATTGTGGGACGCACCGATGGAATTCCTCTGTTCGTGGAGGAGATGACGAAGGCGATACTGGAGGCGCAAAGTGAAGTCGCTGCACCAGCACTGACGATTCCTGCGAGCCTGCACGCCTCGCTGATGGCTCGGCTCGACCGGCTCGGTTGGGCAAAGGAGGTGGCCCAGATTGGGTCGGCGATCGGGCGCGAGTTTTCGCATGCCCTTCTTGCGGCGGTGGCGCGCAAGCCGGAAGCCGAATTGGGGACGGCGCTCGAAGGACTCGTTGCGGCGGGTCTGCTGCTTCGGCAGGGCATGCCGCCGCATTCGATATACCAGTTCAAGCATGCCTTGGTGCAGGACGCGGCATACGGGACGTTGCTTCGTGAGCCGCGCCGCGCGTTTCACGCCCGAATCGTCGAAGTCCTCGAAGAGCAATTCGCCGAAATTGCTAAAAACCAACCGGAGTTGCTCGCTCAACATTGTGACGCCGCCGAGTTGCTCGAAAAAGCCGCTCTTTATTGGCGCGCGGCGGGCGAGCAGGCGGTACACCGGGGGGCCAATATCGAAGCGATCGAGCATTTTCAGCGCGCGTTGCTTCGAAATACCCAGCGATCCGAAAGTACTGACCGGTTGCGCACAGAACTTGCAATTTTGTCCCAGCTCGGACCGGCCCTCATGAGTATTCATGGCTGGGCCGCCCCGGCCGTTGGCGAAGCGCTTGAGCGTGCTACCAATGTCGCGCGCCAACTCGAAGCGTCTCGCGATCTCGCATCCCCTCTCACAAGCCTTTGGCTGTTCCGCTATGCTCGAGGTGAACTAAACCGATCGGACGAAATTTCTGACGAATTGTTTCGGATTGCCCGCAAGCTTGACGATCCTGAAGTCACTTTGCAGGCTCATCACTCGGCCGCTCCATCACAATGGATACGTGGCTTCCACTTGGAAGCGAACAGGCATTTCGAAACTTGCTTGGCGCTCTATGATGAAGACCGCGATGCTCAGCATCGATACCGTTACATAGGACATGATCCAGCCGTTTGCGCCATGTCCGTAGGTGCCTCGGTAAAGTGGGCGCTTGGTTGTCCCGACGAAGCTGCGCGAATGGAACAAAGTGCGCTGGTGCTCGCTCGCAGACTGCAGCACATTCCCTCGTTGGCGCACGCGCTATCTTTTAATGCTCAATCTCAGGCCCTACGGCGCGACGTTGCTGCAGTGGCTGCAAGCGCGAGCGAGCTTGTTCCTATATGCCAGGAATACAAGCTGGCCCAACCCGGGGCGTTGGCGATGATCGACCTTGGTTGGGCGTTGGTCCACCTGGGCGACAGGAGTGAAGGTTTTGCGCGCTTGGCAGAGGGCCTCGACCAGCTCGATCGGATCGGCGTGCGAATTTGGCTGTCGCGCGCTCGGCGCATGAATGCCGAAGCCTATCTGGCGGCCGAACGTTATGATGAAGGACTGCAGGAAGTCTCGTGCGCCATCAATATTGCGAACGAGATTGGCGTAAAGGGTGACATACCTCGCCTTTACCTGGTGCAAGGCGAGCTCTTTCTTCGAACCTCCGGGCGGAACTTGGAGATGACGGAAAACTGTTTTCGTTCAGCGCTCGAAATTGCGGAAGCACAAGGAGCACGCGGATGGGTATTGCGGGCCATGACCTCAATGGCAGGTTTATTGGCTGATCGAGGCGAAAGAGCGCAGGCGCGTGACCGTCTAGCAGAGATCTATGCCGACTTTGAGGAGGGCTTCGACACTCCCGATCTTCACGATGCGAGAGTTTTGATCGATCAATTAAGTTGAAGGCACGGAATCGCGCAAACATATTCTCAGTTTTCCGGGAGCCACAAATCTGTGGCCCCAACAGTGTTTCGCGACGTCCCTTTCGGGGATCACCACCCAACCGTCCGACGTTGAAAAATGGGCAATAATAGAAGACTAGATTTTTGAATCAAAGTTACTCCGGCGTGCCAAACGCAGGAAAAATGTTCTTCGCGCCGAGCCAAAAATAGTTTTGCAACACATTCGGGGGTATAGCGGACATGGATCAAACCCCGCCCTGCGTCCAACAACCACAGAACCATAACACCAAATAACCACGCGCTCGATCGAACACTTAACTGAGTATGTCGACGTCAAAAGATTTCGGAATGTGCGCACTCCCTTCATCC